>CANRXB010000004.1 GCA_947643715.1 uncultured bacterium
CCTTCTCCATGCGGGAGCTGCTGGCCCGGGTGAAGAGCAATATCCGCCGCACGGAGATGCTGACGAAGGCCGACCCCAGAACCGCTGCCAACCGGCTGGAGCTGGGGCGGGTGCAGGTGGACCTGGACGCTATGCTGGTGTACAAAGACGGCGAGGCCCTGGACCTGACCCAGCGGGAATACGAGCTGGTCAAAACCCTGGCCTCCAGCAGGGGGCAGGCGGTGTCCCGGGAATCGCTGATGGAGCAGGTGTGGAACTACGAGGGTTATGTGGGCGATGTGCGGGCGGTGGACGTGGCCATCCGCCGTCTGCGGGAGAAGCTGGAGGACGACCCCGCCGACCCCAGGTTCATCGTGACGCGCCGGGGGCTGGGCTATGCCTTCGGCGTGTAGGCCGCGCCCTTCGCCCGCCCGCCGGTAAGGCGTCCGCCCCGAGCGAATCTCACCAGGGAAGAGAGGTCCCCGCCCATGCGCCGAAGCCTGCATATCAAACTGGTGCTCATCATGGTGCTGCTCATCGTATCGCTGATGGTGGTGGTGGGCGCGTTCCTAATGAATTCTGTCACCGGCTATTATATCGATGAGTTCTACCAGCAGATCGCCGGCGCGTTCGGCCAGGACAACGTGGACTTCGTCCGGGACCTCCAGACGGCCACCGAGGGCGAAGAGGACGGCGCGGCCATGGTGGGCGAGCTTTTGTCGGCCTATGCGGGCGTGCTGGGGGTGGACGGCCACGACCGCAACTATTACGTGCTGGACGGGGCCACGGGCCGCTGTCTGGCCGGGTCGGCCGCGGAGCCGGACGGGGGCGTGGCGATCACCCCCAACATCTCAACCGCTCTTCTGGGGGAGCCAGGTTTCGACAGCAGCGTCACCGCCGACTACATGGACGCCGCCATCCCCATCACCCGGGGAGGGCAGCCCTACATCGTCTACATTTTGGACGACCGGGAGACCGCCCGGAGCCTGAACGGGGAGATGTTCAACCTCATCATGGAGGCGCTGGTACTGGGCCTCATCATCTCGGTGCTGCTGTCCTTCCTGCTGTCCAAGACCATGGTCACGCCCCTCCAGCGGCTCACCGACGGCATCGAGGAGGTGGCCCGGGGGGACTTTTCCCGAAAGCTGGAGGTGACCTCCGGCGATGAGATCGGCCAGCTCACCGAGAGCTTCAACGCCATGGCCCGTCAGCTCCAGACCACCGTCGCCGCAGTGGAGAACGAGCGCAACAAGCTGGACACCCTCTTCCTCCACATGGCGGACGGCGTGGTGGCGTTCGACCGCAAGGAGCGGGTGATCCACGCCAACCCCGCTGCGGGCAGGCTCCTGGGCCGCTCCTTCACCCAGCAGGACCGCTACGGCGATCTGTTCGGCGATCTGTTCCCCTTTGAGCAGGCGGAGGCGGCGCCCGGCGGCCTGGCCGGATCGCGGACGGTGGACGGCCGGTATCTGGAGCTGCTGCTCGCCCCCTATGCCCGGGCCAACCAGGGAGGCGTGCTGGTGCTCATCCACGACGTCACCGAGCAGCGCAAGGCCGAGCAGATGCGCAAGGACTTCGTGGCCAACGTGTCCCACGAGCTGCGCACGCCGCTGACCAATATCAAGAGCTATGCCGAGACCCTGTCCGACGGAGTGGGGGAGCTCCCGCCGGAGATGGAGCAGAGGTTCCTGGGGGTCATCCTCAACGAGTCCGACCGCATGACCCATATCCTCCAGGACCTGCTCACCCTGTCTCGGTTCGACTCAGGGCGCAGTGAGCTGCGCCTGACCTGGTTCCCCTTCGCTCAAGCGGTGGACGACACCTATCAGGCCGTGCTCATGGACGCGCAGAACCATTCCCACACCGTGGAGCTGGCCATGCCGGACCATCTGCCCAAGGTGCGGGCGGACAGGGAACGGGTGATGCAGGTGATGATGAACATCGTGTCCAACGCGATCAAATACACCCCGGACGGGGGGCATATCGTCATCTCCGCCGGGCTGGCGAAGGACCGGGTGTGGATGGAGGTGGACGACAACGGGATCGGCATCCCGGAGGGCGACCGGGAGCGCATCTTCGAGCGCTTCTACCGGGTGGACAAGGCCCGTTCCCGCCAGTCCGGCGGCACAGGGCTGGGGCTGTCCATCGCTCAGGAGATCATGCTGCGCCACGAGGGCAGTCTGTACCTGGTGGACAAGGACGATCCCGGCCTGACGATCTGCATGGAGCTGCCCATCCAAGGCCCGCGCAGGGAGGATGCCCATGAGGATTGATCGGCGCTGGATCGAATGGGGGAAGGACGCGCTCATCCTCCTGCTCACCCTGTCCGCGGCCTATCTGCTGTCCATGACGCCCTTGGTCCGGGACAGCGGCCTGTCCGACCTGCTCTCGCCTGGGGCGAGCCCCGGAGTGGGGACGGCGGGCGGAGAGCCGGCGGCGGCCATGCTCCCGTCCCGTCTGGCGATCTGCGCGGAGGGAGGGCGCTTCGGCGTGCAGTATGACGAGGCCCGGCTGGAGGAATGCTTCCCGCCCCTGGGGGCGCTGCTGGGAGACGCCCTGGCCTCTGCCGGAGGGGCCCGGGCCATGAGCGAGAGCGAGTGGCAGCGGTGCCTGGGGAGCAAAGGGGTCTATTTCGATTTCGAAGGCGAGGTGCCCCTGACTGCCTTGGAGCGGTGGCTCCAGGGGACGGGAGCGGAGCTGCTGGACGGGTCGGCGCGGCGTGTGCTGCTGTGTGCCGGGGAGCAGGACCAGGTGCTCCTGTGCTGGCAGGAGGCGGGCAGCGGCCGCTTCTTCGCCAGTCCTACCGCCCTCACTCAGTCCCTCCACCTGGATCCGGTGGTGGAGGGAGTGGATTTCAACGGAGCGTATTTCGCGTTCGAGAACGAGGGGCTGAGCGACCTGCTGGAGCCATACACCCTGATCACCGAGGGGGAGCATGGGGGAGCGCAGTATGCCGCGTCCATGCCCCTGGCAGGGGAGAGCGAGGTGTGGGCAGTGCTGGAGGCGATGTCCTTCAGCACCCAGAACCATGCCCCGGTGAGCGGCGGAGAGGTATACTTGGACGGCAGCGACCGCTTGGTGGTGAGCGACAACGGCACCGTGACCTATCGGGCGGCCCAGGGAGAGAAATATCCGGTGGGAGACGGCCTGGCCGGCGCGGTGGACACGACCCGGGCGCTGGCCGAGCGCACCCTGGGCGCGCTGTGCGGGGAGGCCCGGCTGTACCTCATGTCTGCCCGGGAGACGGGGGAGACGCTCTGTGTGCGCTTCGGATACCTGCTGGGGGGCGGCGCCGTGCGGCTGGGGGCCGATGGCTGGGCAGCGGAGTTCTTGGTGCAGGACGAGCATGTGGCCCAGTTCACGCTGCATTTCCGCAGCTACGCCGCCAACGGGGAGCACACCCTGCTGCTGCCCATCGACAAGGCGGCGGTGATGCTCCCGGACCTGACGGACGGACGGCAGGAGCTGGCGATCCAATACTGGGATGGGGGCGGTACGCTGCTGTCCCCGGAGTGGGTGGCGAGCTGAGCGGGCGAAAGGGGGGGCGGCCGTGGAATGGCGAAAATTGAAGGACCTGATCATCCTGATCCTGCTGGTGGTCAACGGCTTCCTGCTGGTGCTGGTGGGGGCCCGCCGCGAGGAGTCCGCCAGCTATGAGCGCACGGCGTTGGAGCAGACCGTCCAGGTACTGGAGCGGAGCGGCATCCAGGTAGAGCTGTCCGCCGTCACCGACGCGGGGGAGCTTTCTCCCATGACGGTGGAGCGGGACCTGGAGCGGGAGGGGAAGCTGGTGCGGGCCCTGCTGGACGAGAACGTCCAGGGCAGCAACCGGGGCGGAGGTCTGTATCTCTACCAGGGCGGGCTGGGCGAGGTGAGCGTGCGGGCCGGAGGAGAGCTGTCCGCCGAGTTCGAGCAGGACGAGCACTGGATGACCGACCGTCCGGAGGCCCATGCCGCCGATCTGCTGCGCGGGATGGGGGTGGAGGCGGTGCAGACGGCCTCGGACGTCCGCGGTGCCGAGACCGTGCTGCGTTTCCGCCAGAGCTGGAACGGGATGCCGGTGTTCTCCTGCGAGGTGGAGCTGGTGTACCGGGACGGGATGCTGTGCTCCCTGCGGGGGGCTCTGCTCATGGCGGCGGAGGGGACGGCGGAGACGGGCCGGCCCCTCACCCTGCCCACGGCGCTGATGCGCTTTTCCGAGGCGGTAGGGGCCACCGGCGACGTGTGCTCCGCCATCCGGTCCATGGAGGTGGGCTATCGCTCCACCGCGCAGTCCCTGTCCGGCGGGGCCCGGCTGACGCCGGTGTGGCGGGTGTCCACCAACACGGCGGACTATTATCTGGACTGCGTCACCGGGGCCCTCGCCCGGCTGGCGGATCGATAGCGCATTTCTGACAAGCCCTCCCTCATAGGATAGACGAGAAGTGATCCTATGAAGGGGGGCGAGCCTTTTGTCTACCATCCTGGCCGGGACTCTGCTGCTCACCGCCACCGGCCTGTTTGCCCAGGTGGTGGGGTTCTTGTACCGCATGCTGCTCTCCCGGCTGATCGGCGCGGAGACCATGGGGCTATATCAGTTGGTGATGCCGGTGTACTCCATGCTCATGTCGGTGACTGCGGTGGGACTGACGGTGGCGGTGTCCACGCTGTCCGCCCGGTATCATGCCCTGGGCGACAGCGGCGCGGTGCGGCTGGTGCTGCGGCGGGCTTTGAAGGGCTTCTTCTTCCTGGCGGTCCCCTTGGGGCTGGCGGTGGCCGTGCTGTCCGACCCCATCTCCGTCTATCTGCTGGGAGACGCCAGGACGCGCCTGGGTGTGGTGCTGCTGGTGCCGTGTATGCTGCTCACAGGGGTGGAGAACCTCCACAAGCACTGCTTTTACGGCATCGGCCGGGTGTGTCCTCCCGCCGCTGTGGAGACCGCCGAGCAGGTCATCCGGGCGGCGGCCGTGCTGCTGCTGCTCGTCATGCTGCTGCCCCGGAGCGCTGAGGAGACGGTGGGGATCATCGCCCTGGGCATGGTGCTGTGCGAGGTGTTCTCCGCCTGCGCCCTCACCCTGCTGTTCCGGAGGCACTGGAAGCGCTTCCCCCCGGGCGGCGCCGGGGAGGAGGTGAGCGGGAAACGGCTCATGGCGATCGCCGTGCCGGTGGGGGCCACGTCCCTGCTGGGCACGCTGCTGGGATCGGCCAACTCGGTGCTCATCCCCGCGAAACTGGTGGAGGGGGGGATGACCCTGTCCGAAGCCATGTCCGAGTTCGGGGTGCTGTGCGGCATGACCCTGCCCATGCTGGCTTTGCCCACCGGGTTCATCGGGGCGCTGTGCCTGGTGATGGTGCCGGATCTCTCCCGGCGCACCGCTCAAGGGGACCGGCGGGCGGCCGGCGGGTTCCTGGACCGGGTGATGTCCGCGACCTCTCTGCTCATGGCTCCGGCCATGGCGCTGCTGGCGGTGATCGGTCCCACGGTGGGGCAGGCCCTGTTCCGAGACCGGCGGGTGGGCGAGCTGATCCTGCCCTTGGCGGTGGGCACACTGCTGGGATGTTGGCAGTCCGTGCTGTCGGGAGCGCTGAACGGCCTGGGGCTTCAGGGCAAGGGGGCGCGCAACGCCATCATCAGCGACGTGGTGCAGTTGGCGTTCACCTTTTTCGCCGTGGCCCGGTGGGGGCTGGCCGGGTTTGCGGCGGGGTACGTGGCCTCGGGGCTGGCGGGGATGGGGCTGAACCTGGCCTCGGTGCTCCGGGCCACCGGGCTGAAGGTGAAACTGTTCGAGTGGTTCGTCCGGCCCCTGCTGGCGGCGGTGCTGATGGGGCTGTGGTGCAATCTCTTGTTCCAGATCATGATGCGCGCCGGGTGCGGCCACGGTTGGTCGGCACTGGCCTGCACAGGACTGGGGGTGGCCGTGTACGCAGCGGCCCTGCTGGCACAGGGGCTGCCGGGCCTGGGCGCATATCTCAAGAGGAAGAGGGGCGTGTGATGGGACCGAGGATCTTGATATCCACAGGCGGAGGGGACGCGGCCAATTACCTGGCCGCCGTCAAGGCCGCGGGGGGAGAGGGGGAGGCGCGCTATCTCCCCCCGCCGGGACTGCGCTATGACGGATTGATCTTGGCGGGAGGGGGCGACATGGATCCCGCTCTGTTCGGCCAGGAGGACCAGGGGTCCCGGGGAATCGACCGGGCCCGGGACGAGGCGGAGCTGGCCCTGCTGGACGCGTTCCTGGGGGCGAACAGGCCGGTGCTGGCCATCTGCCGGGGACATCAGGTGGTGAACGTGTGGCTCGGGGGCGATCTCATCCAAGACCTGGGGCCGTCGCTGGTCCCATTCCATCAGGCCGGGGAGGGCGACCGGATCCATCCGGTGCAGGCGGCGCAGGGCACGCTCCTGCGCCGGCTGTATGGCCCGGTGTTCCCGGTGAACAGCAGCCACCACCAGGGCATCGGGCGGCTGGGTCGGGGGCTCCGGGCGTCGGCTTGGTCGGAGGGCGGCGTGGTCGAGGCGGTGGAGCACGAGAGCCTGCCGCTGATCTGCGTCCAGTTCCATCCGGAGCGGATGTGCGCGGGGCGGGCCCGGCCTGACACGGTGGACGGCGGGGCCGTGTTCCGGGCGCTGCTCCGGATGTGCGGGCCAGGGCTTTAGCACTCTCTTGATGAGAGTGCTAAACGTTTACAGCCAGTTCATGAAATCTCGGGGCGATGGGGTATACTACTAAGTAAGATCGCAGTTCGGGACGCGGAGCGGACCTGCGCTGGGACGCATCGCCGTCCCGCGTCCCCATCAAAGGAGAGTGTAGCTCATGAACATGAACAGATTCACCCAGAAATCCCTGGGATGTATCCAGGACGCCCAGGGCCTGGCCACACAGCATGGCAACCAGCAGATCGAGCAGGTCCACCTGCTGCTGGCGCTCGTCGAGCAGGAGGGAGGCTTCATCCCTCAGCTCCTCACCCATATGGGGCTTACCATCGAGTCCTTCCAGGCGGCGGTCCGGCACGAGGTGGAGAAGCTGCCGAAGGTGTCCGGCTCCGGACGGGAGGCGGACAAGCTCTACATCTCCGCCGGGGTGGACAGAGCGTTGGAGGAGGCCCTTGCCATCGCGGGCAATATGAAGGACGAGTTCGTTTCGGTGGAGCATATCCTGCTGGCCCTCATCGACACGGCGGACAGCGGCTTGAAAGAGCTGCTGCGCACCTACCGGGTGGACCGGGAGAGCGTGATGCAGGCGCTGGCCGCGCTTCGGGGCAGCCAGCGGGTGACCAGCGACAACCCGGAAGAGACCTATGAAGCGCTGAAGAAATACGGCGCGGATCTGGTGGAGCGGGCGAGGCAGAACAAATTGGACCCGGTGATCGGCCGGGACGACGAGATCCGCAACGTCATCCGCATCCTCAGCCGCAAGAGCAAGAACAATCCGGTGCTCATCGGCGAGCCCGGCGTGGGCAAGACCGCCATCGCGGAGGGGCTGGCCCAGCGCATCGTCAAAGGGGATGTGCCGGCGGGGCTGAAAGACAAGACCATCTTCGCCTTGGACATGGGCGCGCTCATCGCGGGGGCCAAGTACCGCGGCGAGTTCGAGGAGCGGTTGAAGGCCGTTTTGAACGAGGTGAAGCAGTCCGAGGGCCGTATCCTGCTGTTCATCGACGAGCTGCACACCATCGTGGGCGCGGGCAAGACCGAAGGCGCCATGGACGCGGGCAATCTGTTGAAGCCCATGCTGGCCCGGGGGGAGCTGCACTGCATCGGGGCCACTACGCTCAACGAATACCGCCAGTATATCGAGAAGGACGCGGCCCTGGAACGCCGCTTCCAGCCTGTGATGGTCAGCGAACCCACCGTGGAGGACGCGGTGGCCATCCTGCGGGGCTTGAAGGAACGCTATGAGGTGTTCCACGGGGTGAAGATCACCGACGGGGCCATCGTAGCGGCCGCCACGCTCAGCGACCGATATATCTCCGACCGTTTCCTGCCCGACAAAGCCATCGACCTGATCGATGAGGCGTGTGCCCTCATCCGGACGGAGATGGACTCCATGCCCACCGAGCTGGACGTGATCTCCCGGAAGATCATCCAGTACGAGATCGAAGAGGCCGCGCTGAAAAAGGAGGAGGATCCGCTCTCCCAGGCGCGGCTGGCCGATATCCAGAAGGAACTGGCGGAGCTGCGGGACAGCTTCAACGCCGGCAAAGCCAAATGGGAGAACGAGAAAGACGCCATCGGCAAGGTGCAGAAGCTCCGGGAGGATCTGGAAGCCGCCAACGCCGAGCTGGAAAAGGCCCAGCGGGAGTACGACCTGGAGAAAGCGGCCCAGCTCCAATATGGGACCATCCCCGAGCTGAAAAAACGCCTGGAGGAGCAGGAGAGCTATGCCGCCCGGTCCAAGGAGGACGATCTGCTCCGGGACAAGGTGACGGAGGAGGAGATCGCCCGCATCGTGGAGCGGTGGACGGGCATCCCCGTGGCCAAGCTCATGGAGGGCGAGCGGGAGAAGCTGCTCCACCTGGAGGACATCCTCCACCGGCGGGTGGTGGGCCAGGAGGAGGCCGTCCGGCTGGTGAGCGAGGCCATCCTGCGCTCCCGGGCCGGCATCGCCGACCCGAACAAGCCCATCGGTTCCTTCCTGTTCCTGGGCCCCACCGGGGTGGGCAAGACGGAGCTGGCCAAGACCTTGAGCGAGGCCCTGTTCGACAGTGAGAAGAACCTGGTCCGAATCGACATGAGCGAGTATATGGAGAAGTTCTCCGTCTCCAGGCTCATCGGGGCCCCTCCGGGGTACGTGGGCTATGAGGAGGGCGGCCAGCTCACCGAGGCGGTGCGCCGCCACCCGTACTGCGTCATCCTGTTCGACGAGGTGGAGAAGGCCCACCCGGACGTGTTCAATGTATTACTGCAAGTTTTGGATGATGGGCGTATCACAGATAGTCAAGGCCGGACGGTGGATTTCAAGAACACCGTCATCATCCTCACCTCCAACCTGGGCAGTCAGTACCTGCTGGACGGCATCGGCCCCGACGGGGAGATCGACGCCCAGGCCCGGGCCCAGGTGGACGAGCTGCTCAAACGCTCTTTCCGCCCGGAGTTCCTCAACCGCTTGGATGAGATCGTGTTCTACAAACCGCTGGCGAAGGAGGATATCTATCACATCATCGACCTGATGCTGGCGGAACTGAACAACAGACTGACCGACAAGCGGCTGCGGGTGGAGCTGACGGACCGTGCCAGATCCCACATCCTGGAAGCCGCATACGACCCTATGTATGGGGCCCGGCCCCTGCGCCGGTATCTCCAACACACGGTGGAGAACCTGGTGGGCCGGAAGATCGTCTCCGGAGAGGCCGTCCCGGACTCCACGCTCACCGTGGACGTGAAGGATGGCGAGCTGGCAGTGATGTAAAGGGAAAGTCCCGTCCAGTAGATGCTGGACGGGACTTTCGTTCATTCGGATGGGGCGCCGCCGGTCTCGGCGCCGGACGAGGCCCCGGCGCTGGCGGCAGGGGCCGTCTCTGTGCTGCCCTCCACTGTCCTGGCCGAGCCGCCGTTCCGGTCCTCGTCGTCCAGGACGCTCTTGCAGTCCTCCGGGTCCTCCTTTGGGTGGCGCATGGCCATGGCCAGCTTATAGCCCTCCGGGTCGTTGATGATGAGGTACTCCAGGTCCTCTGGGGGCACACGGTCCCCCCGCATGATCCGGGCAGCGATGCGCTGGCACTTGTTCTGGATCTTCAACCGTTTGGCGGCGGCGTCCAGCTCGGTCTTGCTGCTCTCCAATGCGCTGAGGCTGTCCGACATCCGGGCCTGCCTGCGCTGTTCCCGTTCCTGGGCCTGCTGGAACTGCTGGTCCAGGTAGGCCAATGCCTGACGGGACAGGGACAGCTTGTCGGCGGGAGCCTTCTGCTGGGTGGGCTGAGGCTTGGACGAGGTCTTGGGCGGGCCCTCTTTTTTCGCCGCGGTCTTGTCCAACCGCTCGTTGCGCCGCATCTGGCGGGTGGCGCGCAGTTCCATATCCACCGCTCCTTTCCATGTCATCGCTCTATAGGACATATCGGAAGGATCTGTGCTCCTGTTAAGCGCAGGGCGGTGCGGGAGGAAAATTTTGCGTCCCTGTCTGTCAGGAATCGCCCCTGCCGGTCGTATGCTGAGTGAAGGCGTCTTTGAAAGAGAGGAGCATGTATGGAAGGAATGGACAGGCGGGAGGCGGAGCGGTTGGTGGAGACGTACTCCGACCTCATCCTGCGGCTGAGCTACACCTGGCTGAAGTCCACCCAGGACGCGCAGGACATCTGCCAGACGGTGTTCCTCAAGCTGCTGACGGGGGACATGGTGTTCGAGGGACCGGACCATGAGAAGGCATGGATCGTCCGCACCACCATCAACGCCTGCAAGGACGAGCTGCGGGCGTTCCGCCGCCGGGCCGTCCCGCTGGAGGAGGTCCCCGAGACGCCGGCCCCGGAGGCTCCGCAGGAGGAGGTGTTGGATGCCGTGATGGAGCTGCCGGCCAAATACCGGGAGGCGATATATCTATTTTATTACGAAGGGTATTCGATAAGTGAGATCGGAGCGCTGACGGGACGGAGCGAAGCGGCGGTATCCGCCCACCTCAGCCGGGGGCGCAAGAAGCTGCGGACCATGTTGAGAGGAGACGAACATGAAGCGAACAGAGCAGATGGGACAGGAGTATAGAGCCGCGCTGGACGGCCTGCGCTTTTCGGAGCAGGACAAAGGCCGCATGGTAGAGGAGCTGATGGCAGGCCGGGAGGTGAGGCGGACGAAACGCCGCGCTCTGCGGCCCTTGCGTGCGGCGCTTGTCGCGGCGTGCTTGTGCCTGGCGCTGGCGGGGACAGCGCTGGCCGTGGCTCCGGAGGCGGTGGCCCAGCTCATCGAACGGCTGACGGTCCGGGTCTACGCCGATGGTGAGGACAACGGTTATCATGTGGGCGGCGGCACGATGACCAAGTACCCCCTCAGCGATCTTAGCGAGGCGCTCAACGCCGCCAGCGAGGCCAGGGACGGCCCAGGCGTGGTCCAGCTCCGCTTCGACCGTTGGGACGAGGTACAGGCTTTTTTGGGGGAGGACGTCCCCTGCATCTGGCCCAACGGCGGCCGGGACTGGGCCAGCCCGTTCTATGTCTATCTGTTCCATGTCGAGATCGACCGGCTGTGGGGGGTCGATATCAACAGTGTCGATGTGGATCGTGGGGAGGTCTATATCCATATCCGTACAGAGCACTGGCGGGGTGAGGAGGCGTCCACCGGCCTGAACGGCGATACCGGCGCCATCCAGCAGCTCGGGAGCTATCCCATGGCCAACGGTTCGGTGGCCGAACTGGTCGGATACCTGGGGCCGGAGGAGTTCCCCCATGCGTTCTGCAGCGGCCATTTCATGAAAGACGGCATCCTGTATGACGTCACCGCTTTCGGTACGGTGCCCACGTATGAGGAGGCCGAGGCCCAGCTCAAGGTCCTTTTGGACAGCTTCGAGTGAGAAGATCCCCATGAAAAAGCGGCCGCTGTCAAGACAGCGGCCGCTTTTCACAGCATCTTTACCGTTCCCGAGGATATGATGTGTTCCTTCCCGTCGTCCCCCGCCACCAGCAGGGCGAAATCGCCGCCCACCCCGGTGACCGTACCGGTCAAAAGGGTGCCCTCCCCATCGAAGCTCACCCGCCGCCCCAGCGTGACGCAGTGGGTGCGGTAACGCGCCAGATAGTCCGCCCGGTGGGCCGGGAAGTCCCGGTCGAGCTGGTCCAGCTCCCTCAGCAGGCAGGCGGCGAGGTGGTTGCGTTCCACAGGATAGCCTTCGATGGCCAGAGAGGTGGCGATGTCCTCCAGCCCCTGGGCGCGGAAGGTGTCGAGGGTCTGGCCCATGTTCACCCCCATGCCAACCACCACGTAGTCCGGTTCCCCACTCTCCGCCAGCAAGGCGAACTCGGTGAGGATGCCGCACAGCTTTTTCCCGTTGAGGTAGAGATCGTTGAGCCATTTGATGTCCACGGGGGCTCCGCTGGCCCGCTGGACCCCCTCCCGAGCGGCCACGGCCACCCAGCCCGTGAGGGTGAGCAGGTCGCTGAGCGGCACCTGGGGCCGGAGGAGCACCGACAGATACAGTCCGTCCCCTTTCGGGGACCGGAAGGAGCGGCCGTGGGTGCCCCGGCCCCCGCTCTGCTCCTCCGCCAGCAGCGCCCAGCCGGTGGGGGTGGAGGATGCGGCGGCCTTCAAGCGGGTGTTGGTGGAGTCCACCAGAGCCTCTACCTGGATCTGATCGAAGAACAGATCGTCCTCCCCCAGCAGTGCGGAGATATAGGGGGCGGACAGAGTTGGGGGCGGGCCTGCCAGACGGTAGCCCTTCCGAGGAGAGGATTGGATGGGCCAGCCGGCCCGACGCAGCGCTTCGATCTCCTTCCACACCGCAGCCCGGGTGACGCCCAGGGCGCGGCTCATCTCCTCGCCGGAGATATGGCCCTCCGCCCGGGCCAGGAGGGAGGCCACCTGATTGCGTTCCATATCGCTTCGCTCCTAGTCCAGCTTCAGGTTGTCGATGAGGGTGAACGCGATCTCCTGTTCCGCTCCGTTGCGCAGCACGGTACAGGTGAGCTCCCCGTCCACGCCGGTGCGGTAGAGGACCCGGCGGAGATCCACCAGGGAGGCCACTGTCGAGCCGTTGGCGGACACGATCAGATCGCCCTTGCGCAGTCCCGCTGCGCGGGCAGGGACGTCGTCGTTCACCTCGGACACCTGGATGCCTGGCCGGCCGTCCACGGTGGTGGCGAAGCAGGTGACGCCCATGGCCGGCCTCCAGGTCTCTCCTGTGGCCAGGATGTGGTTGACGAACGGCACGGCATCCGACATGGGGATGGCCAAGCCCAGCCCCTCCAGCACCACCGCGTCGTCCACCGATTCACCGTCCTCCCGGACGAGGCCGGTGATCTTGGCGCAGGTGATGCCCACCACCTGCCCCGATTCGTTGAGCAGGGCCCCGCCGGAGTTGCCGGGGTTGATGGACGCGGACACCTGGATGAGCCCGAGGGCGCTGCCTGACTCGTCCTCGTCCCGATCCAAGGCGGACACGATGCCCTCCGTCATGGAGCCCATCAGATAGCCCATGGGATTGCCGACGGCGTATACCCGGTCCCCCACGGCCAGCTCGTCGGAGCTGCCCAGCATGGCGGGGGTGAGCTCCACCCCGAAGGGATCGAACTTCAGCACCGCCAGGTCGAACTCCTCATCGAAGCCGATGACCTGGGCGCTGTAGTAGTCCTTCGAGCCGGACAGGAGCTGGAGCCGGATGGAGACGGCCTCCTCTATGATATGATAGTTGGTGAGTACGTAGCCGGAGCTGGTGACGACGACGCCGGTCCCCGCGCTGTATTCCGCGCCATGCCAGCGGTCTTTTGGGGCATGGGTGGCCTCGATGCAGACCAGTGAGGGCAGCGTCGCCTGATATGCCTGCCTGCCGGACATGGCGGGGCCGGAGGGCTGGACCGCTACCTGTACCGAAGGATCCGGCCGGCCCCAAGGCAGGTCCTCGGGGGACCAGTCGGGCCCGCTGGAGACGTTCCGGCTGATCCAGGGGCGCGGATCTTCCGGAAGGGTGGGTTCAGCGTCGGCCAAGAGGCCGGCGATGCCGTTCACGGCCCAGAAGCTGATGCCGCCCAACAGAGCCAGGCACAGGATGACGCAGATGGTGGGGACCAGCCAGCGGCGCACGGCGCCTTTCGGCTTTTCCCGGTCCGGAGCGGCCTGGCGGGAGGGGACGGGGGGCGGCTGGACGCCGGGCCCCTGGGGCCAGCGGTGGGAGAGGTAATTATCCATGGCAGGAAGCCTCCTTACGATTGGGCGCTGGACCGTCCGGGGCCAGCGCGGATGGGACGCGCATGAGGGCGGGCAGGGTATGACGACAGACAGGGGGTCAGGCACGGGTGAGCGTGAACACGAACTTGGTCACGCCGTCCTCACTGGTACATACGATGTTCTCCTTATGGCTGTTGAGGATAGTCTTGACGATATACAGCCCCAGGCCCACTCCGTCCCGGTCGGCGCTGCGGGAGTGGTCGGTCTTGTGGAAGCGGTCGAAGATGAGAGACTGCTCCTCCGGGGGGATGGTCTCGCCCTGATCGCTGATGGTGATAGTGGCCTTGGCCCCCTTCACGGTCACGCTCAGGCCGAGCACGCCTCCCTCTTTGGAGAATTTGATGGCGTTGTCCAGCAGGTTGTAGCATACCTGGGTGATGGCGTCCTGGTCCCCCCACACAGGGATAGGCCCGTCGTCAGGGAGCTGGGCGTCCACCTCCAGGTCTTTGGCGTTTACCTTGCTCTCCAGTGTGACCAGGGCCCGCACCAGGGTCTCGCAGATGTCGAACTGCTGCTGGGCGGCCCGCTCGTCGGACTGGAGCCGGGACAGGTCCAGCATGGAACGCACCAGCCGGGACAGGCGGCGCGTCTCGGAGGAGATGATCTGGAGATAGTGCCGTTCCTGATCGGCGGGGATGGTGCCGTCCAGGATGCCGTCGGCGAAGCCGGCGATGGTGGTCATAGGGGTCTTGAGCTCATGGGACACGTTGGCGATGAACTCGGAGCGGCGCTGTTCGCTCTTGGACAGGGAGTCCGCCATGGCGTTGAAGGAGTCCGCCAGCTCGCCCACCTCGTCCCGGCGGTTGCCCACGTCCACCCGCACGTCCAGTTGGCCCAGGCCGAACTGACGGGCGGCCGCGGCGATCTCCTTGATGGGCTGGGACTGGCGCATACTGGTGACGGAGCTGATGATCGCGGCGATGAGCACCACGGCCAGGGCGGTGACCAGCAGGATGGCGAACAGGTCCTGCCACATCCCGCTGATGTTGGACGCGGAGGAGGACACCAGCACCAGGCCCTGGAGATATCCCTGGGCGTTGGTGATGGGCAGGCCCACCAGATACCGGGCCTCGTCGTATAGACCGCCCAAGCTGGTCATGCCCATGAAGGAGCTGGACACGATGCTCCCCACCATGTCCCGGTCCAGGACGGAGTATTGCAGGTCCGTGAGGGCGGGGCCGCCGCTGGTGGCGTAGACGATGACCCCTTCCGGAGTGGCGACCATGACATGGGAATCGGACACCAGGGCCACCGAGCTGAGGTAGCTCTGGAAAACGGAGGTCTGCCACACCAGCTCCCCGCCGGATCGGACGGAGTCGGAGGTGAACTGGGCGATGTATTTGGCGTTCCGCTCCAACGTGTCCTTCTTTTCCCGGATGGTGTACTGATAGCTCAGCGTTGCGAAGGAGGCCCCCAGCATGAGGAAGGACATCAGCACCATGCTCACCATGGTGGCAAACTGGCGGCCGTACATGGTCTTCAAGCTGTGGTCACCTCGAATTTATAGCCGACGCCCCAGACGGTCTTGAGGGACCACTGGTCGGAGACGCCCTCCAGCTTTTCCCGCAGGCGCTTGATGTGTACGTCCACGGTGCGGGAGTCGCCGAAGTAATCGAACCCCCAGACTTCGTCCAAGAGCTGGTTGCGGGTGAACACCCGATTGGGCGAAGAGGCCAGATGGAACAGCAGCTCCAGCTCTTTTGGCGGGGTGTCCACCCGCTTGCCGCCCACCAGCAGCTCATAGGAGTCCAGATTGACCACCAGCTTGTCGAAGCTGAGCCGTTTCTCCGGCTGTTCCTCCTCGCTGAAGCGGCGCAGCACGGCGTGGATCCGGGCCAGCACCTCCTTGGTCTCGAAGGGCTTGGTGATATAGTCGTCCGCCCCCATCTCCAGCCCGGAGACCTTGTCCTCCAGCTCGCCCTTGGCGGTGAGCATGATGATGGGGGTCTTCGAGATCTCGCGGATCTTCCGGCAGACGGACCAGCCGTCCATCCCGGGGAGCATGATGTCCAGGAGTACCAGGTCGGGCTGGACCTGCTGGAACCGCTCCAGGCCCATCAGACCGTCCCCGGCCACATGGCAGGTCATGCCCTCCTTCTCCAGATAGAGCCGGAGCAGGTCGGCGATGTTCTTGTCGTCCTCGACGATGAGGATGCTGCGAGGCATTTCGACACACCCTTTCTTCATGATGGGCTATCCGCCGCTGCGGCAGGGACCGAAAGGCGCCGCAGGCGGAGAAAAGCGTGATGATCTGCGAAGATATTACGATCGGTATCGACCGGATGGACCGTCTACTTGTCATTATAGGACGAACAGCGAGAGATTTCCATAGTTTTTTGTAAAATCGTCGATCTCTGGCGCCGAGGCTGGGTCACAGGACGTGGGACCGGTCCACTCCGATGGCGAGCCGGCAGTCCGGTTCCTGAGCCAGCAGCTTTTCGATCAGGGCCTGCCGCACCTGCTCGTCGGAGAGGGAGACGTCATAGGGCACCACCACGTCGAACGCCACATGCCCATTCTCGCCGCACCGGAAGTCGTGGACGGTGGCGGCATCGTCCAGCTCCCGGGCCAGCTCCTGGGCCAATGTGCGCAGCCGGTCCGCCCTGGGGTCGCCGGTCTCCACCGGATCGAGGTGGATCACGGCCTCCAGGCCGAAACGCCGGCCGAGCTCCCGCTCCGCCCGGTCGATGACGTCATGGAGCTCCCTAAGAGAGCCGTCGGCAGGGACCTCGGCGTGGACGCTCATCATGCGCCGTCCCGGACCGTAGTCGTGGACGACCAGGTCGTGTATGCCCAAGATGTGGGGATCGCTGAGGATGAGCTGCTCGATGTCCGCCACCATGTCGGGAGAGGGAGGGGGGCCCAGCAGAGGGTCCAGCGTGTCCCGGGCGGCGGACCAGCCGGAGCGCAGGATGAACGCCGCCACCAGCAGGCCCAGCCAGCCGTCCAGATCCAGTCCGGTGAAACGTGAGACGACCAGGCCCACCAACACCGCCGATGTGGCCAGGACGTCCGTCCGGGCGTCCAGCGCGGCGGCGGACAGGGCGGGGGATGAGATCCGCTTGCCCAGCGCTGCGTTGAACCAGCCCATCCACAGCTTCACCAGGATGGAGAGCAGCAGGAGAGCTCCAGCCAGAGGGGTGAGGACGGCTTTCTCGGGGCTGAGGATCTTCTCGATGGAGTTTTGCGCCAGCTCCACCCCCACGAGGAGGATGAGCATGGACACCGCCAGCCCCGCCAGGTATTCCATGCGGCCGTGGCCGAAGGGATGTCGTTCGTCCGCCCGCTGGGCGGCCAGACGGAAGCCCACTAGAGTGACCGCCGCCCCCGCGGCGTCGGAGAGGTTGTTGAAAGCGTCGGCCGTGACCGAGATGGCGCCGGTGAGCACACCGGCGCACAGCTTGACGGCGAACAGCAGCAGGTTGAGCCCCAGTCCGGCCGATCCGGCCAGCAGACCGTACCGTTTCCGCACGGCTGGGTCATTGATGTTCTCATAGTCGGGGACGAAGCGGCGCAGGATGGCGTCCAGCATGGTCCGGCCTCCTCTCAGGCGAAGCGCTATATTTAATAGTATGCCCGGTCAGGGCGATATAACGATCTGCCTGGGCGGCCGCCCAGGCAGATCTGTGTTCGTGCCCGGCCCCAGCCGGCTTTCCTTGGCCCACTGTATCCGGTCCGCCGGACGCCGCTGCGCTAGGAGCTTGGCCGGTGGGCCCTCACGAGGGACAGCGGCGGAACAGGCTTCGGCAGCTTCATGCGGAACCCGGACTGGGGATGGCGGGGCTCGCTCAAGGGCTGACCGTCCAGGTCCTCCATCATCGGGGCGGTCATGGGGAAGGCGGGCACATCGGGGCCCACCACCTCGATCTCGTCCCCGGCGGCGAACTTGTTGCGCAAGGACAACGTGGCGTTCCCGTCCCCGTCACATGCGGTGACGACGGCCAGCACCTGCCAGTCCCGGACGTATCGGGCAGAGTCGGTATACTGCCCCGGCTGTCCGAACCAGAAGCCGGTGGAATAGTGCCGGTGGCTGATTTTGTCTACCTCGGCCCGCCAGGCGGGGTCGAGCGCGATCCCATAAGCCGCCGCGTCCAAAGCATGGCGGTAGGCGGCGGTGGTCATGGCGGCATAATAGGCGCTCTTGGCGCGGCCCTCGATCTTCAGGGAGTGGACCCCGGCGGAGATGAGCTCCGGGACGTGGTCGATCATGCACATGTCCCGGCTGTTGAGGATGAAGGTCTCGCCGCCCTCCTCGAACACAGGGAAATATTCCCCGGGACGTTTTTCCTCCATCAGAGCGTACTGATAGCGGCAGGGCTGGGCGCAAGCCCCCCGGGAGGCGTCCCGTCCGGTCATATAGTTGGACAGCAGGCACCGGCCGGACCAGCTCACGCACATGGCGCCGTGGACGAACACCTCCACCTCCAGCCCCCTTGGGGCCTTGGCGCAGATCTCCGCCACCTCGTCCAGCGAGAGCTCCCGGGCCAGGATCGCCCGGCTGGCCCCCAGCTCGTGCCAGGCCCGGGCCATCTCGTAGTTGGTGATGCCCGTCTGGGTGGACATGTGCACCTGGACGTGGGGGGCGTGGCGTTTGCACAGCGCCAGCACGTCGGGCCCGGCGGCGATCACCGCGTCCGCGCCCGCGCTGTCCAGGAATTCCAGATATTCCGGGAGCTGGGCGATCTCGTGGTTCCGGGCCAGTGTGTTGCAGGTCACATGGACCCGCACGCCCTTGGCGTGGGCCAGAGAGATGGCGTCGGCCAGGCCGTCCCGGTCGAAGTTCCCGGCGAAGGCCCGCATCCCGAAGGCGGGGCCGGCCAGGTACACCGCGTCCGCGCCGTAGGCCAGGGCCATCTCCAGCCGCTCCCGGTCTCCTGCGGGAGAGAGCAGTTCCGGCTCAGCCATCGCCCTGGTAGCGCTGCACCAGCGCCTCGTGCTCGGCGTAGGTGCGGGTGAACTCGTGGCGTTTGGTCTCCGGGTCGAGGACGTAGAAATAGTAGTTGGTGCTCTCCGGCTCCATGGCGGCGCGCAGAGAGGCCATGCCCGGGTTGGAGATGGGGCCGGCGGGCAGGCCCTGATACAGATAGGTGTTGTATGGGGAATCGATGCTGCGGTCGGCCAGGGTGGGCACCTTGCCGCCGTTGATATAGACCAGGGTGGCGTCGATCTGGAGATAGCCCACCGTCTCCGCCGCAGGGTTGGTCAGGCGGTTGTAGATGACGGAGGAGATGGTGCCGTAATCGGTGCTGTCCGTCTCCTTCTCGATCATGGAGGCGATGGTCACGATGTCGTGGAGGGAGTACGGGGCATCCTCAGCGGCCAGGGCGGGCATATACTCGTCCATCTTCGCGTCGAAGTTCACCAGCATCTTGTTGATGACGTACTTGGGGTTCTCGCCGAGCTGGAAGGTATACGTGTCGGGGAACAGGTAGCCCTCCAGGCGGTGATAGTCGCCCAAGGGGCGATCCTGGAGCCAGTCGAAAGCATAGTCATGGTCAGCGGCCATCTCCTGGAGCTTGTCCACCGTGGTGACCCCCCGTTCGTCCAGCAGGGCGAAGATCTGGTCCACGGTGTAGCCCTCGGGGATGGTGATGTCCGTCTCCTGCCGGGTGGCGGAAGACGAGCCCATGCTGGACACCAGGGCGTGGTAATCCATCTCGGTGTCCAGCTCGTAGGTGCCCGGGGCGATCTTGCCCTCGGCATGGGAGAACCAGGCGTAGAGCTTGAACAGGAACTTGTACTGGATGAGTCCCTTGTCCTCCAGCATGTCCACCACCGAGGCGAAGTCGGTGTCCTCCTCGATGGTGACCACGGCGGAGGCGTATTCCTTGTTCAGCCCCAGCAGGTCGCAGGCCCAGACCCAGCCCACCGTGGCCAGCACGGCGGAGGCGCCGATGACCAGCAGGACGTACAGGAAAGCGCCCGCCACCCTTGCCGCCGCGCTGTGGCGGCGGGGGGGCCTGTGGGACCGGGATCTGGACGGCTCCCTTTGGGGCGGGGGCTGCCTGTGCTGGGATGGGGAACGCCCGCTCTGGGGCTGCGGCTGGCCGCGCCCGTCGGCGCGATGTTCGTCTGGCATGTGGCTCACTCCTTTGGTTTCGGGCAGGGCCCGGGGCTGGGAACCAAATCTCCGGCTCCCACATAGTATGACGCAGAAACGGGGACGAAGGGCAGCGCGGGGCTGGCCCGGGCGTCCTCCAGGCCGGGAGACATGGGGCTCGGCTCCGGCGCCGCCGGTCACGACGGCGTCTGAGCCGGTCTCTATGACCGGGACATCAAATGTGAGGTGACAAAATCATGTGTTTTGGTAACAATGGTGGTTTCGGGGGCTGCTGGTGGATCATCATCCTCATCCTGATCCTGTGCTGCTGCTGTGGCAACGGTGGGAACAGCTGGGGCGGCAACAATTCCTGCTGCTGCTGCTGTGGCGGCAACAACAACAACTGTGGCTGTGGCTGCGGCTGTGGCTGCGGCAACAACAACAACTGCGGCTGCAACGACGGCTGCTGCTGAACAACGTACCCAACGGGGCGGAGGGGAGACCCTCCGCCCTCCTTTATCCATCGAACAGGACGAGCTTCACCGGCACGTCGAACGTTTCATGGGGGAGTTCGTCCACCAGCCGCTGCGCAGAACACACGCACACGGTCAGGCCGGCGAAGTCGGCCAGCCAGCGGTCATAGTACCCGCCTCCCCAGCCCAGGCGGTAGCCGTCGCGGTCGCACAGCAGGTGCGGGACGAGGACGACGGCGATCTCATGCTTCCCCACGACAGGGCAAGAGCCGTCCGGCTCCGGGATGCCGTAGCGGTTGGGGATCAGCAGGTCGGGGTCCAGCACGGCCCGGGCCTCCATGCCCCGGTGGGGCAGGCACACGGGCAGGGCCACCCGTTTGCCCCGTTCCATCAGGGCGCGGATGAGGGGGAGCGTGTCCGGCTCCCGGGCGGTGCCGTAAAAGACCATCACGGTGTCCGCCTGCTCGACTTGGGGGAGGGCCAGGAACCGCTGGAACAATGGCCAAGCGTCCGCTTTGGGCAAGGCGGCGGCGTGGCGGCGCAGCTCCTCCTTGCGTTCCTTGATGGTCATGATCCGTAATGCAGCCCGGCGCGGACCCGATCGGCGGCAGCGGTGCCCGCCAGCACCTCCACCAAGGCCAGGCCGAAGTCGAACGCGGAACCGGGGGCCCGGCCTGTGATCAACCGGCCCTGGGCCACCACGCTCCGATCCATCACGGGGACCGCCCCGGCCTGGGACAGCTCGCCCTCCATACCTGGGTAGCAGACGGCGTGGACGCCGCTGGGGAGCGCCCCGGCCCTGGCCAGCAGGGTGGGGGCGGCGCAGATGGCGGCCAGCCAATAGTCGGGACCTCCGGCGGCCTGACGGATGAGCGCCATAGCGGCCGGGCTGGTCTCCATGGCGCTCACGCCCCCCATGCCGCCGGGGAGGACCACCATGTCCCCCTCGGACAAAGCCACGGCCTCCACCGGCAGGTCGGCCTGGACGGTGATGTCGTGCGAACCGGTGATGGTGCGCCCGCCGATGCCGGCCAGCGTGACCGGCAGGTCGGCCCGGCGCAGCAGATCGGCGCACACCAGAGCCTCGGCTTCCTCGAAGCCGGCGCCTAACAGGATATAGACCATAGAGCATCGTACCTTTCTTTATATCGTATATGGGTTCATTTCCCTTTGAGCCGCGCCCCGGCGGCGGAGGTGAGGAACAGGGGGAGCTTGGCCATGCGCCCGATGCGGGAGGGCTGCTTGGCGAGCCGGTAGAGCCACTCCAGCCCCAGTCTCTGGAAGCTCTCCGGGGCCCGCTCCACCTTGCCCGCGAACACGTCCAGCGAACCGCCCAGGCCGACGAGCAGCCGCGCTCCGGTGGCGGCTGCGTTGGCGGCAATCCACTTTTCCTGCTTCGGGGCCCCCAGGCAGACGAACACGATGTCGGCCCGGGCCTCCCGGATGGCGTCGGCCACCGGACCATCCTCTTTGAAATACCCGTCGTGAGTGCCGCACACCGCCAGCCCGGGATGGGACGTCTGGAGGCGGATCGCGGCCTGCTGGGCGATCCCCGGCGCCGCGCCCAGCAGGAAAAGGCGCTTGCCCGTCCCGGCCACCTGGTCCAGCAGGGCGGAGGCGAAGTCGATGCCCGGCACTCGGGCGCGCAGGGGCCTGCCCAAGATCTTGGCGGCGTAGATGACGCCCACCCCGTCGGGGAGGACCAGGGAGGCGCCGGCCAGGATGCGGGCGAACTCCGGGTCCTGAGCGGCGCGCTGGACGATCTCCGGGTTGGGGGTGGCCACCAGGTGGGGGCCGTCCTCCTCCAACAATGACAAAGCTCGATCCACCGCCTCGTCCAAGGTCACGTCGTCGAAAGCGACGCCCAACACGTCCACCCGCATGGGGATCCCTCCTCTTTGGCATAACGATCCATTTTATGGAGTATTTTAGCACAGCTTTTTGGAAAAGTCCACCCATAAGAGGAAGTATTTACAGTCCGTTCATCCTCTGCGGGGGCGCAGGCGTCCCTGGCTCCTGGCCGCGGGGACTTCTCTCTTGACTTGCCCCGGCCCGGAGCGTAAAATACGAAGGTCAGATCGCAGGCAGGGCCGGGCGAAGGGGCCGTGCCTGCCGCAAGGAGGGACCGATATGGCCATTGGCACGAGATTCGTTTTCGTCACCGGCGGCGTGGTGTCCGGGCTGGGAAAGGGCATCACGGCGGCGTCTTTGGGACGCCTGCTCAAGCAGCGGGGACTGCGGGTGCGGGTACAGAAGCTGGACCCCTATCTCAACGTGGACCCGGGCACGATGAGCCCTTACCAGCACGGGGAGGTGTTCGTCACCGACGACGGGGCGGAGACCGACCTGGACCTGGGCCATTATGAACGGTTCATCGATGAGAACCTCACGGTCAACTCCTCCGTTTCCGCCGGCCAGGTCTATTGGAACGTGCTCAGCCGGGAGCGCGCAGGGGACTATCTGGGGGGCACCGTCCAGATCATCCCCCACATCACCGACGAGATCAAACGGCACATCTACTCCCTGGAGGGCCCCGACGTGGACGTGGCCATCGTGGAGATCGGCGGCACGGTGGGCGACATCGAGTCCCAGCCCTTTTTGGAGGCCATCCGGCAGGTGGCGGCCCAGCGGGGGCGGCATGATGTGATGTTCATCCACGTGTCCCTCATCGTGTCCATCCCCGGTTCCGGCGAGCTGAAGTCGAAGCCCACCCAGCACTCGGCCAAGGAGCTGCTGTCCCTGGGCATCCAGCCGGACGTCATCATGTGCCGCAGCGATGCCCCCATCCCGCAGGAGATCCTGGACAAGATCGCCTTGTTCTGCAACATCCCGGAGGACCACGCCATCCCCAACCTCACCGCCGAGCTGCTCTACGAGGTGCCGCTGATGCTGGAGCGGGAGGGGCTGGCCGACGTGGTGGTGCGGCGGCTGGGGCTGATCTGCCATGCGCCCGATCTCACTGAGTGGGCCACTATGGTCCACCGGGCCCGCTGCCCCAAGGGGACAGTGACGATCGCTCTGGTGGGGAAATACGTGGCGCTCCACGACGCGTATCTCTCCGTCGTGGAGGCGCTGACCCATGGCGGCATCGAGAACGACGTGTCGGTGGAGGTGCGCTGGGTGGACTCGGAGGAGGTGACGCCTGACACGGTGGGCGGCCTGCTGGCCGGGGTCCATGGCATCCTAGTGCCCGGCGGCTTCGGGGACCGGGGGGTCGAGGGGATGATCGAGGCCATCCGGTATGCCAGGGAGGAGGGAGTGCCCTTCCTGGGCATCTGCCTGGGGATGCAGTTGGCGGTGGTGGAGTATGCCCGGAACGTGTGCGGCCTCACGGGGGCCCACTCCAGCGAGCTGGACCCCGACGCCCCGTATCCTGTCATCGACCTCATGCCCGGCCAGGTGGGGGTGACCGCCAAGGGCGGTACGATGCGCCTGGGCAGTTATCCTTGCCGTCTGGCCGAAGGATCGCTGGCGGAGGCGGCCTATGGGACCAGGGAGATCCATGAGCGCCACCGCCATCGTTATGAGTTCAACAACGACTACCGGGAGGCGCTGACGAAGGCGGGGCTGGTCTTGTCCGGCCTGTCCCCCGACGGGAAGCTGGTGGAGATGATCGAGCTGCCGGATCACCCCTGGTTCGCGGCGGGGCAGTTCCACCCGGAGCTGAAGTCCCGGCCCAACCGGGCCCATCCGCTGTTCCGGGAGTTCGTCAAGGCGGCGAAAGACCGGGCGTGAGCCGTTGGCGCTGTGGTGATGCGGGCCGCAGCGCATAGCGGACGTCAGAAGGAGAGAGGCCCGGGACGGAGCACCGCCCCGGGCCCTTGTTGGAAAGAACGGATCGGGCTCCATGCTCCCGATAGAGGCCGACGGATCGATGTGTATGGCCGGCATCCATAAAAACGGATACCAACGACAGACAGATGGATGGATCCTCCTTGTTTCGTCATAACGAACCATCGTAGGGCCGTGGATCTGGAGAAAACGACGAATCTTCTCGGCAGCAGATCGTTTCTATTGACCTTGCAGTGGGTGAAGGGTCTATATTGATCGTGTTCGATTGAGCGATATGGATCGTCTGGGAACGATCGGGAGGAGGATGTTCATGGAACGGAGGAAAAAGATCGTCGCGTTCATCTGCATCGAGTTTGGCCTGGTCATCCTGTGTACCCTGCCGCTGTTCTTGCTGCGCGCTGAGCCGACGAGTCTGCTGGTGCTCCTCACATCGGTGGTGTTCATGTTCCTGCCTGCAATCTCGACCTTGATCGTGAAGCGTCTGACCCATGACGAGGGAGGGCTGTTCTTACGCCTGAACATACGCAGGGAATGGAGGCGATACCTGCTGGCGGCATTTCTTCCCGGGGCCTTGGAAGGGATCGGTGTGATATCTTACTTTTTTGTGTTCCCGGATCATCTGGACCTATCTCTGACCACGATAGAACAGCTCCTCGTCCTCAGTGGACGAGAGGCGGAGCTCCCGCAGCTCACTGTTCCTGCCGCTATAGGCGTTGGACTGCTCCTTGCGGTGGTAGCGCCATCGATCGTCGTGAATCATATAGCAGCTTTTGGAGAAGAGATCGGCTGGAGAGGCTTCCTCCTGCCATTGCTGGTAGAAGGGCTCGGCGTGCGAAAGGCGGTCTTGCTGGATGGCATCCTATGGGGGATCGCCCACGCTCCGCTGGTCTGCTTCGGTCTGAACTATACCGGAGATCATCCGGGTGCGCCTTGGACCGGCATCCTGATGATGATACTTTTCGCGACCAGTACCGGGATCTTCCTCTCCTACCTGACGCTGAGCTCCAAAAGCATCTTCCCCGCCTGCATCGCCCATGGGGCCATCAACGCTATCCGGGAAGCGCCGCTCCTCATCTGTTTGAACACCTATAACGCTCTTTTGGGGCCGAAGCCGTCAGGCTTGATCGGTATGACCGGCTTCCTGATCGCGGGGGCTGTCATCTTCATCAAGCCCATCCGATCCACGGAGATCGAAGCGTCGGCCGGATGAGCCGTATGCCGGTGCATTTGGCAGGGTAGGAGGTACAGGGCATTTTAGGAGGCTCGGATGCGCATAACCCAATCTAGGGATGGGGATCGAGGTGCTAGGAGCGCGAAAGCGTATCCGGAAGCTCGGGAGCCGGAGCTGCCGCCCTTGCAGGGGCGTTGGACGAGCATGATGTCTTTGGACAGATCCTCTTCGTGTCATAGGAAGTAAGTTTAGGTCGTTGAAATGAAAGTTTGCGTCAAATATCCCGTTTCAACTTGAAGATATGGAGAAAGGATGTTATAAAGGAACGGGGGGAAATATAGGATGAAAGTAGTTATCGTTGAGGACGACATGGTGGCAGCCGCCCAGTTCAAGAATTATCTGGAACGGTACGGGAACGAGTCGGATGTGGAGCTGGAAGTCACGCACTTTACAGATGCTGAGACGTTTTTGAAGAACTACAAGAAAGAGAGGCCGGCCATCGTTTTTTTCGATATCAATCTGCCGACGATCGATGGCATGGAGGCCGCGCGCAAGCTGCGTGAGCGCGACACCGCCGTGGTGATCGTGTTCGTTACGAAGATGGTCCAGTACGCGCTGAAGGGCTATGACGTCAACGCGCTGGATTTTTTGGTCAAGCCCGTCTCCTATGCGGAGTTCAAGATGAAGATGCGCCGGGCCGTGAACGTGGCCAGGGCCAATGAGACCAAGGCCCTCTATGTCCCGGTGGACAGCGGGTTCTACCGCGTCCCCTCGGACAAGATCGTGTTCGTGGAGGTGGAAGGGCACCGCCTCAAGTACCAACTCGTGGACGGCGTGGTGGAGGCCCGCGGGAGCCTCTCCGACGTGCAGGAGAAGCTGGCGGGGCACGGGTTCCTGCGTTGCAATAGCTGTTATGTCGTGAACGTGAAATATATCGAGTTCGTGAAGGGGTACGATCTGCACATCAACGGATATAAACTCAAGATAAGCCATCCGCGCAGGAAGGAGTTCATGAGGCAGCTCATGGACATCTACGCAGGCAGCTTCAGGGAAGATACGGAGGACGGCTAAGGGATGGACATCTCAACAGTACTGCTGTGGTATTTCTATATCCTGCCGCCTTTCGTCCTCCAGCTCGTCGTGACGGAGGCGATGTTCTGTTTCCGTTTGAAACGCAATCCATGGTTCCCGCTCCGCTTGACCGCAGGCGTCCTGATCTGCGCGGGCGCTCTTTGGTTCGCGGCCTGTGCGATCGCTTTCCTGGGCGCTGTCGGCGCGCACGGGGTGTGTATCGCGCCCGTCTATCTGGCGATCTTCCTGCTGACGGTGGGCGTGATGAAGATCTGCTTCGAAGAATCTTTCTCCACCCTCCTGTTCTATGGGATCGCGGCCTACGCCACCCAGAACCTGGCCTACCGCGTCTACAATATGTTCGAGATGCTCGGGCTGATCTGGCGGCTCAACATGCGCATCGGCATCTGGCAGCTCTATCTGCCCTTCCACCTGCTGGCCTGGTGCGTGGTGTTCGTGGCGGTGGCGGCGGTCGTGTACGTGTCCTTCACCCGCCCCATGATCAGGCGGGACGTGGCCCATCTGCGCGACCTCAAGGTATATGCCTTGTCCTTCGTCGCGCTGGTCATCACCACCTTCCTGTCCTCCTGGACGGACGCTTACAGTGCGGAGAGCCAGATGCTCACGTTGATCGCCTATCTGTTCTCCTGCTGCTGCTGCGTGTTCATCCTCGCCCTGCAATCGGGCATGTTGCACACGGAGGGGATCAAGCAGGACCTCGAGGTGGTGAAGCGGCTTTGGGAACAGGACAGGAAGCAGTATGAGATCTCCCGTGAGAACATCGATATCATCAACATCAAATGTCACGACCTGCGCTTCCGCCTGCAGTCCCTGCGTACTGCGGAGGGGGAGGTCTCCAGGGAGGAGCTGGAGGAGATCGAGAACGCCATCACCATCTACGACAGCCATATCACCACCGGCTGCGAGGCGCTGGACACCATCCTCACGGAGAAGAGCCTGTTCTGCAGCAAGAACGATATCAAGTTCACCTGCATGGTGGACGGCAGCAAGCTCTCCTTCATCGTGCCCTCGGACATCTATTCGCTGTTCGGGAACATCATCTCCAACGCTGTGGAAGCGGTGCAGAAGGTGGAGGACAAGGAATACCGTCTCATCACGCTGGAGGTCAAGCAGGTAGGCGACATGCTGCTCGTGGCGATGGAGAACTATTTTTCCGGTTCGCTGATCGTCCGGGCGGGGATGCTCGTGACCAGCAAGGGGAACGAGATCGATCATGGCTATGGGATGAAGAGCATCCAGATGTTGGTAAAAAAGTACGGCGGAGACATGGATGTGGATGCAAGAGACAATATTTTCACGTTGAAACTGCTCTTCCCCCTCGCGAGCTGAGGGCGGCGGGGCCATTCACCCGCGGGCGGCCGCGGGTGTTTTTTTATAAAAAAGTAAGAATAGGCTCCACGATCGAAGTTTAGGTCAAACCCGTTGACGGCGCTCCTTTTTACATATAGTATGGATGAGCCAACAGCATGAAAAGAAGGAGGTCATATCCCAATGAAAAAACCAGCATCTCTTTTCCTTGCAGCGCTCATGCTTTTCGGCATGGCCGGTATGTTCTCGGCGTGCGGAGCCCCTGCTGATACGCCGTCCACACCGGGCACGACGAGCACGCCATCCTCGGAGAGCGCTGGGGCGGAAATGAATGCGACCAAGGGCTTCATCATCGTCCAGGGCTACGAGTGGGGCCCCGCGATCCCCAAAGTCGTCCTCGAGTTCCCTGAGGACGTGACCGGCATCGCTAACGATACCTTCGAGGTCAGCTTCGGTTCCACCAAGCGCACCGTGAAAGAGGTATACAACTCCAACGAGGACGGCGAGCGTTCCGATTCCGCATCCAAGTACGTGACCATCGAGATGACGGTCAAGTCCAATGAAGCGAGTCCCTTTACTTATCAGGATGCCAACATCTGGCTGGACAGCATCCCCTTCAAGGTCACGGTCGCCCAGGGCAAGTCCTTCACGGTGGGCGGCACCACCTATCAGGGCGGGGACAACTACTCCTACGCCGCTACGGCTGCGGACCGGAAGGTCCCCCAGACCGCGAGCTGGGTGAAGGACACCGTCGAATATAAAGAAGAGGGGAAGGACATCACCCTTTCCCGCGCGTCCTGGGCTCCCGAGGGCGCGGACAGCGACAGCGGCAAGAACCCGCTCATCATCTGGCTGCACGGCGCGGGCGAGGGCGGGACCGACATCGACATCGACCTGCTGGGCAACGAGGTGACGGCGCTCACCACTGAGAACGAGACCAACGTACAGAAGTACTTTGCCACCGACGGGCTGGCCGGCGCTTACGTGCTGGCGGTGCAGACCCCCACCATGTGGATGGATGCGGACGGCACCGGTACATATAACAACGAGGGCGCCGGCACCGGGAAGCAGGAGTCCTGGTACACCGGAGCGCTCTGGAAGGCGATCACCACGTACGTGGAGAGCAACCCGGACGTGGACACCAGCCGGATCTATCTCGGCGGCTGCTCCAACGGCGGCTACATGACCATGAACATGATGTTCGAGCACGGGGACTACTTCGCGGCGTTCTACCCCATCTGCGAAGGATACCTGAACCAGTGCATCTCGGAGGAGATGATCGCGCAGGTGAAGGACTATAACATCTGGTTCCTCCAGTCTGCGGACGATGCTACGGTGTCTCCCGTCGATTAT
Organism: uncultured bacterium; assembly: GCA_947643715.1. Taxonomy (GTDB): domain Bacteria; phylum Bacillota; class Clostridia; order Oscillospirales; family Oscillospiraceae; genus Enterenecus. Next base: position 29,046 of record CANRXB010000004.1, read on the forward strand.
GGTATGCCCACCTATGTGCGGCTGCTGGAGGCCGGCGCTCAGAACATATGGTTCACCCTGACCGACAAGGTGCGCGGCACCGACGATCCCGAGCCCTGGAGCTGGACCGGCACCGGCACCTACGACGGACACTGGAGCTGGATCTACGCGTTCAACGACCAAGTGACCACCCGCTTCGATCCCACGACGATCACGTCGGTGGACGACCTCGTCCCCGAGAACTGCACCGTCACGGACGTGAACCTTTGGGCGTGGATGTCCGAGCAGCGCCTGGCGGGGAGCACGGAGTGAGCGTCTGCCCTTAGGGCATAGAAAAGAGAGCAGAGATCGAAAACGATATGTTGCCGACCGGCTTTGCCGTATGGAGGGATCGTGAAAAAGATCTCCATACGGCATGGTCGTGGCATATAAAATTTTATTCAATCGTAGGAGGAAAAAGGAAATGAAGAAGTTGAACAGAGCTTTGGCAGCGGTGACCCTTTCCGCGACGCTCATCGCCTCCCTTGCCGGCTGCGGTGGCTCCGCCCAGGACTATGTGTTCGAGGCTGAGAAGGCCGAGCTGTCTGCGTCCTGCATGGTCGAGACCGGTCCCGAGTACACCACCGAAGTGACCACCACCGAGGTCACCCAGGTCGGTTACTTCACCACCGCAGGCGAGACCATCACCTTCAAGATCAATTCGTCCAAGGACTGCTCCGCCACCCTCACCCTGCGCGCGGCTTCCGCGGTCGCCACGTTCTCCGACCCCGTGGTCTTCGAGGAAGTGGACATGTCCAAGGGCGAGCATGCGGTCCTCTCCGTCAACGGCACCGAGTGCAAGATGGAGGGCGTCCTCCCCGGCCTGGAGGCTCCCATGGATTGGGAGGTCTTCTCCGCTTATTATAAGCACTACGGCACTGCTACCGCGAAGATCGACCTGAAGTCCGGCGAGAACGTCATCGTGCTCACCTCTAAGGGCTATAACGGCGGTGCGGGCGGCATCAACGTGGACAAGATCACCATCAACGCCGCTGCTGAGCTGACCTGGAACGAGACCGACAACTCCGACCGCGTCCCGCAGCAGTAAGACGAGCGTTACATCGCCCGATCGGGCGTCTCCCGCCGCAGCGATGCTGCGGCGGGAGACGCCGAGACTGAGCAGGCATCCACCTTATGATCACGAAAAGACCATTATATAGGAGGGGTTTTCATGGCAAAGGGCAAAAAGAAGAAAATGAGTGCAAAGACGTTCACCGCGATCGTTGCGCCTCTCTTGGCGATCCTTTTGGCATTCTCCATCGCGCTGCCTGTCGTTTCGATCTCCAGATTCGACCTCGTGTTCCGTGACATCTTCGGCGAGGCGAAATCCAGCAATAGCGGCACTGATGCCACCCAGGGCGTCGATGCGACCTACTACACCAGGGATTTCACCGATTCCAAGGAGCTCCAGGCGGCCGAGCAGGCTTACACCCGCAAGGCTGGTGCGGAGGGCTTCGTGCTCCTGTACAACCGCGCTGAGGACGGCAAGGGCCTCCCCGTGGCCAGCGGTTCCAAGCTCAGCCTTTTCTCCGCCTCTTCCGTGGACCTTCTGGCCGGCGGTACGGGCTCCGGCGTGAGCACCATCTCCAGCGATATGAAGACCGCTCTCACCGAGCAGGGCTTCAGCGTGAACGAGGCGCTCTGGAAGTTCTATAGCGACAACCATGGCACCTACACCCGCGGCGGCGGCGCTCTCATGTACGGCGGCGCGGAGGACTGGTCCATCAAGGAGGCCCCCATCTCCGCCATCCCTGAGAACGCCAAGAGCGAGGCGGCCGGCACCACTCCCGTGTTCTTCATCGCCCGGACGGGCGGCGAGGGCCGCGACCTGGGCCGTTACATGGGCGATTGGACCAGCGTCGCAGAGGACAAGGAGAAGCACTATCTGGAGCCTGACTCCGTGGAGCTGGGCGTCATCCAGTACCTCAACGACAACTTCGACAACGTGATCATCGTCGTCAACACCAACAACGCGTTCGAGCTGGGTTGGGTGGCGAACTATCCCAACATCACGGCGGTCCTGTGGGCGCCCGGCGCCGGCGGCGATACCTGCCGTTCCATCGCGGACGTGCTCAGCGGCAACATCAACCCCTCCGGCCATCTCGTGGACACCTTCGCCTATGACGCGTTCTCCTCTCCCGCCATGCAGAACATGGGCGACATGATGCTGGTCAACGGTGGCAACGACGTCGAAGCCGGCGTTTTCTACGACGAGGGCATCTATGTCGGCTACAAGTACTATGAGACCCGTTATTTCGACAAGGTCTTGGGACAGGGCAATGCAGGCGACTATGACTATAACAGCGTCGTGCAGTATCCCTTCGGCTATGGCATCTCCTACACCACTTTCGAGTGGTCCGATTTCAAGATGGGCGATATGGACGAGAATGGCGACATCCAGATCCAGGTCACCGTCAAGAACACCGGCTCCGTCGCGGGCAGGGACGTGGTGCAGGTCTATCTGAACGCTCCCTACACCGAGTATGACAAGACCAATCACATCGAGAAGTCCGCTGTCACTCTGGTCGGCTTCGAGAAGACCGGCGACATCGAGCCCGGTCAGTCCGAGACCGTCACCGTCACTGTGAACCGCAAGGACTTCATCTCCTACGACGACGTGAAGGCCAAGACCTACATCCTCGAGGCCGGCGATTATCTGCTCACTGCGGCTGAGAACGCTCACGCTGCTGCCGACAACTTCCTGGCCTATAATGGACAGGCAGTGGACGGCCTGGGCCTGCTGGGCGGCGCTGACAGCTCCTTCGTGGATAAGTGGACCTACAGCTACTCCGACAACGGCGGCGTGGACAACGTGACGTATTCCAAGTCTGCATCCGGCGCGGAGATCACCAACCAGTTCGACCACGCGGTCTATGATGAGCTGACTCCCCGTGACAAGTACCTCACCCGTCAGGACTGGGTGGGCACCTTCCCTGTGACCCACGGCAACCAGGACAGCAAGCGGGCCAGCGGCTTCAGCGAGAAGAACGGCTACACCTGGGAGGTCGAGATCTCCGATACCATCCGGGACAACATCAAGGCGATCGGCGCCGGGGCGTCTCTCAACCCCATGACGGAGGAAGAGGCTGCCAAGCTGGCGGGCGAGTTCGGCAAAGAGGGCGGTCCTCAGCTCGTGGACTTCCGCGGCAGGGACTACGATGAGGTGGATCAGGAAGGCGGCTGGGATCAGCTCGTCGATCAGATGACCACCAGCGAGATCAAGCAACTGATCCGCAACGCCGGTTATCAGACCCTGGGTTCCACTGCCATCAACAAGCCTCGGGCCATCGACTTCGACGGTCCTTCCGGTCTGAACGAGGGCGGCGTTTCCCATGAGCCGTACTCCATCACCTATCCCTGCGCCGCCAACCTGGCCGCGAGCTGGGATCGTGAGAACTCCCGCCTCCATGGTTATTATGTGGGCGAGGACGGTCTCGCGTCCGACGGCAACTGGGGCAACCACACTTACATCGGCATCATCTCCGGCTGGTATGCTCCCGCTATGAACATCCACAGGACCCCGTTCGCTGGGCGTAACTTCGAGTACTATTCCGAGGACGGCTTCATGTCCGGCGAGCTGGCTCGTGAGGCGTCCGTGGCCTGCTCCGAGAAGGGCGTGTACGCTTACATCAAGCACTTCGCCCTGAACGACCAGGAGGATCACCGCAGCCATGCTGCGACCTTCGCCAACGAGCAGTCCATCCGTGAGATCTACCTCAAGCCCTTCCAGACCTGCATCGAGGAGCGCGGCACCAACACGATCAAGGTCCAGAACTTCGACGAGGAGACTGGCACCTTCACTCAGAGCGAGGTCGAGATCCCTGCGGTCATGGCCGTCATGACGGCGTTCAACCGCATCGGCTGCACTTGGGCCGGCGGCAACTACAACCTCATCACCGGCGTCCTGCGCAACGAGTGGGGCTTCGACGGTTCCGTCATCACCGACTACGACAACGGCGGCGTCATGGATACGGAGCAGTGCATCCGTGCCGGCGGCGACATCAAGCTGACCGCCTATGGCTCCAACGCGCAGTTGGATATGGAGAACCCCTCTTCTCAGTACTTTGCCCGTGAGGCTGTGAAGCACGTGCTCTATACCACGGTGAACAGCAACGCCATGAACGGCATCGTGCACGGCGTCACCGTTTCCGAGCTCCCGTTCGCGAACTACTACTACATCCTCATCGGCGAGGGCCTGGTCGCGGCCGGTCTCATCGCCTGGGGCGTCGCGGCGATCGTGCTGCGCTGGAAGAAGGAGAAGCAGGGCGCCTAAGGCATCCCGTATCTCCCTGAATGAAATGTAGTCTATGTATGTCATGTCCTGCCATCGCGATCGATGGTCTGTCCCGTGAGGAAGCCTAGATGAGATGCATGGTGGCCTTTAGGGTCGGAGTTTTGGGCTTGATATGCTAGACGATACCTCCATCCATCAGAGGAAGGCGCCGGGGAGCGTAAGCTCTCCGGCGCCTTTCGACTAAGTCACAGGGCGTGTCCGCCGTTCCCGGAGGACACGCCCTGTGACTGCTTTCAAGTGGGGTGGTGGATGAGCGATTGACGCTCATCCCTCCTCCTTCTGATAGTACTGGGCTTGTGCCTCCCAGAGCGTCCGATATTTGCCGTTCGTATCCACCAGTACGTCGTGGACGCCCTGCTGCACCACTCGGCCCTGGTCGAACACAGCGATCTCATCGCAGAACCGGCAGGAGGACAGCCGGTGGCTGATATAGATGGCGGTCTTGTCCTCTACGATGTCGTTGAATTTGCTGTATACCTCGGCCTCCGCTTCCGGGTCCAGGGCGGCCGTGGGTTCGTCCAGCACGATGAAGGGCGCGTCCTGGTACAGCACCCGGGCCAAGGCGATCTTCTGGGCCTCGCCGCCGGAGATCTCCACTCCATCGTCCTCGAAGTCTCGATACAGGCAGGTGTCCAGTCCTTTGGGGAGCTCGGCCAGCCGCCCCCCGAAGCCCGCCCGCTTCAGGCATTCCTCTGCCCGCTCCCGGTCATATTCTTCTGCCGCGGCCACGTTTTGCCCCAGGGGCTGAGCCAACAGGCGGAAGTCCTGGAACACCACGGAGAACAGGGCGAGGTAGTCGCCGTACCGGTATTTGCGGATGTCGATGCCGTTGAGCAGGATTTCTCCCTCGGTGGGGTCGTACAGGCGGCACAGCAGCTTGATGAAGGTGGTCTTGCCCGAGCCGTTCTCTCCCACCACGGCCAGCCGCCGGCCCACGGTGAACTTCATGGACACATGGCGCAGCGCCCACGTGTTCGTACCGGGATACCGGAAGGACACGTCCCGGAACTCGATCTCGTACTTCCGGTCGGAACGCTTCTCGGTGGTGAGGCTGCCTTGATACATCTTATTGGGGATATCCAGGAACCGATAGGTCAGTTCCAGATAGGGGGCGTTGCTCCGCAGCTCGCCTGTGATCTCCAGCAGATCGGTCAGCCCTCGGGCTAGTCCCGCCAGCGCACCCACGTACTGGGTGACGGAGCCCACCCCGAAGGCCCCGCCCAGGGCCTTCAGCCCGGCGAACAGGTAGATGACACCTATGAATGCCTGGGACACCGCCCCTGCGGCGGCGGCGCAGGCCCCCATGGGCCCCCGGCCCCACCTGCCGATGGAGGAGTGGGGGCCGAAGGAGCTCTCACTATCCATCTCTCTGCTTCCGGAGTGCTCCAAAAATTCGTCTTGGGAATAGATACGGATGTCCGTCCCCCGCTGACGCTCGGCCATGGCGATGAAGTAAAAGAAGGAGAAGCCCCGATTGCCCGCCGCGCCGTCGTATCTCCCCCAATAGGAGTTCGACTTGTTCGACAGCGCGCCGGAGAGCAGGACCGACAGCACCAGCAGCCCTACCATCCCCGCCAGACAGAGCGGGTGGTCGAGCCAGGCCAGGGAGCTGCCTTCGGGCACCGGCATGATGAACAAGCTCACCGACAGGACCGCCGCGCCCAAAATGCGGAACACCGCGCCCACGGCCTGGGAGAAGAGCATGTACAGCTTGTTCAGCCCCCAGCCGTTCCACTGTCTGGCCTGCTGGATCTGGGTGAACAGAGCTTGGTTCTTGGGATCGTCCACATCACTGAAGTCCATAGCCAGCAGTTTTTCAAAGAAGATGCTGTTCCATGTGATCCACTGGTGGCCGCGCCGCATGGTCTCGTCCCAGCACCGGGTCGCGGCCAGCAGCGTCCCCACCGCCGCGGTGGAGGCCAGCAGGGCCGCCAGCATGGTCCAAACCTGCTCCGGGGCCCCGCCCCCGGCAATGGCGTTCACCAGCCGCGCGGTGAAATACAAGGGCAGATAGGGAGCCAGGGCCTCTGCCGCCCGCTGCGCTCCGGCGGCGATCAAGATCTCCGGCTCGACCCTCCACCAGATGGCCAGGCCCCGGCGGCTGTAGGCCATCACCTTCCGGAAGGAGAGGCGCTCCTTTTTCGCGTCATTCATCCTCCACACCTTCTTTCCCTGCTCCTGCGTCCTGCGGGCGGGGGAGCAGATCGTCCGCAGACTGACTGTAATACTTGCTCTGGATGTCGAAGAGATAGGCGTACCGTCCGCCGGCCTTGAGCAGTTCCTCGTGGGTGCCCTCCTCGGCGATGCCGCCGTCCTCGATGAGCAGCACCCGGTCGCAGAACCGGGTGGAGGCCAGCCGGTGGGAGATATACACGCTGGTGCGGTCCCCCGTCAGGTCGCTGTACTTCTGGTACAGGTCGCTCTCCGCGATGGGGTCCAGGGCGGCGGTGGGCTCATCCAGCACCACCACCGGCGCGTCTTTGTACAGGGCCCGGGCCAGCATCAGCCGCTGCATCTGCCCGCCGGACAGTTCTACGCCGTCCAGATACACGTTCCGGCCCAGGTGAGTGGCCTCCTTTTGGGGGAGCCGGCGTATCTTGTCCGCCACGCCGGCCCGTTCCAGGCAGTCCCACATCCGGGGCAGATCCACCTTCTCCGCCGGGACTTGGGCCACGTTCTCCGCGATGGTCCCCGCCAGCACGGAGAACTGCTGGAACACGGCGGAGAAATGCTCATAATAGTCGCGGCGGTCGTACTGGCGGATATCCTTCCCGTCCAGCAGCACCTGGCCCTGCGTGGGGTCGTACAGGCCGCACAGCAGCTTGATGAGGGTGGTCTTGCCCGCGCCGTTCTTGCCCACCACCGCCAGCTTCTCGCCGGGGTGGATGATGAGGTCCACATGGGACAGGGTGTCGTTCTGGGCGCCGGGATAGCGGAAAGACACGTCCCGCAGCTCCAGCTCATACAGGTGATCTTCCTTCACGGGCAGGGGCTCGCCGTCGGAGAAACGGAACATCTCCGGGATTTCCTGGAATTCCCGCAGGGTGGACAGCTCCATGCTCTGCCGGTGGAGCTGTGCCAGTTGCTTGAAGATCCCGGTCACCCATTGGCTGAAGCCGCTCACTGCGGTGAAGTACAGCACGAACTGGGCCGCGTTCAGCTCCCCACGCAGGGCCATGGCGATGAGCAGGCCATAGGCCGCGCCGTTGCGCAGCAGGGCCAACGCCGTGTCCAGCAGGTCGGCCCACATGTCGTGCCGGAAGGCTTTGGCGAAGAAGTCCTGCATCAGCCGGACGTACTTGCCGTACAGCTCGGTGAGCCAGGGGCCGATGCCGAAGATGCGGATGTCCTTGGCCAGCTTCATGTCCCGGCTGCGAAAGACCGCATAGTCCGCTTTGTGGAGGAGGGCGGCCTCCTCGTCCCGGCGGCGGTAGCGCCAGGCGCGGATGGGCTCTCCGGCGAAGTAGCTCGCCGTGGACAGAGCGGCGCACAGCAGCGCCACCCACGGCCCCACCTGAGAGAGCAGCAGCAGGTAGATGACGAAGCTGATGACGTTGGTGAGCAGCTCCACCATGGTGTTCCAGATGGCCTCCCCGGCGTCGCTGTTGCTGTCCAGGCACTTACTGGCCTTCCCCATCCACTTGATATAGTCCGGGTCCTCGATGTGGGGGAAGCTGGTCCGGCAGAAGGTCATATGCAGGTCCAGGCACAGCCTGCTGCGCACCAGGACGCGGCCGAAGAGGGCATTGGTGTCCAGATAGCCCCACAAGGCGCGCACCGCCACCATCCCCAGGGTGAAGCAGGCGATCATGCTCACCAGCTCCCAAGGGCCGGCGCCATTTTCCAGCGCCGTCAGGATGGCGGGCACCACGAACAGCTCCAACAGGCTGGCTGTCACGCCGCACAGGACGATGCCCGCCGCCACGCTCAGTACGCCCTTGGAGCCCTGCCACGCCCGGCGGATCATGAAGGCGCAGTTGGAGGCCATCCCATAGGCGGGCCTTCGCGTATCGGTCTTTTGTTTTTCCATGTTTCTCACCTCGTGTGATACCATAGCACGAAAGCCCCCGGCCGTGTGGGCCGGGGGCTGGATCGTCGCTTCTGGGGGCTGGATCGTCAGGGGCAGGCCGCTGCGCCCGCCTGGGGCAGCAGGATCTCCGTGGTGAACGCCCCGTCCTCGCTGTTCCGGCTGAGCCAGCCCCCCAGCCGCTCCACAGTGGCGTCGATGCGCTGGAGGCCGAAGCCGTGGCCGTCCCCCTTGGTGGAGCGGAAGCGGCCGCCCAGCTTTTTCCGCTTGCCTGCGGCGGTGAGGTTGGTGAAGGAGATATAGAGCTGGGGCCCTTTCATGTCCATGTACACCCGGACGAGGCGTTCCCCTTCCGGCAGGGCCAGGCTGGCTTCGATGGCGTTGTCGAACAGATTGCCCAGGATGACGCACAGGTCCAGCTCCGAGATGTCCAGGGCGACCGGGATGCTGGCATCGGCCGTCACCTGGATGTGCTTGGACCGGGCCAGGGAGATCTTGCTGTTCAGGATGGCGTCCGCCATTCGATTGCCGGTCTTGACCGCCGTGTCCACGGTGGACAGGTCGGTCTCCAGAGTGTCCAGATAGGCGCTCACGGCCTCCCAATCGCCTTGGGCGGCGTGGGCCTTCATGGCCTGGATGTGGCTGCGGTAATCGTGCCGCCAGCCCCGGATCTGGCGGTACATGTTCTCCACCTCGGCGTAATGGATCTCGATCAGCTCCCGCTGGTAGGCGGCGATGTGCCTGTCGATCAGTTTGGACAGCAGCGGCACGGCGTTCCCCTCCTCATATCTGCCGGATGATGGCCCGGTTCAGCTTTTCATACTGTCCCCGAGGCAGGGGGACGCGCTCCCCGGTGGTGAGCTCTGCCTCCGTGCGGGTCACGCGCCGGACGTATGTCAGGTTCAGGATGTAAGACCGGCCTATCCGGAAGAACCGTCCGTCCAGCTCCTTTTCCAGCTCGCTCAGCGGGCGCTTCACGGCATGGTCGCGGTCTGCGTGGATCGTGACATAGTTGTGGAACACGTCCAGGAACCGGATCTGGCCCAGGGGCACCCGCACCGTCTCCCCAGGCAGCTCCAGGGTGAGGGCGGGGGCGTTCCGGGACAAGCGGCCCACAGCTCTCGTCAGCACTTGGAACAGCTTGTCCGGGTCCAGCGGTTTGGTGAGGTAGTGGAGGGCGGACACCTCATAGCCTTCGGCGATGTAGTCGGTGTAGCCGGTGATGAATACGATCTGGATGTCGTCGTTCTCCCGGCGGATGGCCTTGGCCAGCGTGACCCCGTCCATGCCGTCCATCTCCACATCCAGCAGGAGGATATCGAAATCCCTGCGCTCCTCATAGCGGAACAGGAACGCCTGGGCAGAGGGGAACAGCTCCGTTTCGGCCTGGGTCTCGGCCGTCAGGGCCCATTGGGCGGTGAGCCCCGCGACGTACCGCGCATACTCTTCGTCATCGTCGCAGACAGCGAAACGGATGCCCATATGACATCCCTCCTTTTAAGGTGACTATCTGACATGATAACACACATCGCGCCGGATCTCCAGCCAAAGATCGTGGCCCCGCCGGCGTCCGGATGGGATCGTCCGGCCGGGTTTTTTGTTGCAATTCTCCTGCGCTTACGATATAATATACCAAGCCCTCCAGGGCTATGGGAGCGTTCGCGTTCCGAGAGAGAAGGAGGTAAGACTATGGGATATGACCGTGCGCAAATGAAGCAGAGCGTGAAGCGAGCCATGAAAAGCACGACCCCGAAGCCCATGCTGGTGACGCTGGCATTCACTGCCATGGTGACGGCGGGCACTTGGCTGATCAACACCATATTGGGCCGTTTGCTCACCGGCGGAGCAGGTAACTACTCCGACATGCTCCTGAGCTACGTCCAGCGGGGCTACGACATGGACGAGGCCGTGGAGCGTATGCTGCTGGAGCTCATGAGCCGGGGCCCGGGGTTCATGCTCGGCGTGGTGTCGGGCGGTATGGTGCTGTCCCTCATCGTCACCCTGTGGCAGAGCACCATGAACGTGGGCTATGAGGGCTACTGCCTGTCCATGGTGAGAGGGGAGAGCCCTCCGATCGGCAAGATCTTCTGTGCGTTCCCTCAGTTCGGTCCGGTGTTCGTCACCCGGCTGCTCACGGAGCTGTTCGTGATCTTGTGGTCGATACCGGTGCTGCTGGGCTTTTTCGTGCTCGTGTTCGTTTTCAGCCTGACGGCGATGATGGAGGTGCCCGCGTTCACTATCCTGCTGCTGCTCATCGCCACGGCGGCGCTGGCGTTGGGCATGGTGTGGGTGACGCTGCGCTATGCGCTGGTGGACTATGTGGTACTGGACAAGGGCCTCACCGGTACGGAGGCCATCCGGGAGAGCAAACGGCTGATGGCGGGCCGGCTCGGGAAGGCCTTCATGCTGCGGCTGTCCTTCATCGGCTGGTATCTCCTGATCTGGCTGATCATCTATGGGGGGATCACGGCGGCGTTGCTGACCATCGTGGCCCAGATCGCTTACATGCAGAGCGACAGCTTTGCCGGGCTGATCGCCGCGTCCGGCATGGCGCTGGCGATGGTGGCCGCTGTGGTCATCGTCTGTACGGTGATCTCGCTGTGGCTGCGGCCTTACGTCACCGGCTCGATGGCCAAGTTCTATGACTGGGCGAAGAGCGAGGCGGACGGTCCCGCTGCCGGCCCTGGGTACGGCGCGGGCCCCAGCGGCTGGGATGGGCGCACCGATCACACATGGTCCTCCGGTTCCAGCTCCAGTTCAAGCTATGGCACGGGCCTGGGTCCCGCCCCTGGAGGCAGCTCCGAGCGCAAGCCTCCGAAGCCCAGAGACGATCCCTGGAACTGAATTTGGACACTGTGGCGGGGACGGGCCTTCCGCCCCCGCTTTTTTACGAAAGGAACGATGAGCTATGGAAAGATTGAAGATGACGACCCCCTTGGTGGAGATGGACGGGGACGAGATGACCCGTATCCTCTGGCAGCAGATCAAGGAGGAGCTGCTGGAGCCCTATATCGACCTCAAGACCGAGTATTACGATCTTGGCCTGCCCGAGCGGGAGCGCACCGGGGACCAGGTGACCATCGCCGCAGCCGAAGCCAACAAGAGATACGGCGTGGCGGTGAAGTGCGCTACCATCACCCCCAACGCCCAGCGTGTGGAGGAATATGGGCTGTCCCAGATGTGGAAGTCCCCCAACGGCACCATCCGGGCCATCCTGGACGGCACCGTGTTCCGTTCGCCGATCATGGTGAAGGGGCTCTACCCGGTGGTGAAGAACTGGAAGGCCCCTATCACCATCGCCCGCCACGCCTTCGGCGACGTGTATAAGGCCGCGGAGTACCAGGTCCCCGGCCCCGGGACGGCGGAGCTGGTGTTCACCGGCGAGGACGGGCAGGTCAGCCGCCAGCTCATCCACCGCTTCGACGGCCCCGGAGTGCTCCAGGGGCAGTTCAATCTGGAGGCGTCCATCCGGTCCTTCGCCCACTCCTGTTTCCAGTTCGCGCTGGATACCAAGCAGGACCTGTGGTTCGCCACCAAGGACACCATCTCCAAGCAGTACGACCACACCTTCAAGGACGTGTTCGCCGAGGTGTTCGCGGTGGAGTATGCGGAACAGTTCGAGAAGGCGGGGATCGAATATTTCTATACCCTGATCGACGATGCGGTGGCCCGGGTCATCCGCTCGAAGGGCGGCTTCATCTGGGCCTGCAAGAACTATGACGGCGACGTGATGAGCGACATGGTGTCCACCGCGTTCGGCTCCCTGGCGATGATGACCTCCGTGCTGGTGTCCCCCGACGGGAACTACGAGTATGAGGCGGCCCACGGCACCGTCACCCAGCACTATTACCGCCATCGGAAGGGGGAGCAGGTGTCCACCAACCCCATGGCCACCCTGTTCGCCTGGACGGGGGCGCTGGCCAAGCGCGGAGAGCTGGACGCGCTGCCTGAGCTGGCCGCCTTCGCCAAGAAGCTGGAGCAGGCTGCGATCGACACCATCGAGAGCGGCGTGATGACCGGGGACCTGGTGGGTCTGTGGGAAGGGGACGTGCCCGCCCGGAAGGTGACGGGGCTGGAGTTCCTCCAGGCCATCCGGGCGAGGCTGTGATCCATGACGTACTTTCTGACCAGCAGCCCTTGTGTGGTGGGGTCCCCGGCGCTGGATCCGGTGAACGGCTTCGTGGAGGAGCTGCGAAAGGCTCTGCCTGAGCGGTGCTCGGCGCTGTTCGTCTGCTCTGACCCGGATCGGCCCGCCCTCACTTACAGCTTTGCCCAGGACATGCGGGACAGCTTCGCCCAGATCGGCGTCACGTTCACCCAGGTCCAGGTGCTGGAGCGGAACGATCAGGAACAGTGCGACGAGCTCGTGGCCGGAGCGGAGCTGATCTTCTTAGTAGGCGGTCACGTGCCCACCCAGAACCGCTTTTTCCAGCAGATCGGCCTGCGGGAGCGGCTGGCGGGCTGGGACGGCGTGATCGTAGGCGTCAGCGCGGGGAGCATGAACGCGGCAGAGACCGTATACGCGCAGCCGGAGCTGGAGGGCGAGGCCGCCGATCCAGGCTATCAGCGGTTCCTGCCCGGACTGGGGCTGACCCGGACGATGATCGTCCCGCACTATCAGATGGACAAGGACTACACGTTGGATGGGCTTCGTCTGTATGAGGACATCACGTATCCGGACAGTATGGGCCGGCGGTTCTATGCCCTGGTGGATGGGAGCTTCCTCCTGGGCCGGGACGGCCGGGAGGAGCTGCGGGGCGAGGCGTATCTCATCCAGGATGGGACGCTCACTCAGGTCGGCCGGAAAGGCGACGTTTTGGATCTATGAGAAGAGGACCCTGGGACCACATCAGTGGCCCCAGGGTCCTCGTTTTCTCGGTCCAAATTCAATCGGTGGTGATGTCCAGCCGCTCCCCGTCGGCGGACAGGCTGACCATCGTGATGGGGTCGGCGTACCGCTGGATGAGCTTGGCTGCGATGGGGTCCTCCAGGTCCTTCTGGATCTGCCGGCGCAGGTTCCGGGCGCCGTAAGCGGCGGAGTAGGAACGCTTCACCAGATAGTCCAGCACCGTCTGGTCGTAGGAGAACGCGATGCCCTTGTCCTTCATCACTGCGTCCAGTTCGGACAGCATGATCCGGGCGATGGTCTTGAAATCCTCCTCGGTGAGCTGGTTGAAATAGACGATCTCGTCCACCCGGTTGATGAACTCAGGACGGAGGAACGCCTCCAGGCCTTTCATGGCCTTCTCCTTGCCGAGCTGGTTGGCGGAGCGGTCGAAGCCCAGGGAACCGCCCTTGATGTCGCTGCCGGCGTTGGAGGTCATGACGATGACGGTGTTCTCGAAATTGACCACCTTGCCGTGAGCGTCGGAGATATGGCCGTCGTCCAGGATCTGCAGCAGCACGTTGAGCACGTCCGGGTGCGCCTTCTCGATCTCATCGAACAATACGACGCAATAGGGCTTCCGGCGGATCTTTTCGGTGAGCTGGCCCGCGTCGTCGTAGCCCACGTATCCCGGAGGAGAGCCGATGATGCGGGAGACGGAATGCTTCTCCATGAACTCGCTCATGTCCAGCCGGATGAGGGACTCGGGGGAGGAGAACAGGTCCGCGGCAAGGCGCTTGACCAGCTCCGTCTTGCCCACGCCGGTGGAGCCCACGAAGATGAAGGAGACCGGCTTGTGCTTGGCGGATATGCCCACGCGGCCTCGCCGGATGGCGTTGGACACCGCGTCCACGGCGTCGTTCTGGCCCACGATGTGCTCCCGGAGGCGTTCGTCCAGCTTGGCCAGGCGCTCGAACTCCTGCTCCTGGATCTGGGTGGCGGGGATCTTGGTCCAAAGCTCGATGACCCGCGCGAGGTGGGCGACGGTGAGCGGGGGATCGCCCTTGGCCGCCAAGGCGTCCCGCTCCCCGGTGAGCTGGGCCTGACGGCTCTTCAGCTCGGCCAGGCGCTGATATGCCTTGTCGTTGGCGGCGGTCTGGACCGCCTGCTTGTCGGCGATGACGGCGGTGAGTTTCTGCTGGAGCTCATCGAGCTGCTTGCGCCGGCCCTCCTGGCGCTCCTGGAAGGCGGGGTCGTCCCGGTTGGGGGCCTCGGCGTCGTCCCGGCTCACCGCCATCTCCAGGGTGTCGCGCTGGCGCTGGAGGCGCTGCTCCTGCTTTTGCAGCTCCTGGAGCTTGGGGTCGTTCTGACCGCCGGTGGAGGCCAGAACGACTTCCATCTCCTTGGCGTAGTCCGCCAGTTCCTTGTCGATCTGCGCCAGACGGGCCAACTCCTTGTTGTGGAGGTTCACGTCGGAGGAGGCTTCGTCGATGAGGTCGATGGCTTTGTCGGGGAGATAGCGGTCGGTGATGTACCGCTCGCTCATGGTCACCGCCTGGCGGCAGATGTCCGGACTGATGGTCACATGGTGGAACGACTCATAGTAAGGGGCGATGCCCTTCAGGATGGCCACAGAGTCCTCGATGGAGGGCTCCTCCACGATGACGGGCTGGAACCGGCGCTCCAGGGCGGAGTCCTTCTCGATGTACTTGCGGTACTCGGTGAGGGTGGTGGCGCCGATGACCTGGATCTCTCCCCGGCTCAGAGCGGGCTTGAGGATGTTGGCGGCGTTCATAGAGCCCTCGGCATCGCCCGCGCCGACGATGGAGTGCACCTCGTCGATGACCAGGATGATGTTGCCCAGCTTTTTCACCTCGTCGATGAGGCCCTTCATGCGGCTCTCGAACTGGCCGCGGAACTGCGTGCCCGCCACCAGCGCGGTGAGGTCCAGGAGATAGACCTCCTTGTCCAGCAGCTTGTAGGGAACGTCCCGGTCGTAGATGCGCTGGGCCAGCCCCTCGGCGATGGCGGTCTTGCCCACGCCCGGGTCGCCGATGAGGCAGGGGTTGTTCTTTTGCCGCCGGTTGAGGATCTGGATGGTGCGCTCGATCTCGTTGGCCCGGCCTACGATGCGGTCCAGCTTGCCCTCGTGGGCCTTGCGGGTGAGGGAGATGCAGTAGTTCTCCAAAAACTTCCGCTTTTGGTTCCGGTCGGATTTTGCGGCGGTCCGATCTTCCTTGGCCGCTCCGCCGCGCTGGGTGGGGTCGCGGTCGGGGGCGCTGTCCGACTGTCCGCCGAACAGCTTGTTCAGGAAGGGGAAGGTGGCGGTGCGGCCCTCGTCCTCCTCGCCGTCGTCGCTCTCGCTGTCGTCGGAAGAGGCGGTCAGCCCGTCCGGCTCCTCCGCGCCGCCGAATGCGGACATCATCTCAGTGGAGATGGACTCCAGATCCTCGTCAGAGATGCCCATCTTCTTCATCATGTCATCCACCGGCTTGATGCCCAGTTCCCGGGCGCATTTCAGGCAAAGGCCCTCATTTTTGGTCTCGCCGTTCTCGATCTTGGTTATGAAGATCACCGCTACGTTCTTCCGGCAGCGGGTGCACAGAGTTGGACGCATCGTGTCGCTCCTTTCGGGGAGAAAAAGTCCCCTCGTTCCTATTTGCAGTTTGCCAGTACCATATCAAATAAATATGAACATGTCATGAATTTTAGAGTGGTAATTTTGACGCCGGCAGGGAAAAGGTCCGCACGTTGGAGCCGGTCTGGCAGCGGGACCAGGAAGAGGCTCAGACGGGGAGATCGTCCAATAGCTCGCCCAGCCGCTGGACGGTGAACAGGGACAGGACGGGGGTGTCCGGCTGAGTGGGCACGAGGCCGGCGGTCTGGCCCAGCCACACCAGCACGACGGTGAGCAGGCAGCCCTTGACGATCCCCACCAGCGATCCGCCTACTGCGTTCACAGTGGACAGGATGGGGAGCTGGAACGCCAGGTCCAAGGCGTGGCTGAGGAGGAACCAAGCGATCAGCACGCCCAAAAAGACGACGGCGAACAGCAGCACCCGGGCGACACCCTTGGAGAGATAGCTGGCCAGGGCCTCCAGAGGGGTGAGTTGGCCGTCCTGGGGCAGATCGTGGTCGGCGATGCCCTGCTCCAGAAAGTCGGAGAAGCCCTCGAACAGCCCCTTCTGCTGGATGGAGGCCACGAGCTGCTCCACGGTGTACCCCGGCTCCGGGTCTGCGACCACAGGTTCCGCCTCCGCGCCCCGCACGGTCTGGATGATGATGGGCCGCAGGATGTTGGCCACCGGGGCGCAGAACCGCTCCGACAGGAACTGGGCGGCAAAAAATGCCACGAACACCGCAGCCAGACCACACAGGGACAAGACCAGCCCCTTGGCCGCGCCCCGCCAGGCGAATAGCACCAGCAGGACCAAGATGATGATGTCAAACAGATACTCTCCCATAAGCTCCTCCTATCCGTGCCGGATCAGCCCCCGGAACGCGGTCTCAGGGGATATAGAATCCGGCGCTGTCGGCCGAGATCAAGATGGCGGAACCGTCCGCCATGAGCAGCACGACCCGGGCGCCTTGGGTGCCTTCCAGGCTGTCGTACAGCTCCAGATGGTCGGTGTAGATGTCCAGCCGGTCGCCGGTGAGCACCGCGAGATACCGCCCAGCGGCGGAGATGGACATCACCTGTTCGTTCAGCTCCAGGACGCGGCGATGGCCCTTCTCGTCCACCACCCACAGCTCGGCCTGACTGCCTGCCCGGTACTTGCCCAGCAGCGCGGCTGCGAAGCCGTCCCCGCTGAGGGTGTACCTCCGCAGGTGCTTGTCCGCCCAGCTCACGCCAGAGGAGCTGCCGTCGTGGTCGGTGATGGTCAGCCCCCGGTCCCCCAGGGACCAGACCACGTCGGCAGTGTGCCGGGCCTCCAGCACCACGCCGCCGCCCAAGGGGCAGGTGAGGTCGGCCTGATACTCACCGCTGGAATAGCTCATGTCGTACAGCTCCAGTCCGGTGGAGAAAGCGCCGCCCGTCTGGCCCACGGTGAGGATGGCCAAGGTATGCCCATCGTCGGACAGAGCGGCGTCCATGACGAAAGCGGAGGTCAGCTTGACGCTCATCACGGGGGAATAGGTGGCGTCGTACACCGTCACCATCCCGCGGTAGCCGCTGGTCTGGGTGACCACGGTAAGCTGCCCGTTCCGGTTCAGCCGGGCGGACAGGATGGATTCCAGGTCCTGGGCGGACCACACCAGCGCACGTTGGCCCAGGACATATATGGAAGAGCCGCCGGCGTCGTATACCACCGCCAGAGAGCCGTTGGTGTTCACCACCGGGGCCTCCATGTTCACCGATTCGTTGATGTACTGAGCGCCGCTGCCGGAATAGAGCGCGATGGTGTTGCGGGAGCACACCAAGAGGTCCCCGTCCAGCACGGCGAAGGTGTCAGTGAGCTCGCCGCCATAGGAGAAGGAGTCCGCCCGGCCGCTGTCGCTGCGGGTGAGGGAGCGATAGGTGAACCATCGCTTGATGCTGTCCAGGTTCAGACTGTCCCGGAAGGCCACCGCCGCTACCAGGCACAGGGCCGCCGTCAGCACGGTCAAGGTGGCGGCCAGCCGCACGAAGAAACGGGGGAGTTTTTTCCCGTCTTTGGGATCGTTGGGTCGAATTGGGGTCTGTTCAGCCATGATGGAGCCCTTTCACAGTACGTCCTCGTCATACCACAGATCGGTCATGTAAAGTCCGTCCGGCGGCGCGGTAGGGCCTGCCAGGGTGCGGTCCCGAGAGGCGAGGATAGCGGGGATCGCCGCAGGGGTCAGCTTGCCCTCAGCGGCATAGATGCAGGTGCCCACCATGGCCCGGACCATGTTGTAGAGGAAGCCGTCGGCGCACACCCGGCAGTCGATGATGTCTTCGTGGCGCTGGATCTCGAAATAGTGGACCGTTCGCACCGTGGTGCGGGTCTCGGTGCCCACGGAGCGCACAGCGGCGAAATCATGGGTGCCCACGAACTGCTGCGCGGCCTCCGACATGATCTTCTCATCCAGGGGCTTGGGGTAGAACCACACCCGGCCCACATAGAACGGGTCGCGGATGCGGGAGTTGTAGATGCGGTAGGTATATTCTTTCTTTTTGCACGAACCGATGGCGTTGAAGCTGTCGGGCACCACCGTGGCTTTGGACACCGAGATGTCGTCAGGCAGGCGGGTGTTCACCGCCAGGGGCAGGCGCTCGACGGGGATGCCGGAGGTGGTGCGGAAATTGGCCACGTACACCTGAGCGTGGACCCCTGCGTCGGTGCGGCCGGCGCCGGTGACTCTCACCGGATGGCACACCACGCAGGACAGGGCCTTTTCCAGCGTCTCGGCCACAGACACGGCGTTCTTCTGCACCTGCCAGCCGTGATATGCGGTGCCGGTGTAGCTCAGCCGCAGGGCGATGTTGCGCTGTTCCATGGTGGGGACTCCTTTTCCAAGCCTACAGGCCGAAATGCCCCAGCACGCCGATGGACACGGCCAGGGCCGATGCCCCCAGCATGAACAGCACGTCGCCGGGGCGATAGTGGAGCTGCTTCATCCGGGTGCGGCCCTCGCCGCCGTGATAGCAGCGGCATTCCATGGCGGTGGCCAGCTCGTCCGCCCGCCGGAAAGCGGAGATGAACAGCGGCACCAGCAGAGGGATGAGGGCCTTTGCCCTCTGGATGAGGCCGCCGGAATCGAGATCGGCGCCCCGGGCCCGTTGGGCGGACATGATCTTGTCCGTCTCCTCGATGAGGGTGGGGATGAAGCGCAGGGCGATGGACATCATCATGGACAGCTCATGGACGGGGACGCGGAGCTTTTTCAACGGCCCCATCAGGCTCTCCAGAGCGTCGGTGAGGGCCAGGGGGGAGGTGGTATAGGTGAGCAGGAAGGTGCAGGAGATGAGCATCACGATACGCACGACCATGAAAAAGGCGTGGAGGATGCCCTCCTTCGTGATGTTGAAGATCCAAAAGGAGACCAGAGGCTCTCCGGGCGTATAGAACATGTTGAGCACCGCGGTGAACACCAGGATGAACACCACCGGCTTGAGTCCGCGGACCAGGGCCTTCGGCTTCACGGTGGACACCGCCACCACGACGGCCAGCACCAGGAGCAGGATGGCATAGGTGACGAACCACTGCCCCAGGAACAGGGCCACGATATAGCAGACCATGGCGACCAGCTTGGCCCGGGGGTCCAGGCTATGGATGGGGGAGGTCCCGGGGAAGAACTGGCCCAAAGTGATGTCCCGCAGCGCCATCACACCGCCCCCTTTCGATGCAGCGCGGTCAGCACCGCGTCCCGGGCCTGGGGGATGGTGTATACCGAGGCGGGCACGTCCACCCCCATGGACCGCAGCCGTGCGAACACCCTGGTCATAGCGGGCACGCCCAGGCCCATGGCCTCCAGCTCGTCCCCATGGGCGAACACGTCGCCGGGGGGGCCGGAAAAGGGGATGGAGCCCTTGTGGATCACCACCAGCCGCTGGGCCTCCCGCGCCACCTCCTCCATGGAGTGGGACACCAGGATGACGCAAGCGCCCTTCTCGTCGTGATAGGTCCGGATGTTCTCCAGGATCTGAGCCGAGCCGGAGGGATCCAGCCCGGCGGTAGGCTCGTCCAGCACCAGCACGGACGGCTCCATGGCGATGACCCCGGCGATGGCCACCCGCCGTTTCTGTCCGCCGGAGAGGTCGAAGGGGGACTTGTCCAGCACGCCGGGCTCCAGCCCGACGAACCGGGCGGACTGCTTCACCCGGCGATCTACCTCTTCGGGCTCCAGGCCCATGTTCTTGGGGCCGAAGGCGATGTCCTGATACACCGTCTCCTCGAAGAGCTGATACTCCGGATACTGGAACACCAGCCCCACCTGACAGCGCACCTGCCGGGTGCGCTCCTTGCTCTCCCAGATGTCCGCGCCGTCGAAGAGGACCTGGCCGGAGGTGGGCTTGAGCAGGCCGTTCAGGTGCTGTATGAGGGTGGACTTGCCCGACCCGGTGCGGCCGATGACGGCCACGTATTCCCCGGCTCCGGCGGAAAAGTCCACAGCGTGGAGGGCGGTGTGCTCGAAGGGCGTGCCCTGGCTGTAGCAGTGGGTGAGTTGTCTCGTTTCGATGATAGCTGCCATGTAGAGACTCCTTGGAATGGGGATGAGATGCAGGGATCGCTCACAGAGGGACGTGTCGGTCCTTCTCGACCGTTCCCCATATCGCGATGCCAAGACCTATGGACATGATGCCGATGAAGATACACAACGCAGGCATGAGGCCGTACTGTGATAGGATCCAAAGCGAGGAACGATACCCATCGATCGTCATACCATTGGTCACGGTCCCCGCAAGGAGGACCGCAACACAAAGCGATCCCGCAAGGAACATCACCGAACCTAAGATCGTTTTTTTCATAAGCGCGTTCCTCTGTTCAGATCCCAATCTGCGGCGCTACGCCAGCAGCTTTCGCAATATGGCCGCGCATTCATCCACCGTCAGCGCGGTGAGGGGCACGTCCACCCCGGCCTGCCGCAGCTCATAGAGCAGGGCCACCGGCTCGGGGACCTCCAGGCCCAGGGTGCGCAGGCCGTCCACGTTCTGGAACACCAGCTCGGGCCGGTCGTCGGCCACGATATGTCCGTCGTGCATCACCACCAGGCGGTCGGCCTGAGCGGCCTCGTCCATGTGGTGGGTGATGAGCACCACCGTCATGTCCTGTTCCCGGTTGAGCAGGCGGACGGTGTCCAGCACCTCTTTGCGGCCCACCGGGTCCAGCATGGCGGTGGGCTCGTCCAGCACGATGCACCGGGGACGCATGGCCAGCACTCCGGCGATGGCCACCCGCTGCTTCTGCCCGCCGGACAGGAGGTGGGGGGCATGGCGGGCGTACTCGGACATGCCCACGGCGGCCAGGGCGGCGTCCACCCGCTGGCGTATCTCGGCGGAGGGCACCCCCAGGTTCTCCGGCCCGAAGGCCACGTCCTCTTCCACCACGCTGGCTACGATCTGGTTGTCCGGGTTTTGGAACACCATGCCCACCTGGCGGCGGATGTCCAGCAGGCGGTCCTCGTCGCAGGTGTCCATGCCGTCCACGTACACCTTGCCCCCGGAGGGGAGGAGGATGGCGTTGAGGTGCTTGGCCAAGGTGGACTTGCCCGAGCCGTTGTGGCCCAGGACGGCCACGAACTCCCCGGGCCGGACGGACAGGGACACCCCGTCCAGCACGGCAGGGGCCGCGCCCGCTTCGGTGGTGTATCGAAAGACGAGTTTGTCAGTTCGGATGATGGACTGGGCCATGAGTGAGATACCTCGATAAAAAGTAGTCGTAGGAGGGCCGGACGGGAGCGGGGCCGCGTCAGTCCGCGCACCAGCGCCCCGTGGCCCCGCAGGGCAGGGCCAGCCCGGTCGCGGTGACGGGCAGGCCCAGCTCGTCGGAAACGGTGTGACCGCCGAACCTGCCGCCGACGACGGTCTGTAGGATATAAGTGAGCACCGACGGGGCCAGCCCCGTGGTGTAGGAATTCAAGATCACGAACAGCGGCTCGTCGGACAGCACCCCTGCGACCAGCTCTACGAAGGGATACAGGTCCTGCTCCAGCTTCCATATCTCGCCGGAGGGGCCCCGGCCATAAGAGGGGGGGTCCATGACGATCGCGTCGTATCGGTGGCCGCGGCGTATCTCCCGCTCCACGAACTTGGCGCAGTCGTCCACGATCCAGCGGATGGGCCGTTCCTCCACGCCGGAAGCCTTGGCGTTCTCCCTGGCCCACTGCACCATCCCCTTGGCCGCGTCCACATGGCAGACGCTGGCCCCGGCCGCCGCGCAGGCGATGGTGGCCCCGCCGGTGTAGGCGAAGAGGTTGAGCACGCTCACCGGCCTGCCGGCGCTCTGGATCTTCTCCCGGGCGAAGTCCCAATTGGCGGCCTGCTCGGGGAACACGCCGGTGTGTTTGAAGTTCATCAGCCCCACATGGAAGGTGAGGTCCCGGTAGTGGATCTGCCAGCGCTGGGGGACGCCCTTGTCCGCCCACTGTCCGCCGCCGGTGCTGGACCGGGCGTACCGGGCGTGGGGGGCCTTCCAGCCGGGATGGGCCCGAGGCGTGTCCCAGATGGCCTGGGGATCGGGCCGGACCAGGAGCTTGCCGCCCCAGCGCTCCAGCTTCTCGCCCCTGCCGCAGTCCAGCAATTCATAATCTTTCCATCGGTCCGCGACCCACACCAGATCCACCCCCAAATACGAAGAATCAAGCTATTATACAACATCGGCACGAAATAGTCAAATCTTAAGCGGACGGGGGAGAGGGACCGGCTCTGATGGACCGTGGGGCATGTATCCCCATATCCTGGAGGTCCTACATCTTATTATCGCCTGGTCCGGCGGACGGACGCGGCGTTTTGGATCGAGCCCGTGACAAAACGTCCCAGGTGTGATATAATCCCTCCTGACCGCGCCCTTGCCGGGGCGCGCAATCTACGACAAGCGAGGGATCCCCATGAACACAAAAGAGCTGAGCGAGCTGCGCCGCCGCTTCCGCCCCAACAAGAACGCCATCAGCCATGTCTACGGCTGCTACGTGGGCGCGACGAAAGAGATCATCGCCGAGGTGGACCAATCCCTGGCGCTGCTCAACGAGGACGATGCGTCGAGCTGCCTGGACCTGCTGAAGAAGGTCCTGTCCGGCAGTCTGGGCCGGAACCTCATCGACGTGGGCTTCACCACCCAGCAGGTGGCGGACGGCGAGGAGCACCGGCTGCTGCGCGCCCTGCGGGACTCCAAGCTGAAGGATCCCGTCCTGCGCCGGACGTTCTATGAGCGGGTCATCCGGAGCGTGGAGATGGGGGATGAGAGCTATCTCATCCTTTTGGCCCACGACACCTATGACGTCCCGTTCCGCAGCAAGAGCGACGAGCTGCTGGATGACTCCTCTGACACGGTGTTCTCTTACATCGTGTGCGCCCTGTGCCCCATGCGGGAGGGGAAGCCGGGCCTGGGATACATCCCGGCGGACAACGCCCTGCACCTCAAGACCGCCGGGGCCCTGGCGGCGCCGCCGGAGCTGGGCTTCTTGTTCCCGGCCTTCGACGACCGGACGGCCAACCTTTACGACGCTTTGTACCATGTGCGCAAGCCGGACTCCATCCATCCGGAGTTCATCGACGGGGTGTTCCAGGCCCAGCCCCCCATGTCCGCCCCGGAGCAAAAGGAGGCGTTCGAGTCGGCCCTGTCCGACGCGCTGGGGGTGGAGTGCAGCATGGAGCTGGTCCAGGCGGTCCACGAGCAGCTCAGAGAGCGCATGGAGCTGCACAAGGAGAGCCAGGTCCCGGAGCCCCTCACCGTCACCGCGAAGGACGTGGGCGGGATGCTGCGGGAGTGCGGTGTGGAGGAGGAACGGGTGTCCGCCTTCCAGGATTACTGCGGACAGCGGCTGGGAGAGGCCGCCGCGCTGGATCCGGCCAACCTCATCGACAGCAAGCGTTTCCAGATCAAGGCCGGAGAGATCACCATCACCGTGCGGCCGGAACTCAGCGGCCAGGTGGAGGCCAGGGTGCTGGAGGGGCGCAAGTACATCCTCATCCCCGCCGGGGAAGGCGTAGAGGTCAACGGCTTGGCGGTGGAGCTGGAAGCCGAGCCTGCGGCAAAGGTCTGATATTTAATGCTTTTGTAACATTTTTGCCCGAACTTTCGTAACGTCTCTCCTCTATCCTAAAACACGTAAGAGATATCCTTTCTTTTTCATTCTATCCTCCATCCTCAGTAAAAGACCGGGGCCTGAGCCCCGGTCTTTTACGCGTTCTGGCCCTGGCATCGCTCCTGGAAGAAGCTGGCGATGCCGCCCAGGCTCCGGAGCAGGACCTCCGCTTCCTCCGGTGAGAGCCGGTCCACCACCGCGGCCACCAGCTCCTGGTGGAACTGCCGGTGGTGGCACATGGCTTGCCGCCCCTTCTGGGTGGGGAGGAGGCGGACGGAGCGTTTGTCACTGCCGTCGCGCGCCCGCTCCAGATACCCTTTCCCTTCTAGCTGGTTCACTGCTGCGGTGAGCGTGCCCGCCGTCACCCGCAGAGCGGCGGCCATGGCGGAGGCCCGGTTGTCACGTCCCTGGTCCACCGCCCGGCACACCTCCTCGATGAGATGGATCTCCCGAAGGGAGAGGTCGGGGCAGTTGGCGGTGACATAGAGCTCTTCCGTTTTCAGGATGCCGTTGAACACGTCCACCAGGAAGCTGTTGAGCTCTTCGATATAGCGGTCGTTTTCCATGGTCCCTCACTCTGCCGCTATGTAGGCCACTCCGACCGCCCCAGGGCCCACGTGGGTCCCCACTACCGCGCCGATGGACCCGATCACGGCGGGCCGCTGCTGGGGCAGCACCTGCGAGAGCGCGTCCATGCACATAGGCAGCCGGTCGGGGGAATCGGAGTGGCCGAAGCCCACCAGCCGGGCGGGGTCCGCCGGCTCCTTCCGGATGTGCGCGGCGATCCACTCCAGCCCTGCGGCCATGGACCGCGCTTTGCCCAGGGCCTCCACGGTCCCACGGCTGTCCACGCCCACGATGGGCTTGATGCCCAGCAGCCCGCCGACCGCGGCGGTGGCCGCGGAGATGCGGCCTCCTTTTTTCAGGTAGGTCAAGGTGTCCACCACGGCCAGCAGACGGGTCCGCTGGGCCAGCGCCTCCACCTGCGCGGCGATCTGAGCGGCGGACATCCCCTCGTCCCGCATAGCGGCCGCCTCCTCCACCAGCAGGGCCAGGGCGAAGGTGACGGTGCGGGAATCCACCACATGGATCTCGCCGCCCTCCGCCATGTCCCGGGCGATGCAGGCGGACTGACAGGTGCCGCTGAGCTGGGACGAGATGAAGATGCCCACTACCTGGTCCCCTTGGTCCGTATAACGCTGGAACAGCTCCAGAAAGTCGTCCGGGTTGAGCTGGGACGTGGTGGGCAGCTCCTCGCTGGAGGCCAGACGGCGGAAGAACTCCTCCCGGGTGATGTCCACGCCGTCCAGGAAGCTTTCCGGGCCGAAGAACACCCGCATGGGCATGACGTCGATCCCCAGCTCCGCCGCCCTTTGGGCGGACAGGTCGCTGGTGCCGTCGGTGATGATACGTATCATGAGAGCGACAACTCCTCGCATTCGTTTTGAAAGCCAAAATATTTGACTCTCAAAGCATCATACACACATGGACACGGCTTGTCAACTACGTTCCTGACGAAAACGGGGGCAGGAGGGCCGTGCGATCGTGCAGATCCTCCGGATCTTTGCTGACAGCGGCGCGATATCGACAAAGATCATGCACATTGTTCCAACATACAGGCATTGACAAACCAGGAGAAAAGTGGTTAAACTATAAAGCAGTCTCATCTGCTTGTCCACATCAGAGCCTGGCCCCGTCGGGGTCTGGGGAGGTATTCCAAATGATCGTCCCGGTCCTTTTGTTCGCGGTTGGGTTGGTGTTCCTCATCAAAGGGGGCGACTGGTTCGTGGATGGCGCCACCGGCATCGCCCGGCGCTTCCACCTGCCTGAGCTGCTCATCGGCGCCACGGTGGTCTCCATCGGCACCACGCTGCCCGAAGTGATGGTGTCCACCACCTCGGCCCTGTCCGGCCACGGCGAGATCGCTTATGGCAACGCCATCGGTTCCATCATCTGCAACACCGCGCTCATCGCCGCCATCACGGTGGCCGTGCGTCCGGGGAAGGTGGACCCCAGGTCCCTGCGTCTGCCGGTGTGCTTCTTCTTCACCGCCGCCGCCATCTATGCGGGGATCGCTTACACCACCGGCTATTTCAGCCAGATCGCCGGAGCGTTCCTGCTCGCTATGTTCGTGGTCTACATGATCGCCATCGTGTGGCAGATGAAGTCTGGTCCCGGATCCAAGTCCCGTCCTGCCGAGGCCCGGGAGGAGGGCGGCTCCACCCTCAAGGACGCGGGCCTGCTGGTCGTCGGGGCGGCGCTGATCGCCGTGGGCGCGGACCTGCTGGTGGACAACGGCACCCTCATCGCCCAGATGCTGGGCGTACCTGAATCGGTGATCGCTCTCACGTTCGTGGCGCTGGGCACGTCCCTGCCCGAGCTGGTCACCGCCATCACGTCCTTGATCAAGGGCCATGGGGCGCTGTCCTTGGGCAACGTCATCGGTGCCAACCTGTTCAACCTGGTGCTGGTGTCCGGCGTATCGGTGACCCTCGCGCCCTTTTCCATCCCTCAGGCGTCCACCATCGCAGGGCACAACGCCTCTCTGGTGCTGGACATCCCGGTCATGCTCTTCGTCATGGCGTTCCTCACCGTCCCCGCTCTGGTCTGGGGAAAGCTCAGCCGGGTCCAGGGCATCGTTTTACTGTGTATCTACGCGGCGTTCTGCGCCATCCAGTTCACTATTTGACCGTGGTCCCAAAAATCGAAGGAGGAGCTCCCATGAAGAAACCAGTCCTTGTCATCATGGCAGCAGGTATGGGCAGCCGGTACGGCGGCCTCAAGCAGATGGATCCTGTCGGGAGCCATGATCAGGTCATCCTGGACTATTCCATCTATGACGCCCGCCGGGCCGGGTTCGAGACGGTGGTCATCGTCATCAAGGACGAGATCGAAGCGGACTTCAAAGAGCGCGTGGGCCGGCGCATCCAGCGGCATATGGACGTGCATTACGCGTTCCAGCGCATGGACGCGCTGCCGGAGGGATATGGCATCCCCGCCGGGCGGGTCAAGCCCTGGGGCACCGCCCAAGCTGCGTTGGCCGCGCGGCCCTTCGTGGACGGCCCCTTCGCCATCATCAATTCCGACGATTTCTACGGCCCGGAGGCGTTCCGGGCGATCTACGAGCACCTATGCGCCCATCCGGAGGGGACGGATTACGCCATGGCGGCCTACCTCCTGGAGAACACCGTCACCGACCACGGCCATGTGGCCCGGGGGGTGTGCAAGGTGGGGGAGGACGGCCGGCTCACGGCGATCACCGAGCGGACCCGCATCGAAAAGGGCCCGCCCCCCCGTTTCACCGAGGACGAAGGGCGGACCTGGACCGAGCTCTCTGGTGACACCAGGGTGTCCATGAATTTCTGGGGCTTCACCCGCACGCTGCTGGACCAGGCTCAGGAGCATTTCCCACGCTTCCTGGACCGGGCCATGGCGAAGGACCCCTTGAAGGCGGAGTATCTCTTGCCCACTCTGGTGGGCGAGCTCGTCGATGGGGGACAGGCCACTGTGTGGGCCCTTCCCTCCGGGGACAAGTGGTACGGCGTCACCTATCGGGAGGACAAGCCTGCGGTGGCGGCGGCCATCGCGCGGATGACTGCCGAGGGGCTCTATCCCGACGCGCTGTGGCTCTGAAACGTCACGAGAGCGGACCGAAGAGGATCGGTCCGCTCTCGTTTTCGTTCACAGCGTATCCAGGAAACGCAGGAAGGCTCGCTTCCCCTCCGGGGTGCGGGCGTATACGCCGCAGTGCTCCAGCACCTTGGCGAACACGATGCCGGTCTCCTTCTTCACGATCTCCAGGGCGTTGTCTGCGGTGATCGTGTAGTTTTTGGCGAAACCCTCCGCCCAATCCGCATGTTTGGCGGTGAGGTCCCCGCTGCGCAGGTCCGCGCCGGACGCCAAGGCGTCCGCCACGGCTCCCAGCTCGGCCTTCAGCCGGGCGGGGAGCACGGCCAGCCCCATCACTTCGATCAGGCCGATGTTCTCCTTCTTGATGTGGTGCAGCTCCGCATGGGGATGATAGACCCCCATGGGGTGCTCCTGGGTGGTGATGTTGTTGCGCAGCACCAGATCCAGCTCGAACTTGCCCTCCCGCATCCGGGCGATGGGAGTGATGGTGTTGTGGGGCTCGCCGTCCGTCTCGGCGAAGATGAAGGCGCTCTCGTCGGTGTAGCCCCGCCAGGCGGCGAGGATCTTGTCCGCCAGGTCGGTCAGCCGGAACGGATCTGCACAGGAGATGCGTACCACCGACATGGGCCATCTCACGATGCCCGCCTCCACGTCCTCGAAGCCGGGGAAGGGGAAGGGGGTCTCCACCGGGGCCTTGGCCATGGCGAACTCGTAGTGCCCGCCCTGGAAGTGGTCGTGGGCCAGGATGGAGCCGCCCACGATGGGCAGGTCGGCGTTGGAGCCCACGAAGTAGTGGGGGAACTGGCCCACGAAGTCCAGCAGCTTGCCGAAGCAGGCCCGGTCGATCTTCATGGGCACGTGCTGGCTGTTCAGGCAGATGCAGTGCTCGTTGTAATACACATAAGGGGAGTATTGGAGGAACCAGGGGGACCCGTGGATGGTGATGGGCACGATGCGGTGGTTCTGCCGCGCGGGATGGTCCACACGGCCCGCATAGCCCTCGTTCTCCGCGCAGAGCTGGCACCGGGGATAGGCGGAGGCGGGGAGGTCCTTCGCTGCCGCGATGGCCTTGGGGTCCTTCTCCGGCTTGGAGAGATTGATGGTCACGTCTAGGTCGCCATACTCGGTGGGCGCCTTCCACTGGATGTCTTTGGCGATGCGGTCCCGGCGGATGTAGTTGGTGTCCTGGCTGAAGCGATAGTACCAGTCGGTGGCCTTTTCCGGGCCGTGCTGGTAGAGATCCCAGAACCGCTCGATCACCTGGGCCGGCCGGGGAGCGAGACGGCCCATGATCTCCGTGTCGAACAGGTCCCGGTAGGCGACCGAATCCTCCGCCAGCACGCCCCGCTCGTGGGCGTCGTCCAGGAGCTCCTCCAGCACCGGGGCCAGCTCCACCGGGCCGGGATCTCGATCGATCTGCGTATAACTGTTGAGTTTCAATACATCTAGTATCGTGTTGACGGCCCAGTCCCGCTCGCAGGGCTCTATGAGGCCGGTCTGGAGCGCATAGGAAACGAGCTTGGAAACAGCGGTGTCGATCATCTTATGTACCTCCTCCGATCATCGTGCCACGACACACCCGCCCTGGGGACGGATATGCAGGACGTGGCATCTGCCTGTGCCCAACAGGGCCTCCATGCCGGACTTGAACTGGGAGAGCTGCTCCTCCGGTACGAATGCCTGGATGGTCCCCGCGAAGCCGCCGCCGTGGACCCGGATGGCTCCCGTCCCGTCCAGCAGCTCCGCCCCCACTGCCAGGGCGAGCGGGATGGCCTGCTGGGCGGGGTCGGAGATGGACCAGGTGTTTTGCAGATGGAGACAGGAGGACACGCCGGAGGCGTTCACCAGGGCCAGGAAGCGGCGGAAGTCGCCGGCGCTCAGGGCCTGGGCCTGCTGCGCGGCCCGGCGGTCGTCGGCATAGAAGTGCATGGCCCGGAGCACCGCCCGGTCGCCGCATATGGAGCGCAGGGCGGGGATAGCGGCCCGGAAGCGGTCCTCCGGCACGTCCCGCAGGACGCTCTTCCCGAAGTGAGCGGCCACCGCCCCCATCTCTCGGGTGATATCGGCATAATCGTCGGTGAGGTCCCCGTGGCTGGAAGCGGTGTCCACGATGCACAAGGCGTGGCCGGACTTGGAGAAATCGTAGTCCACCCGTTCCACCACCGGGTCGGAGGGATCGGCGAAGTCGATGGACACCGCGCCCCCCACCGACGAGCCCATCTGGTCCATCAGGCCGCAGGGCTTCCCGAAGTATACGTTCTCGGCATACTGGCCGACCTTGGCGATGGTGATGGGCCCCAACGTGCCGTTGCAGCAGAAGTGGTCGAAGATGTTGCCCACCAGCGTCTCGTAAGCGGCGGAGGAGGACAGTCCGGAGCCGGACAGCACCGTAGAAGTGGCGCAGGCATCGAAGCCGGACAGGGGATGGCCCAGCTCCTTGAGCCTGGCCGCCACCCCCCGCACCAGGGCGGCGGAGGTGTTCTCCTCCTCCTTTTTGGGGGACAGGTCGTCCAACGCGATCTCCACGTCGGGATATCCTTCAGAGGCGATGCGGACCAGGCCCGAGCCGTTGGGGGCGGCACAGGCCAGCATGTCCAGGTCCACGCTGGCGCACAGCACCCGGCCGTGCTGATGGTCGGTGTGGTTGCCGCCGATCTCGGTGCGGCCGGGGCCGCTGAACATGGCCGCGCCCTGCGCGCCGGCCCCGAAGCGCTGGACGAAGGACCCCACGGTGCGCACGGCCCGTTCGCGGGCCTCCTCCAGCCGCTGGGCGGGACCGTCCGGCGCGTAGAGGGCTGCCAAGGACCGGTCGTGGGCCCCGCCCTTCAAAGCGTTCAAAAGCTGGGAACAGTCAGACATCGCGCTCACCTCGTTCGTCATTCATTTGGGCGCAGCGAGGGCGGTCGGGACCGCCTGCGCGTCCATCCTGATATAGACTGTATCACACCGGGCAGATTTTGGCAAGGGCGGCTTCGATCGCCCCCGGACGCTCCGGCATCAGCTCTCCAAGAAGCGGTATATCCGGTCGTTGTGATCGGGCGCCTCTTCATAGGCGGCGTGCCCCAAGCCGTCGTACAGGTAGAGCTCACAGCCGATCTTGGCGGCGATCTCCTCCGACGCTTCGCCTGTGACCACGCGGTCTCGTCTCCCGCCGATCACGAACACGGGGCAGGCGATCTTTTGCAGCTCCGGGTATGCCTCGCAGGTCAGGCAGGCTTTGGCGAGGGCGATGAAGCGGCCGAACTCCTTTGGCCGGCCGATCCTGGACAGGATGGGGAAGGCCCATCCGTATCTTTTGAGGTAGGCCGCGGAATACATCCTATGGAACATATCGATGACCAAGGCATCATATGCGCCGCGCTCGGCCATATCGATCCAATCGCCGATCGTGGCTTCCATGGTCTCGTTCCGCCTCGACGCCGTGACGCTGAGCACGAGCTTGTGGACGAGATGGGGGTGGTCGATCGCGAGGTACTGCGCGATCATACCGCCCTGAGAGACGCCGAATACGTCGGCAGAGGAGAGATGCAGGCGTTCCATGGCCCGGGCGGTGTCGTCCGCCAGGTCCCTGATGGTGTGGCCCTCCGGGACGGCCGCTTTCTTGTCGATGACATAGACGGTATATCTTTTTGAGAAGATCCGGTACATATAGGCCAAAGGGAGGGCGGCTCCCTTCACCCTTTGGAAGCTGAGGCCCGGGATCAGGACGAGGGGGTCGTCCCCGGTCCCGAAGCGGACGCAGTCCAGGTCCGTCCCGTCGATCTTCAACGGCAAGCTCTCCACGTGCCTCGCCCACATAGCTCATATCTCCTTCCTGCCGGGATCCCTCCGGCCTCAAAAGGAACGCGCCGCAGAGGGGAGGCGCGTCCTTGGTGCGGCTCCCCGTCCACGGCGCGAGCGGACGCGCTTCATCTCACGGCTTCCTCCAACAGCCGGCGCAGGTCGTCGGCGGAGAAGCGGTACACTTCATCACAGAACTGACAGGTGAGCTCCGCGCCCCCCTGCTCTTCGATCAGCGAGGTGAGCTCGTCCCGGCCCATGCTGATCAGGGCCCGGCTCACCCGCTCCCGCGTGCAGTAGCAGCGGTACTCCACCGGGGCGGTCTCCAATACCTCCAGCTCGAAGCCGTCCAGCGCCTCCCGCAGCAGGTCCAGGGGATCCATCCCGGCGTCCAGCCGGGCGCTCACCGCCCCCAGCCGGGCCACGCCGCGCTCCACGGCGGATATCACCTCGTCGTCCGCTCCGGGAAGGAGCTGGATGAGGTAGCCCCCGGCGGCCTGGACCGTCTGATCCGGCGCGATGAGCACGCCCAGGGCGCAGGCCGTGGGCACCTGCTCGCTCTCCACGAAATACGCCGCTATGTCCTCGGCGATCTCGCCCCCCACCAACTGTACCGAACCCACATAGGGCTCTTTCATCCCCAGGTCCCGGATGACGGTGAGCTCGCCGTCCGCGCCCACGGCGGCGCCCACGTCCAGCTTGCCCTTGGCTTTCCGGGGCACGTCCACGGCGGGTTCCTGCACGTAGCCGCGCACGTTCCCGCGGCTGTCGGACACGGCGGTGAGGACGCCCAGTGGTCCGCCGCCCTTGACGCGCAGGGTGACGGAGGCGTCCTCCTCCTTCATGGCCGCGCCCATCATCGACGCGGCCATGAGCAGCCGGCCCAAGGCGGCGGTGGCCACCGGCCAGCAGTCGTGGATGGCCCGGGCGCGCTCCACGGCGTCCCGGGCGGAGATGGCCATCGCCTTGACAGGCGCGTCCTTCGCGATGACGCGAACGATCAGATCCATTTCGTCATGACTCCTTCCTCGCGGTGAAAAAGACCCGCTGTGCCCCTTCCTTTGGGGCGGACATCACTTTGTCGCCATATCGCTCGATATGCCGGAAGCCGGCTCCCAGCAGGGCGGACTCCAGCTCGTCCATGGTATAGGCGCGCTCTTCGTGGTATTCGCTGCTCCGGCTCCAGCTCCCGTCCTCCTCCCGGACGAACAGGTCCAGGCCATAGCCGCACACCCGGCGGCGGGGGCTGTATTCCCCGCGCCAGACACAGAACAGGTCGTCGTCCTCATCCAGATAGGTCTGGCCGCCGGCGGACTCCAGGGCCAGCGGGGTCTTCACGTCGAACGCGAACAGCCCGCCGGGGACCAGGGCCTCGTGCACCCGCTGGAAGGTCCGCTTCAGGTCGGCGGGGCGGGTGACGTAGTTCAGGCTGTCCAGACAGGAGACCGCCGCGTCCACCGGCTCCAGCAGCCTCAGCCGGGACATGTCCTGACACAGGAACAGGACCTCCAGCCCCTGACACTTCTGATCGGCGATGCACAGCATGTCCGGGGACAGGTCCACGGCGGTCATGGCATATCCCCGCTGCGCCAGCAGCCTGGTGAGGCTCCCTGTGCCGCAGCCCAGCTCCAATACCCGGGAGATGGGCCGGCCGGACCGGCGGAAGAGCCGCTGCAGATGATCTGCCCACTTGTCGTAGCTCACGTCCGAGGTGAGCCGGTCGTAGCACCGGGCCAGCGCCGTATATGCCTGGGTCATCTCGCCAGCCTGGGCAGCACGGTCTTGTAACCGTCCGCGCCGTATTGCAGCGCACGGTTCACCCGGCTGATGGTGGCGCTGGACGCTCCGGTGCGCTGGAGGATGTCGTTGTAGATGAGGCCCTGGTCCAAGAGCTGGGCCACCTCCAGCCGCTGGGCCATGGCCCGCAGCTCGGACACCGTGCACAGGTCCTGGAAAAAGGCGCGGCACTCGTCCTGGTCCTTCAAGGCCAGGATCGCCTCGAAGAGCAAGGCGTTGCGGTCGGATGAATCTTTTTGCATGGCATGTCCTCCTGTAAAAAGGCCCGGAGGGCGCCTTGGAGGCCCCTCGAGACCGTAACGGGGATATTTTAGCACGCCGCTTTACGGAAGTAAAGAGAAAACGCGAAAAAGCGTGATGCGCGCCGGATATCCTCCCAGGGACGGGCCGGGACCGGGCATGTGGCGGTCCTTCCCGACGGCCGGTCTGCCGGACCGGAAATTTCAATAAATTTTCATAAATTCATTCTTCCCCTAGGGGAAAAATTATGGTATAGTTGCAAAAGGGCGGGGCCCGGTCCCCGCCCCGATCCTTTCAAAGAAACGATGTGATCGCTGTATGAATCATGACGCGTTGATCGTGGGGGCGGGCTTCGCCGGCGCGGTGGCCGCCCGCCGTCTGGCGGAGGAGGGCGGCAGGCGTGTGCTGGTGCTGGAGCGCCGGAGCCATGTGGGCGGCAACGCCTACGACTGTCTGGACGCTGCCGGGGTGCTGATCCACCAGTACGGCCCCCATATCTTCCACACCAACGACCGGCGGGTATTCGACTACCTGTCCCGGTTCACGAAGTGGCGGCGATACCAGCACGAGGTGATCGCCGATCTGCCAAAGGACGGCCCCGGGGAGGCAGGCGGCCGCCTGACCTTCCCCGTCCCCTTCAACCTGGACTCTCTGCGGGCCGCGTTCGGCGAGGAGGAAGGGGAGCGGTTGGGCAAAAAGCTGCTGGCCGCTTATCCCGCCCAGAGCCAGGTCACCATCCTGGAGCTGCGGCAGGATCCGGACCCGGAGATCGCCGCCATCGCGGGGTATGTGTACGAGCATGTGTTCGTACACTACACCATGAAGCAGTGGGGGCAGACCCCGGAGGAGATCGACCCCGCCACCACAGCACGGGTGCCGGTGCGCCTGTCCCGGGACGCGCGGTATTTCCAGGACGCCTATCAAGGGATGCCTTTGGAGGGCTACACGCCCATGTTCGAAAGTATGCTGGACCACCCGGGCATCACCGTGGAGCTGGGGACGGACGCTCTGGACCGGCTGACGCTGGCGGACGGCGGGATCGAGCTGGACGGCCGGCCCTTCGCCGGCCCGACGATCTATACCGGCCAGGCAGACGAGCTGTTCGGATACCGCTTCGGTCCCTTGCCCTACCGCACGCTGGATTTCCGGTTCGAGACCATGCCCCGGGACTTTTTCCAGACCCATGGCACGGTGAATTACACCGTGGACGAGGACTTCACCCGCATCACCGAGTTCAAGCGCCTCACCGGCCAGGAGAAGCCCGGCGTCACCACCATCATGAAGGAGTACTCCAAGGCCCATACCGGGGCGGAGGGGGAGATCCCTTACTACGCCATCATCAATGAGCGGAACAGCGCCTTGTACGCCAGATACGCCGCTCAGGCCGCGCGGTATCCCGGCCTGCATCTCCTGGGCCGTCTGGCCGAGTACCGGTACTACAACATGGACGCCATCGTGGCCAGGGCGCTGGCGCTGACCGACAGCCTGCTGTGAGCCTGGGCCCTGCGGTCCGCCCCGTCTCGGGGAACATTCAGAAGTTAGATTTGGAGAGAAGGATCATGGACAAACTCATCACGTTCGCTGTCCCCTGCTACAACTCCGCGGCTTATATGGACCACTGTGTGGAGACCCTGCTGTCCGCGGGGGAGCAGGCGGAGATCATCCTGGTGGACGACGGCTCCACCAAAGACGACACCCCCGCCAAGTGCGACGAATGGGCGGCGAGATATCCGGACATCGTCCGCGCCGTCCATCAGGAGAACGGCGGCCACGGAGAAGGGGTGAACCAAGGCATCCGCCATGCCAAAGGGCTTTATTACAAGGTGGTGGACTCCGACGACTGGCTGGACACCGACGCTCTGGCCAAGGTGATGGCCAAGCTGAGGGAGTTCGCGGCCATGCCCGCGCCGGTGGACCTTTTGATCGCCAACTATGTGTATGAACATGTGGAGGACGATACGCAGAAAGTCATGGGCTACAAGAACGTTTTCCCGGTGGAGCAGATCTTCACCTGGGACAGCATCCACCATTTCCGCACGTCCCAGTACCTGCTCATGCACTCGGTGATCTACCGCACCCAGCTCCTGCGGGACTGCGAGCTGGAGCTGCCCAAGCACACGTTCTATGTGGACAACATCTTCGTCTACCAGCCCCTGCCCTATGTCAAGACGATGTATTATATGGACCTGGACCTGTACCGCTACTTCATCGGCCGGGCGGACCAGAGCGTCAACGAGACCGTGATGGCCGGGCGGATCGATCAGCAGGTGCGGGTCACCAAGCAGATGATCGCGGCCCACGACGTGATGGCCCTCAAAGCCATACAGCCCAAGCTGGGGCGGTATATGTTCAATTACTTGTCCATGATGATGTCCATCTCGTCCATCTTCGCCGTCATCGCCGACACGCCCGAGGCGCTTGGCCTGCGCACCGAGCTGTGGGAGCATCTGCGGCAGAAGGACGCGGCCCTCTACCGCCGTTGCCGCTACCGCCTCACCAACGTGGGCACCAACATCCCCGGCTATCAGGGGCGGAAGCTGTCGGTGAAGCTATACCGGGTGGCCCGGAAGATCTATAAATTCAATTGAAAAGGAGAAATGCCGTTATGTCGGTGCAGACCATCACCAAAGAAACGTTCGACGAGCTGGTGCTCCGGTCCGACAAGCCCGTGCTGGTGGACTTTTGGGCCCCTTGGTGCGGCCCCTGCCGCATGGTGTCCCCTCTGGTGGACGAGATCGCCGAGGAGAGGGAGGACGTCGTGGTCGGCAAGGTCAACGTGGACGAGCAGCCTGAACTGGCCGCTCAGTTCGGTGTGATGAGCATCCCTACCCTGCTGGTGTTCAAGGACGGCGAGGTGGCCCAGAAGGCCGTGGGCGCACGGCCCAAGGACGCTTTGCTGGCGCTGCTGGATCGAACGTCCAACGCATGAGAGAGCTGAGGGCAAGGCGGACCAGGATGGCCTGCCTTGCCCTCTCGTGCCATGTCCCATGGACACGGTGGTGGACCGCAGCGCGCTGCCTCACAGATACCAGGCCAAGCCGCTCCCGGTGGCCTGGATGGTCGCGCCTTTGGGCACGTTTCGCAGCAGGAGCAGTACGTCCATATGATCTGGCGCCGGGGAGATCAGTCCCAGGAACGAAGTCACGATACATACCGTCATCAGCCGCTCCATCGCGATCGGGCACAGCAGGAAAACGATGAGCGAGAGGATCCCCGGGATCGAGGATGCGGACGACATCAAGATGTATCGCTCTCTGCTGAGCGCAGCAGAGGAAACGGCATATGCTCTCAGCCGTTTCAAAGATACTCCTATGTAGACCCTCGCCCCTTTTGGATAACAGATGGCGTGGAGGAACTCATGCAGCGGCATCGCGACGAAGAAGCCGATGAGGAACGACAGCGGCATGGACCACAAGTCGACTATCGGCCCGTCCGCGGCTTTTTTCTTTAGGAAGAGCGCGGCAAAGCATACGAGGCAGGGAAGGACCATGTAGGGGATCGATGCCTTGACGACGTCGGGTGGCCTGTCGATGAGGACCGCGTCCTCAGGGATGCTTTTTTCCGCCATCTCCCTGACCCACGGTGTATCGCCGTCCCAAAGGCTCTCCCAGTCTCGATCGCCGGTCCATATCATCTGCGCCATTTCGATCATCCCCACCGATCCATATCCTTCGATCGGTCCATTATAAAACAGCGCCCATTGAAAAGCAAGGGCTGCTCTGCGGGCGTCGGTCCTCCTATGGCGTGCGGAGGCCCGGTCGTGCCGAGGACCCTATCCGTCAACATCACGAATCGAAAGTTGGGGAAGAAAGCATGGAAGGCATCATACTGTACCAGTCGAGATATGGGGCCACAAAGAAGTATGCACAGTGGATCTCTGAGGAAACGGATCTCCCCTGCGTCGAAACGAAACGGGCCAAGATCGCTGATGTCCAGCAGTGCGACACCATCGTTTTGGGTGGAGGGATATATGCGTCGGGCATCGCGGGGCTGTCCTTCCTGAAGAGACACATCGGCAGATTGAAGGGCAAGAAGATCTTGGTGTTCTGCGTCGGCGCCTCTCCTTATGATGAGAAGGCGTTCCAGGAGATCGTTG
Organism: uncultured bacterium; assembly: GCA_947643715.1. Lineage (GTDB taxonomy): Bacteria > Bacillota > Clostridia > Oscillospirales > Oscillospiraceae > Enterenecus. The sequence goes on from CANRXB010000004.1 coordinate 66,460, forward strand.
CGCACAACATGAAAGACGAGCTGGCCGGTATCCCGTGCTTCTATTGCCGCGGGGCGTGGGACATGGACGCCATGAACGTGATCGACCGGAACCTTTGCAGGATGTTGAGGAAAGCGGTCGCAAAGAAAGAGCCGAGTGGATATGAGATCTGGGAGCGGGCCTTGATGGAGGCCGGCGAAGAAAGATGCGACTGGACGGATAAGGGGCGTATCGGACCGATCCTTGCGGAATTGAAGAAGTAGCGCTCGGCCTGCCGGGCAGCCGCCCCGGAAGGGACGGCCGCTCGTCCAGGCATCCGGATGGTTCGAGATCCGATGGAAAGCCGGAAAGTCCGGCGATATCGACACGAAAGAAAAAAGGATCCTGTTTTATAGGTTGCATTTTGATGAAAAGCTGGTATACTATTGACCTGTTGAGGTCTGCGCCGCATAAGATGGGGTGGAAGATCCAGCAAGATCGCCAGTTGAAATAGGAGGTTATCCATCTTGTCCGACGACCCGTTATTACCGAAGCTGTTTTTACTCGCTGTCCTGATCCTGATCAACGCTTTTTTCGCCGCGGCGGAGATTGCCGTCATATCCCTGTCCGAGACCAAGCTGAAGAAGCAGGTGGAGGAAGGGGACAAAAAGGCGGCCAGGCTGCTCAGGCTCACCCAGACCCCGGACCATTTCCTCTCAGCCATACAGATCGCCATCACCTTGGCCGGCTTCCTGTCCTCTGCGTTCGCCGCGGACAGCTTCTCCGACCCGCTGGTGAGCTGGATGGTGGACGATCTGGGCGTCACCGTCCTGGAGCCGGCCGCGCTCAACGATCTCATGGTGGTGCTCATCACGCTGGTGCTGTCCTACTTCAGCCTGGTGCTGGGGGAGCTGGTGCCCAAGCGGATCGCGATGAAGAGGACGGAAGGGGTGGCCCGCTTCACGGCAGGCGCGGTGTCCGCCGTAGCCGGCGTGTTCCGGCCCGTCATCTGGCTGCTGTCCATATCCACCAACGGCGTGCTGCGCCTGCTCGGCATCGACCCGAGGGCGGACCAGGAGGACGTGAGCGAAGATGAGATCCGAATGATGGTGGACCTGGGCGAAGAGCGGGGCGCCATCGAAGCTTCGGAGAAGGAACTGATCGAGAACATATTCGAGTTCAACAACACCACCGCTGAGGACGTGATGGTCCACCGCACAGACATGGTGCTGGTGTGGGCGCAGGATGGTCCGGACGAGGTGCTGCGCATCATCCGGGAGTCCGGGCGGTCCCGCTTCCCGGTCTACGAGGAGGACGCGGACGACATCGTCGGTATCCTCAACACCCGCGATCTTTTGCTCAACGCCCAGGAGGAACGGCCGAAGCCGCTGCTGGCGCTGCTGCGCCCGGCTTATTTCGTGCCGGACTCCGTGCGTACCGACGTGCTGTTCCGGGACATGCAGAGCAAGAAGGTACATATGGCCATCGTGGTGGACGAATACGGCGGCACCTCGGGCCTGGTCACCATGGAGGATCTGCTGGAGGAGATCGTGGGCAACATCTACGACGAGTTCGACCCCTTGGAGGAGAAGGACATCGAGCAGGTGGAGCCGGGGATCTGGAAAGCGTCCGGCGGCTGCGATCTGGAGCGGGTGGCGCAGGCGCTGGAGGTGGAGCTGCCGGAAGAGGAGCGCTCCGACACGCTGGGCGGGCTGGTGTTCGCCCAACTGTCCGTCATCCCCGAGGACGGTTCCCAGCTAGAGGTCGATGCCTGCGGCCTCCATATCCGTGTGCTCAATTTCACCGACCGGCGGGTGGAGTGGGCCTTGGTCTCCAGGCTGGGACCTGCGCCGGAGGAAGAGATATCGAACTGATGGGACAGCCCTGCCCGATCGACGGGTCCGCGAGACCTGGTCGATCGGGCAGGGCTGGGCTTTTTGGTTGACAGGAGAGAGCCGGAGGCCGTATAATGCAGGCGACGAGTAGGAAGGCGGTGAGGACCATGAATGAGGACGAGGGACGGGTATTGGTGGCCATGAGCGGCGGAGTGGACTCCAGTGTGGCGGCATACCTGCTCAAAGAGCAGGGGTACGATTGCATCGGGGTCACCATGAAGCTGTTCGGCAATGTGACTGCGGGACTCGATCGGGGCCATCCCTGCTGTACGCTGGACGATGTGGAGGATGCCCGGGAGGTGGCCCGGCGGCTGGGGATCCCCCACTATGTGTTCAATTTTTCCGACGACTTCGAGGAGAAGGTCATCCGGCGCTTTGTGGACGCTTACGAGCGGGGAGAGACCCCCAACCCCTGCATCGACTGCAACCGCTTCTTGAAATTCGACCGCCTGTTCCGGCGGGCCAGAGAGCTGGGGTGCGGGCGCATCGCCACCGGGCACTATGCCAGGATCCTGGACGGCCCGGACGGTCCGTGCATGAGGAAGGCCACGGATCTGAGCCGGGACCAGAGCTATGTGCTCTATCCCTTGCCGCAGGGACAGCTCGGCCGGACCCTGTTCCCCTTGGGCGGGCTGACCAAAGCTGAGGTGCGCGCCATCGCGCAGGACCAAGGCTTCGTCAATGCCCGCAAGCATGACAGCCAGGACATCTGCTTCGTCCCAGACGGGGACTATCTGGCCTTCATGGAGCGGTATACCGGAAAGACCTATCCCGCAGGGGACATCCTGGACCGGAACGGCAGCGTGGTGGGCCGGCACCGCGGCGCGGCGGGGCTCACCATCGGCCAGCGCCGGGGGGTGGGCGTGTCCTCCGGCGGACGCATCTATGTGTGCGCCAAGTGCATGGCGGACAACACCGTCACGGTGGGGCCGGAGGAGGCCCTGTATTCGACGGGCTGCGTGGCGGTGGATTGGAACTGGCTCGTCCCACCCAGACAGGAGCCCTTCCAGGCCCTGGTCAAGACCCGCTACCGCCAGACGGAGCAGCCGGCGGTGGTGTATCCGGAGCAGGGGCGGGCGAGGCTGAGGTTCGCCCAGCCCCAACGTGCGGTGGCCCCGGGCCAGGCCGCGGTGGCGTACGACGACGCCGGGACGGTGCTGGGCGGCGGCACGATCGCGGAAGTGGAGGGATGAGGCCGGGGCCGTTCGCGCTGCCGCGCGTACCCCCTTGTTTCTCCTGATCGGATGTGGTATAATTTTCATTCGAGCATAAAATGGTGGTATATCTGCCTGATCGTGAGGAGCATTGCTATGAAGATCGTCGTTTTGGCCGGCGGGCTCAGCCCGGAACGCAACGTGTCCTTGTCCAGCGGCTGCAAGGTGTGCGCCGCGCTGCGGGAGCGGGGGCATGGAGCCGCCCTCGTGGATATGTACCTGGGGCTGTCGGGCCCTGCGGAGTCCCTGTTCACCGCACCCATCCCGGAGGAGCTCACCCGTATCGGTCGTCAGGCGCCCGACCTGGCGGCGGTGGAGGCGTCCCGGCCGGAGGGCGGGGGGAGCCAGTTCGGCCCGGGCGTGCTGGAGCTGTGCGCCTTGGCGGACGTGGTGTTCCTGGCCCTCCACGGCGCCTGCGGGGAGGACGGCCGGGTGCAGGCCGCGTTAGACCTGCTGGGCATCCCTTACACCGGCGCGGGCCACCTGGGCAGCGCCATCGCCATGGACAAAGACCTGACCAAGCGTCTCGTGGCCCCGTTGGGCATCGCCACCCCCAAATGGGAGCTGGTGCGGTATACCGACAGCGACGTCCCCGCCCTGGCGGCGCGCCTGGAGCTGCCCTGCGTGGTGAAGCCGGTGGCCTCCGGCTCGTCCATCGGCGTATCCATCGCCCACGACCGCGGCGCGCTGGCCGCTGCGCTGACCGGCGCGCTGGCCTTCGGCGGCGTATGCGTGGTGGAGCAGTATATCGCCGGGCGTGAGATCCAGGTGGGCATCCTGGAGGACCGCGCCCTGCCCTCCATCGAGATCGTCCCCAAGACCGGCTTTTATGATTACGAGAACAAGTATCAGCCCGGAGCGGCGGAGGAGATCGTCCCCGCGCCCATCCCGCCCCAGTGGGAGCAGCGGCTGGGGGACGCGGCGCTCACCGTGTTCCGTGCCCTGGGGCTGTCGGTGTACTCCCGGGCGGACTTCATCGTCACCCAGGACGGCACGCCCTGGTTCCTGGAGATCAACACCTTGCCCGGCATGACGCCCACCAGCCTGCTGCCCCAGGAGGCGGCGGCGGTAGGCATCAGCTATGGCGAGCTGTGCGAACGCATCATCCATGCGTCTCTTGCCGCCCGGCGTGCCGGGAAATGATATCGAGGCTGAAGAGCCGGAGGGGAGCGCCATCATGGAGGCATTGACACTCAGGCAGCTACTGGAAGCGGTGGGGGGCGCCCTGCTGGGGGAGCACGCAGACCTGGATGCTGCGGTGACCGAGGTGTGCACGGACAGCCGGAAGATCCAGCCCGGCTGCCTGTTCATCCCCTTGGAGGGAGAGCGGTTCGACGGGCACTCCTTCATCAACGCCGCTCTGGAGGCGGGAGCGGCGGGATGCTTCACCGCCCGGGAGCGGGAGAGTTATCTGCCCGGGAAATTCTATATCAAGGTGCGCTCCACCCAGCGCGCTTTGTGGGATCTGGCGCGGTACTATAAGGCGCTGTTCCCGATCCCCTTCGTGGCCATCACGGGCTCGGTGGGCAAGACCACCACCAAGGACATGGCGGCGGCGGTGCTGGGGGCGAAGTTCTGCGTCCACAAGACGGAGGGCAACTTCAACAACGACATCGGTGTCCCGCTCACCCTGCTGAAGCTGGAGCGGCGCCATCAGGTGTGCGTGGTGGAGATGGGCATGGACCATGCCGGGGAGATCGACTACCTGGGCCGGCTGGTGGAGCCGGACATGGCCCTGATCACCAACATCGGCGACGCCCACATCGAGAACCTGGGCAGCAGGGAGGAGATATTCAAGGCCAAGTGTGAGATATTCCCCCACTTGAAGGAGGACGGCCTGGCCATCCTCAACGGGGATGATCCCATGCTGGCCTCCCTGCGGGGGACGCTGCCGCAGCGCACTGTGTTCGTGGGCCGCGGGGAGGGGCTGGACTACGCCGCCTGCGATCTTTCCAGCGACGGCACCGCCCACCTCAACTGCCGTGTCAAGACCCCTCATAGCCAGTTCCAGGCGGACATACCCGCCTTGGGCGACCATATGATCTATCCCACCCTCATGGCCGCCGCCGTGGGAGAGGCCCTGGGGATGGCTCCTGACGAGATCGTCCGGGGCATCGGGGCCTTCCTGCCCACCAAGATGCGCATGAACATCATCCGCTGCAAGGGCGACGTGGTCATCCTCAACGACGCATACAACGCCAACCCTCAATCCATGCGGGCCGCCGCCGCCGTCCTGGGGGACGCCGCCCATGGCCGCCGCCGGGTGGCGGTGCTGGGGGACATGAAGGAGCTGGGGCCGGGCAGCGAGCAGTTCCACCGGGCGGTGGGAAGCTACTTCGCCCAGGCGGGCACCCACCGGCTCATCGCCGTGGGCGATCTGGCGCGCTTCATCGCCGAGGGCGCACGGGACGCGGGGCTGGAGCGGGCGGACCATTATCCCACCATGGAAGAGGCCAAGAACGCTCTGTCCCGAGAGGTGCGGGCCGGGGCCACCATCCTGGTGAAAGCGTCCCGGGCCATGGCCTTCGAGAAGATCGTGGACTTCCTGCTGTCCTGCGTGCCCCAGTGAGGTCCCTCCCGCCTTTGGGCAGATAAGGAGAACGTTTACTCATGATCGATATACAGCTCACCGGCCTCGTCAAAGAGTTCGAGGTCGGCAAACGGATACTGGACGGATTTTCCCTCCAGGTGGACCAGGGGGAGCGGGTGGGCCTGCTCGGCCGGAACGGCGCGGGCAAGACCACCATCTTCCGCATCATGACGGGCCAGGTGTCGCCGGACGAGGGCTGTGTATCCATCGCGCCGGGCAAGCGGCTGGGGCTCATCTCCCAGATCCCCGTCTACCCGGAGGGATATACCGTCCGGGACGTGCTGGACACCGCTTTCGCCCCCCTCCACGCCATGGAGCGGGAGCTGGCGGAGCTGGCCGCCCGGATGGGAGAGGCCCCGGACCTCCAGGTGATGGCCCGTTACGACCAGCTCACCGCCGCTTTCGAATCGGGGGGCGGCTATGACACCGAGACCAGGCTGAACAAGGTCTGCAACGGCCTGGGCATCGGGACGGACATGCGCTCGCGCCCGTTCGACGCTCTGTCCGGCGGTGAAAAGACCAGGATCAACCTGGCCAGGCTCATCCTGGAGGACACCGACATCCTGCTGCTGGACGAGCCCACCAACCACTTGGACCTGAACGCCACCGAGTGGCTGGAGGGCTATCTGGAACGGTACAAGGGCACGGTGCTGGCCATCTCCCATGACCGCTGGTTCTTGGACAAGGTGGTCGGACGCGTGGCGGAGATCCAGGACGGGAAGGCGAGCCTGTATAGCGGCAACTACTCCTTCTATGTGGAGGAGAAGGAGCGCCGGTATCAGGAGCGCCTACGCCAGTACGAGAAGGAACAGGCCAAGATCAGCCAGTTGGAGGCCGCAGCGGAGCAGATGCGGCTGTGGGCGTTCAAGGGCAACGACAAGCAGTACCGGCGGGCCATCAATATGGAGCGGCGCATCGAGCGCCTGCGCACCACGGACAAGCCCACCAAGGAGCGCAAGCTGTCCACGCGGTTCGGGGAGCGGGAGTTCCATGGCGACGAGGCCATGGTGGTCACGGATCTGACCAAATCCTTTGGAGAGCGCACCTTGTTCAGCCACATCGATCTGGACGTGGCCGGCGGGGAGCGCATCGCCCTGTTGGGGGACAACGGCACGGGGAAGTCCACCTTCATCAAGATCGTCATGGGCGAGGAGGCGCCGGACGAGGGCTCGATCTACCTGGGGCCCTCCATCCGCATCGGCTATCTGCCCCAGATCATCCACTTCGACCGCCCCGAACGGAACCTGGTGGACACCATGCTGTACGCCCAGAACTGTACCACCCAGGAGGCGCGGGACCGGCTGGCCGCGTTCAAGTTCCAGGGGGAGGACGTGTTCAAGCAGGTGTCCGCCCTGTCCGGCGGGGAGCAGTCCCGGCTGCGGCTGTGTATGCTCATGGACAGCCGGATCAATCTGCTCATCCTGGACGAGCCCACCAACCATCTGGACATCGATTCCCGGGAGTGGATCGAGGAGGCGGTGGAGGAGTACGGCGGCAATCTGCTGTTCGTCTCCCACGACCGCTATTTCATCGAGAAGTTCGCCACCCGGGTGTGGATGCTGGAGGATGGGAAGCTCACCGACTTCCATGGGACCTATCGGGAGTTCCGGGCCTGGCGGGAGCGGCAGGAGCAGCAGAGGGAGGCCCCGCAGCCTGCCGCGAAGGCGGAGGAGCCGAAGCAGGCCAAGGCCAAGCGCCCCGGCGGGACCAAGGAGCTGGAGAAACAGGTGCGCGCCGCCGAGCGGGCGGTGGAGAAAGCGGAGGTCCGTCTGGACGAATTGGCCCAACAGGCGCAGGACGCGGCGTCGGACTACCTGAAGCTCCAGGACGTGTACAAGGAGCGGGAGGCGGTGGAGGACGAGCTAGCCCACCTCTATGCCGAATGGGAACGTTTGGCGGCGGAGCTGGAAGAGGCGAAGGGATGAGGTATGGAGCACCACAGCTATCAGGGGAAGGGCCCTAGAAAGAGATATATACGCTGGCTCATCGCCCTGCTGGCCCTCGCCGTCGTGGGGGCGCTGGCGTTCGGCGCGCTGGAGCTCGTCATCTGGCGCGGCGCCCAGGGACAGACCGCTCAGGCGGGCGGCGGGACACAGGTCATGGTCATCTTCGGCTGCCAGATGAAGCGGGACGGGCCGTCCATCCTGCTGCGCGACAGGCTGGACACGGCCCTGGACTATCTGGAGGAGCACCCGGACACCCGCGTCGTGGTCAGCGGCGGCAAGGGGGACGACGAACACGTCTCCGAAGCCCAGGGGATGTACGATTACCTCACGGAGCATGGAGTGAGCCGGGACATGATCCTCATGGAGGACCGCTCCAGGAACACCCATCAGAACATCCGCAACACGCTGGAGCTCTTGCGGGACGGGGCGGGCCCCTGGGATCCCATCGCCCCCGGCGGCAGCTATCACTATGTGCTGGTGTCCAGCGACTTCCATCTGGCCCGCATCCTCATGCTGTGGGAGCGGGCCACAGGGCGGCTGGACGATGTGACCACCCTGCCCGCCCCGGTGAGCCACGCGCCCTCGAGGGTGCATATGACCTTCCGGGAGCCGCTGGCGCTGGTGAAGTCCTTTCTCTTCGACAGAGAGTTCGATCTTGGCGGATGAGCAGAGATAGGGGGACCCATGACTGACAACCTGAAAAACATCGAGCTGCGCTATCAAGAGCTGGAGGCCCGGCTGGCCGCCAACGAGACCTACTCCGACCCGGAGCTGGTGTCCCGGCTCAACCGGGAGCAGAGGGAGCTGGAGCCGTTGGTGAGCGCCTACCGGGCGCTTTGCAGGGCGCGTTCCGACCTGGCCGGGGCGGAGGAGCTCCTGGGGGACCCGGAGATGAAGGAGCTGGCCCAGCAGGAGTTGGTCCGGGCCAGGCAGGACGTGGAGCGTCTGGAGCGGGAGGTCAAGGTCCTGCTGCTCCCCCGGGATCCCAATGACGGCAAGAACGTCATCATGGAGATCCGCGCCGGAGTGGGCGGGGAGGAGTCCGCCCTGTTTGCCAATTCCCTCACCCGGATGTACACCATGTACGCCGAGCGCCGGGGCTGGCGGGTGGAGGTGAACTCTGCCAGCGAGACGGAGCTGGGCGGCCTCAAAGAGATCTCCTTCACCGTGGAGGGGGAGGGCGCCTGGTCCCGGCTGAAATTCGAGAGCGGTGTCCATCGGGTGCAGCGGGTGCCGGAGACCGAGTCGGGCGGGCGGGTGCATACCTCCACGGTCACGGTGGCGGTGCTGCCGGAGATGGCCGAGGTGGACGCGAAGCTGGACCCTGCCGACGTGGAGATGCAGGTCTTTCGCTCCTCGGGGGCGGGGGGACAGCACATCAACAAGACCTCTTCCGCCGTGCGCCTGATCCACAAGCCCACAGGTACGGTGGTGGAATGCCAGCAGGAACGCAGCCAGTTCCAGAACCGGGAAAAGGCCATGCGGCTGCTGGCCTCTATCCTGTACGACCGGGAGCAGGAGCGCATCCAGTCCGAGTATGGCCAGGAGCGCCGCAGCCAGGTGGGCACCGGTATGCGCAACGAGCGCATCCGCACCTATAATTTCCCGCAGGGACGGCTCACGGACCACCGGGTGGGGCTGACCCTATATAAGCTGGGCGCGGTGATGGACGGGGATCTGGACGAGATCGTCGATGCCCTGGCCGCGGCCCGGCAGGCAGAACAGTTAGCGGAAAGAAGCTGAATGGATGTATACTCATGTGATCTTCGATCTGGATGGCACCCTGCTGGATACCATCGACGATCTGGCGGATGCGGGCAACCATGTGTGTGCTGCCCACGGCTGGCCCACCCATACGGTGGACCAGTTCAAATATATGGTGGGCAACGGCATCCCCACGCTGGTGTCCCGGTTCGCGCCCAGCGGGCTGAGCCAGGAAGAGCTGGACCGGGCCCTGGCGGAGTTCTCCGCATACTATGGGGCGCATAAGCAGGACAAGACCGCCCCCTATCCCGGCATCACGGGACTGCTGTCCGCCCTGAAGGGGGCGGGGGTGGAGCTGGCGGTGCTGTCCAACAAGGCCCATGCCCTGGCCGGGCCGGTGGTGGAGGGATATTTCCCCGGCGTGTTCCGGTCGGTGCAGGGGGCGCTGCCGGACGCGCCGCTGAAGCCGGATCCCACGCTGCTGCGCGTTTTGATGGAGGAGATCGGCGCGAAGCCCGAGAGCACCCTGTTCGTGGGCGACAGCGACGTGGACGTGCTCACGGGGAAGAACGGCGGCTTGAGCGTGTGCGGTGTGCTCTGGGGCTTCCGGGACAGGGAGGAGTTGATGGACGCCGGGGCGGATCAGACCGTCCACAGGCCGGAGCAGCTCTCGGCGATCGTCACAGGCACCGCCCTGCTCACCGCCGACCAGACCGCCCTGGCATCCGAGCTGCTGCGGCTGGGCCGTCTCGTCGCCCTGCCCACGGAGACGGTGTACGGCCTGGCCGCCGACGCGGCCCAGGAGGCGGCCGTCCGCGGGAGCTATGAGGCGAAGGGGCGTCCCGAGGCCAAGCCGCTGAGCGTGCTGGTGGACGGGATGGGGATGGCCGAGACCGTGTGCCGGGACATCCCGGAGGATGCGTACAGGCTGGCGGACGCGTTCTGGCCCGGGCCGCTCACCATGATCTTGTGGGGGAACGGCACGCTGCCCTCCGCCGTGTCCGCAGGGGGCAAGACGCAGGGCGTGCGCTGCCCCAGCCACCCCGCTGCGCTGGAGGTCGTCCGGGCATTGGGCAGGCCGCTGGCCTGTCCCTCCGCCAACCTGTCCGGCAGGCCCAGCCCCAAGTCGGCGGGCGAGGTCATGGGACAGTTGAGCGGGCGCATCGACGCCGTCCTGGACGGCGGGACCTGCCGTGTGGGGGTGGAATCCACGATACTGGACCTGACCGCCGCCCCATACCGGATCCTGCGCCAAGGCGGGACGGGCCGCGCTGAGATCGAGGCCGTGCTGGGGCCGGGGAAGCTCAGCGGGACATGAAAGGAGATACGACCATGGAGATAGAAGTCATAGGCAAGACCGCCGTCGTGCGGGAAAAAGGTGTGCTGATCGACAGCGGCAGCTCCGCTGTGGAGCTGCTGGCCACCGTCCGATATGAGACCGGGTGCTCCGCTGTGATCTTGTCCAAGGAGCAGTTGGACGAAGCTTTCTTCCGCCTGTCCACCGGGCTGGCGGGAGAGGTGCTGCAAAAGTTCGTGAACTATCAGATGCGGCTGGGCATCGTGGGGGATCTTTCCGGGTACACCAGCAAGCCCCTCCAGGACTTCGTCCGGGAGAGCAACGAAGGCCGTCAGATCTGCTTCCAGCCCGACGAGGCGGCGGCGCTGGCCTGGCTGGAAAGGGCGTGAGGGCTTGACCGTCATCGGCATCACAGGTCCTACCGGGGCGGGCAAGACCACCGTGCTCGACGTGGTGACCGAGCTGGGCGGAGCCGTCGTGGACTGCGACGAGGTGTATCATGAGCTGCTGCGTACCAGCGCGTCCATGCGCGATGAGCTGGCGGCGCGGTTCGGCGGCGAGATCTTCGACGCAGATGGGGGCTTGCGCCGGAAGGGATTTGGTGCTATCGTATTCAAGGACGCTCAAGCGCTGGGCGACCTGAACGCCATCACCCATCGGTACGTGGTCAGTGAGCTCGAGCGGAGGATCGCCTGCGCCCAGGCCGAAGGCCGCCCCGCCATCGCGTTGGATGCCATCGCCCTGCTGGAGAGCGGGGCGGGGGAGCGCCTGTGCCATGTCACGGTGGCGGTGACCGCTGCGGAGGACGTCCGGGTGCACCGCATCATGGCGCGTGAGGGGATCTCCGAGGAGTACGCCCGGTCCAGAGTGGCGGCACAGAAGCCGTCCGCCTGGTTCGAGGCGCGCTGCACCTATACCCTGCGCAACGACGGGGCCCGGGAGACGTTGGAGGCCCGGGCCCGGGCGCTGTTAGAACAGATCATCAAGGAGGAACATTGAAATGGAAGAAAAAACGCCGGCTCAGCAGCTCCGGGAGGCGCTGCTGTACCAGAAGAAGAACGGTTGGGACGTGGTGGACGAGACCACGGAAAAGGCGATCTTCGAGTATTGTGAGGGTTACAAGACCTTCCTGGACCGGGGCAAGACAGAGCGCACCTGTGTGGACTATACAGTGGAGCTGGCCCAGGCCGCAGGCTTCGTCCCCTTCGAGCGGGGCATGGAGCTGGTCCCCGGCACGAAGGTATACCGGGTGAACCGGGGCAGGGCCATCGATCTGGCCATCATCGGCTCTGCGCCGCTGGACCAGGGCGTGTCCATCACCGCTTCCCATATCGACAGCCCCCGCTTGGACCTGAAGCCCTCCCCACTGTATGAGGACGGTGAGCTGGCGTTCCTCAAGACCCATTATTATGGCGGGATCCGCAAATATCAGTGGGTGACCATCCCCCTGGAGCTGCGGGGGGTCGTGGCCATGAAGGACGGCACTGTGGTGAATGTGGCCGTGGGCTCCCATCCCGGCGATCCTCTGTTCACCATCGACGACCTGCTGCCCCACCTGGGAGCGGAGCAGGCCAAAAAGCCTCTGGGCGAGGCCATCCCGGCCGAGAGCCTGAACGTCTTGGTGGGCAGCCGCCCCCTGAAGGACGACGACGGCAGCGACCGGGTGAAGCTGGCGGTGATGAAGATGCTCTACGATCACTACGGCATCCGGGAGGCGGACTTCATCTCCGCTGAGATCGAGGCCGTCCCGGCGTTCAACGCGGTGGACATCGGCTTCGACCGGTCCCTCATCGGGGCCTACGGCCATGACGACCGGGTGTGCGGCTACGCCGGGCTGAAGGCCCTGCTGGATCTGGAGGGCGTGCCCTGCCGCACTGCGGTGTGCGTACTGGCGGACAAGGAGGAGATCGGCTCCGAGGGCGTGTCCGGGATGAAGTCCGCCTTTTTCGAGACCTTCATCGGCGATCTGTGCGCCTCCCAGAAGGTGCCTCTGCGGGTGTGCCTGGAGAGATCCTTCTGCCTGTCCACCGACGTGACCGCCGCGTTCGACCCCAACTTTGCCGATGTATACGAGAAGAACAACTCCGCCCGGGTGAACTACGGCATCGGCCTGTGCAAGTATACCGGCTCCCGGGGCAAGGGAGGCGCCTCCGATGCCGGCGCTGAGCTGGTGGCGTATGTCCGCCGGCTGCTGGACGACAGGGGCATCCTGTGGCAGATGGCGGAGCTGGGCAAGGTGGACCAGGGCGGCGGCGGCACTGTGGCCTGCTATATGGCCGACCGCAACATCGATACTCTGGACGCGGGCGTGCCCGTGCTGTCCATGCACGCGCCGTTCGAGGTCGTGTCCAAGCTGGACTGCTATATGACATATTCTGCTTGTAAAGCGGTGTACGAAGGCTGAGCCGTGGTCCGCTTGGAGCCGATCGGCCCAGAGAACTGGCGGGAGCCGCTGGAGGTGGCCGAGGATCAGCGGCGGTTCGTGTCCAGGCGGGAGCGCCTGCTGGCCAGGGCCTATGCTTACCGGGACCTGGGTGGGCAAGCCAGGCTGATCTTAGAGGAGGACGTCCCGGTCGGGATGCTCTTGTACTATGACTGGCCCGAGGCTGGACAGTACGTGTTCAGCCAGCTCTTCATCGACTGGCGGCATCAGCGGCGGGGCCTCGGCCTCCAGGCGGCGCGGCTGGCGCTGGACGAGATGCGCGCAGACGGACGTTTCCAAAAGGTCTGTCTGTGTTATGTGGAGGGCGACGAGCCCGCCCGGCGGCTCTATGAAACGCTGGGGTTCCGCCCCACTGGCGAAACGGACGGGGACGAGATCGTCATGATACTGGATCGTCTCTGATGGATAAAGACCCCCTTTTGCGGAAAAGCTACCGCAAAAGGGGGTTTTTCCATGACTGAGGAGACCAGACCGATCGAAAGCGACGACAATGAGGCACAGTCCGAGCTCCAGCAGCAGATCGTGGACATGGGGTCCAGCACTGTCAAGACGAAGGACGGCACCATCCACACGCTCACCATCGTGGGCACCATCGAGGGGCACCAGGAGGAGCGTTCCGGGGCCAAGACCACGAAATACGAGCACGTCCTCCCTCTGCTCACAGCCGTGGAGGAGAGCGACGAGGCGGACGGCCTGCTCATCCTGCTCAACACCATGGGAGGGGACATCGAAGCGGGGCTGGCCATCGCCGAGATGATCTCCGGGATGCGGAAGCCCACCGTGTCCCTGGTGCTGGGGGGCGGGCATTCCATCGGCGTACCTCTGGCGGTGGCGGCGAAGGAATCCTTCATCGTCCCCTCCGGGGCCATGACGATCCACCCGGTGCGGCTCAATGGGTTGGTGATCGGGGTCAGCCAGACGTTCCACTATTTTGAGCGCATCCAGGACCGGATCTGCGACTTCGTCACCCGCAACAGCCGCATCAGCCGGAAGGACTTTGAGCACCTGATGCTCAACACCGGGGAGATGGCCGCCGATGTGGGCAGCGTCATCTACGGCAAGGAGGCGGTGAAGCTGGGGCTCATCGACCACCTGGGGGGGCTGTCCGACGCGCTGGCGTGCCTCCACCAGAGAATGCGGGAGGAGAACGGGCGCAGGGAGCTGTGACACACGCGGGCGGCTGCCCTGAGCGGGCGGCCGCCCCCTTGATTCCAAGCGGGCCGCTCCCCTGGGACGGGCCCGCCCCGGCAAAAAATTTTTGAAAATTCTTTTTGTATGTTTGACATATCATGGCAGATAGCCTATACTGGTTGTATAATAAGAAGGAGGCTGTATGGACTTTCAAAGCTATTTCCCGATTTGGGATCAGCTGGCGCCTGCCCATCAGGAGCTGATCCTGGGCAGCCTGGCCCGGCGGGAGGTCAAAAGAGGGACCGTGCTCCACAACGGGGATGCGGACTGTACCGGGCTGCTGCTGGTGCGCTCCGGCCAGCTCCGGGCCTATATCCTC
>CANRXB010000005.1 GCA_947643715.1 uncultured bacterium
TCATGATCCGGCGACCACCGAGATCTACCCAGAATTGGACACTCTTCCCCCACCCGACGATATCCCGATCTAATGTCACGGCGGGGGGTGACCGCGGGGGCGGCCGCGGGCCCCCCGCGGCGCTTTTTTGCGCTGGAGGGGCCGGTCCTGAGGGTACAAAAAATGGAACGATCGGAGCTTTTTGGTATAGATTCGCCTCAAAAACCCCGGATGTGACAGCTTTGTTGTGAAAGATTTTTGATAAAACGGTTGCTTTGATGAGAAAAATGGGGTATAATATTTATGGAAAGATATACATATTTTGGGGGTGAGAGGTTTGTTCCAGATCGGAGATAAGGTGGTACACCCCATGCACGGGGCAGGCGTGATCGATTCTATCGTGCAGCGTAAGGTAGCGGGGCATGTCCAGGAATATTATCAGCTCAGGCTCTCGGTGGGCAATATGGTGGTCATGGTCCCCACGGACAACACCGGAGAGATCGGGATGCGTCCCGTCGTGTCTGGGCAGCGGGCCGAGGAGCTCATGAGCGCCATGGAGGGCATCGAGGTGGACATGACCCAGAATTGGAACCGCCGCTATCGGGAGAACCTGGTACGCCTGAAGAGCGGCGATCTGCTGGAGGTCGCCCGGGTGGTCAAGGGCCTGCGGCGGCGGGAGAGCCAGCGCGGCCTGTCCAACGGCGAGCGGAAGATGCTCCACACAGCCAGGCAGATCCTCATCTCCGAGCTGGTACTGGCCCAAAGCCTGCCCTACGAGACGGTGGAGACCAGCATCGACCGGGTGCTCAGCCATTGAGCGGGAGGCAGAGGCGGGATCGTTGAGCGAGAGGGGCCGGAAGGCTCCTTTTTGCGCGGGAGGTCAAGAGGATGGGATTGTTTCGCAAGCGGAAGAAAGAGACCGGCCCCGTCTGTTCGGTGGTGGTGGCGGCGGCAGGGGCCTCCACCCGGATGGGGCTCGACAAACAGATGGCGGACGTGGGCGGCCTGCCGGTGATCGTGCGCTGTCTGCAAAGCTTCCAGCGCGCGCCCAGCGTGACGGAGATCGTGGTGGTCACCCGGACGGATCTGGTGCCGGGGATCGCCCGGTTTTGCCAGGACTATGGGTTGGGCAAGGTGACCAAGGTCGTCCGGGGCGGGGAGGACCGCACCCGGTCCGCCCGGCTGGGCACGCTGGAGTGCGATCCAAAGGCCCCGCTGATCGCCATCCACGACGGGGCGCGGCCCTTCGTGACGGTGGAGGTCATCGAGGCCGCCATCGCCCAAGCGGCGGCAGGCGGGGCGGCGGCCCCGGCCGTGCCGGTGAAGGACACGCTCAAGCAGGCCCGTGGCGGTATCGTGGAGCAGACCTTGGAGCGTGACGTCCTATATGCCGTCCAAACGCCCCAGGTGTTCGACGCGGACCTTATCCGGGCGGCGCTGCAAAAAGCTCTGGACGACGGTGTGGCCCTCACCGACGACTGCGCGGCAGTGGAGCGGTTGGGCATGAAGGTGGTGCTCACCCCTGGGGACGAGCGGAACATCAAGCTCACCACGCCTACGGATCTGCTCATCGGGGAGATCTTGGCGGAGGAGGTGTCTGCGCTGTGAGGATCGGACACGGCTATGACGTGCACCGCCTGGTGGAAGGGCGCAGGCTGATCCTGGGCGGGGTAGAGGTCCCGTTCGAGAAGGGGCTGTTGGGCCATTCCGATGCCGACGTGCTGGCCCACGCGGTCATGGACGCCCTGCTGGGGGCGGCGGCCCTGGGGGACATCGGCAAGCTGTTCCCGGACAGCGACCCGGCCTACGAGGGGGCGGACAGCCTGGCGCTCCTGTGCCGGGTGGCGCAGATACTGGGGGAGCACGGCTATACGATAGGGAACGTGGATGCTACCGTGCTGGCCCAGCGGCCCAAGCTGGCCCCTCACATCATGGAGATGCGGGCGCGGCTGGCCGATGCCATGGGGACGGACCCCGGCCGGGTGAGCATCAAGGCCACCACCGAAGAGGGTCTGGGCTTCACCGGCGCAGGGGAGGGCATAGCCGCCCACGCCGTGGCCCTGATCGAAGAAAGCTGATACTGTGTGTGCACCCACGCTCCTCTCAGGGCATATGATGTCCTTGAGAGGAGCGTTTCCACGTTCCTCTGCGGGCAAATCAGACACAGGGGAAAGGAATGGTGGGCCCATGGTTCATTATCTGAATATACCACCACAGTTCCCAAAAGCGCAGTATGACAGGCTTCTCAGAGCCTTGAGGGGTAGATTTACGCCAGGTTTACGCCATAAAATCATTTAGAATCTGTACTGATTAGGCTAGAATCTTTTAAACAGAGTGCGAAAAGCGGCAATAGTGCAGACCGCCTGAGCAGAACAGACAGATATTTCATGATCTTTGGAAAGGCGGCGGGAGTCGTTGAGCCACGCCAAAGAACGCTCAACGATCCACCGCTTGGGCAGGACCTCCCATTCAGGCTTGATGCGTACAGAAATATCGACGCCAAGCCCCAGTTCACTGGAAACGTTCTGCTCAAAAGTTTTACGGTGACCTGCGTCCTTCTGCGGCGGAGGTGGTTTTTACGCTTTGCGAGTCGATAATTGTATAGCTGGGGCCTGCATTTCGGCCTGCGTCTGTCCTCACCCGTTCCACCAATGCCGCACGGATCTTTTCCCAGAGCCCGCTTTGGATCGCGGCGTAATAAAAGTTGGCCACTGTCGTGTATGGTGGAAAATCGTGGGGTAGATCTCGCCATTTGCATCCGTTATCTACGAAATACAGCACCGCATCTACCAATTCTCGCTTTTCCCATTTGCCCTGTTTCCTGCCCGGGGAAACTGCGTCTCTCATTTTTCTGTATCATGCATCCATTATAGCATCCTTCTTTCTATTGGTACAGCTTCTAATAAGTTATGATCTATTGTCTAAAAAAGTCTATATATAGCATTTGTTTTGTTCGCCTTGATGAATCTGCCCAAATCAGCAGTTACGTGAGGGTGATGTGAGGGAGCCGTCCACTATAGTTTGCGGTGCACCGATGTGCGATCCTATCTTCACAAACTAGCAGATCAAGAAAGGTGTTTTGAAAAAGAGTTCAACAATGATCTACTAGTCCTATGAGGATTCATGCACCATGGAATATGTAGCATAGTAAATGGGTTGTGTGTGTTTAGAAAGCAAGATTATAATACTTTGCTATGGCTACGCTAGGTATCTTCCTGGTTTCGATAAACCCATGATATGCTTTGGTGATGGATTTGCCGAATTTGTGAAAGAACGGGCAGCACAAAATTTCGCAAATAAACATGGACCTGTTCTTCCTTCTAACGCCCCTGCAACATATGATCCCATGGACAGCTTTGACCGCAGGGAGTTGACCAAGAATGAGTTCGCTAAACTTACCACTGAACTTGCCGCCAAATATGATCCGGTCAATATGGCACAAGAGGAATATGATTCCTGCCCCTACCTGTTTTTATGGTATGTTCTCGATAGGCATCTCAAAATGAAAACAGCAGCTTTTGCGGATGATCTATGCCATAAGCCCTGGTATACTTGCTGAACACAGGCCTCCTGCTATGATTTGGGCAGGTGGCCTGTGTTTTGAAATTCACCTTATGGTCTGCTGGACTTGAGCCCGTAATATCGGCGCATGATGGCGCAAACGTCGTCATAGACTGCGTCGATGGCGGCCCTACGCGGTGCTCCGGTCGGGATGCTTTGAGTATCTAAGAAATGATAGGCAAAGCGACGCATTGCGCCAGCAGGGGATGACCCTTGTCCTCCTGGCCAGATAGACAGGACTGCACACCGAACAGGTAACCGTCCTCTGGGGGACGGTTTTTCTTTTCGATATTCCATGCGGGGGACAAGGTATGGCCTGCGGGCGGTCCTTCCCGGGTAGCGTCGAGGCCAGCCGCTCTGGGGCGAAGAACGTCTCTAGGCAGTCCGATCGTTCCAGTGCAGGCAGCAGTTCCAGGGCCAGGCACTCTGCGATCCGGTCCAGATGTTCACTGGCCTTCTTCTGGGAGGCTTCAGGTCTGCTGACCCAATCAGTTGCGGTTTTATATCCCCCAATTCGGATATTGGCTCATGGCCAGATACCGAGGGGTATGATAGGCAGAGGAGGGAAGATCATTGGTGCAGCCAAACCCGATGCTGGTGATGTAAAGGGGACAGGTGTAGAGCTGCATACTCTCGTATCCTCCGCCCTGGAAATAGCCGATGAACCGAAGGACAGTGACCAGGCCGGCCCGCTCCCGGATAAATGTGTTGGGCCGAACCTGCTTCATGCAGGCATTCCCATTCAGGGCCTGTCACTGTTCCGATGACAGGAGCACCTATCGTCTGCCTGTATACTAAAAGAGAAACCGACAGCAGCAACGCCATACCGCAGTAAAGGACAGTTTTCTTTTTCAAAGCGATGCCTTCTAAGCAAGCCAGCACATACCACATGCGATCCCTGATGCAGTGGATTCTCATACACATTTTTAATAGTCATGTGTCCTTGACAAAGGCTTTTGGGACATATATCTTTATAGAAGATGGATGGGATTTTGTTCCACAGAAGGATGCCATGGAGACACAGAGAAAATGCGGGATCACTGCCTCGGACATCGACGCCATGACCGGCGAGGAGCTGCTGGAGCTGGCAAAAGCACAGGGGACAGTATGTGGGCCAGAGGCTGCCAACGCAGGAGGCGGAAGGGGTCTATTCCCCGGTGCTGGACGCTCCCCGCTTTTTGCGCCGGTCCTACTAGGCGCACCCTAAGAAGTTTTCTCAAATGCTTGAAAAGCTGCGTTACCTGGACGCCGCCCACTGGGGCGCCGTCGCGCTCTCGCAAGGGCTTGAACTCCAGGATTTGACCGTTCTGGAGCGTCAGTTTCCCTCTACGCCGGCTCGCTGGGAGGAAAAGACCATGCAGGGTCCCAAAGGCCCTGGACGATGACTTGGAATACTCCTCTTCCCTGGATCTTGCACTTCTGTTGGAGGTACGCGACGCGGCCCGGCGGCTTTTGGCAGGTCAATACCCGCAATACTATTTCCAGAAAACCAGGTGCGACCAACCGATGTCTGGGTGGGCCTGGCGGCAACCACAGAGCTGGATTAAGAAGCAGTTTGCCTTGTGGAAGAAGCGCAGGAAAGCTGCGGGCGAAAAGCCGCTGATCCGCCAACTGTCCATCCAGGCCCAGCCTCCGGCCTTTGAGGATGTCGGGGGCCGGAACACGAAGCAGAGCACCATCTACACAGTAGCCGGGAAATGGGGGCTGGACATGGGCGACCTGTCTGTCCACCGTCGGGCGGATCTGCTGGACCCCATCCATGGCTATGGGGCGCGGGTCACCTTCGACCACGTCAACAACGGCCCGGAGTACAATAACGACATCGTGATGCTCCACGGCGCTGCTGGTTACCGCCTGGGCGGGATGCCCTTCGGGGACTACCTGACCCAGCGTGCCATTGTCGCGCCGGAGGAGCTTCTGGCCCGGTTCGCGTCCATGGCCGGGGCGGCTTTCAAGCAGATGGCGGGCTTGAGATAGTGGATCAGGGGGGATCCTCCACCGACTGGGCGGTGATGAAGACCTGAGGGGACAGCTTTTGACGCGGGGGTGAAGCATATATGACTCGAAAAAAGTGTATCGCGCTCCTTTTCGTGATGACTGCGCTGCTTGGAATGGCGCTGTCCGGGTGCGGCGTGATCGAGTTCCAGATGGACAAATGGGAGATGCGGCAGAATGCGTCGAAGCTGGCGCTGGCCTATGCCAACGAGACCTATGGCGGCAGGGCCAAGGTGGTAAAGGTCGAGGTGGGTGTGAACGTGGCGGTGTTCCGCGGCTATTTGAGCGGCGACGCCCTGGTCACCCTGGCCCTGGACGGGGAGGAGTTTCAGGTCTATGTGGTGGGGGACTCCTGCAGGGACAACCGGGACGGCCTGGCGCTGGTCAAGGTGCTGGACGAGTACTTCCGAGGGCTCTACGGCCTGCCCCCTGCGCTGGAGTACGACATCAACGTCTACTTTGAGCGCAAGGGATTCTTCGCGTCCCATCCGTCGGAGCTCGGGTATGAGTATAATTTCCTGGATTTCGACTATCACGGCCAGCCGCTGGAGGAGGTCCTGCCGCTGCTGGACAGCATCCACTTTGACTACCGGTATTATGTGGACGGCGGCGTCAGCCTGGACGGGATCGAGTTCCGGGCGGAGGACTGGGGCGGCGACCTGGAGCGCCTGGGAAGGGTATGGATCAGCTGTTTCCGCTGCTACGACGAGGACAGTGAAGTCCCACTGGGCATACAGTTGGTCAAGGGCCGGCCGGTCCTGATGGCGGAGGGGATGGAGTTTTCCCATAGTGAGCTCCAATACGCGGATCTGGACAAGATCGCCTATGATATCCCCTATCTCTCCCTGCGGGAGAGGCTGAGGTTTTCAGGCAGAGAGATCAGCCGGGAGCGCTATACCGTCACCCGCATGGGGAACTTCTGGGTCAGCACCCAGGAGGGCTGGGATGCGGGGGAGTGCTTTGAACTGCGGCCCTGCGAGCCGGACTGGGCAGATCCTATTGATCTGTTGTCTGAACCCTACGGGGTGTTCTACACCAAAGAGGAACTGGAGGGCGATACGGAGATGGACATCATCACCAGAAAGGCTCTGCTGCCCTTTGTGGACGCCCGGTTCGAGACGGTAGGAGAGAAGCTGTGCCTGCGGGACGGCGTGGCGGAACGTATCCAGGATTGGGGAAAGCCGTACAGCTCGGCCCCGGGCCCGGTCCAGGTGACGGTCATCCCCTCCCTGATCTACAAGTCTGACGCGCAGATGGCCATGGGCAAGATCCGGGAGGAGGAGGACGGGCCCCATCATGCTGCTAAGCTCTTTACATACTATCTGGACAATAAGAGCTACTGGATGAACGGACTTTCGTCTCTATCGTTTTCTGCTTCCTATCACAATGAGCTTGTCCTGCTGCGTGTCATGGAGTAGATGCGGCAGGAGGATCGGAGGGCTATCGATGGGACTGGGCTATTTCTTTATCTTTCTCACCATATTGGGCGCGGGAGCGCTGGCGGCCGTCCTGCTGAAGGCAGCGTGGAAGCTCTGGAACAGCCCAAAGTGGAGGGCCCTGGCGGTGCTGCCGTTCCTGCTGGCGCTGCCCTGCGCGTTTGCCGCCATCTACTTCATGGTGGTGATCTTGCGGGAGGGCTTTTATTCTTTCTGAAGGCTGCCGAAGCATATCGGTGAGGAGGCCATGCCAATGAGAGGCGTAAAACGGATCGCGCATATGTTGGCCGCAGCGATAGGGCTGGCGGTACTGCTCCTGCTGTCCGGCTGCAACGAGGGACCCTGGCTGTTCACCACCGAGCAGGCCCGGGAGCATTTGGAGGACCGGTATCCCGGGGAAGAGATCGAGATGCGGGCCGACGGTCTGAACACCTGGCTGTGCTGGTTCAAGGATCTGCCAGAAGCCAAATTCCGGGTGGAGATGGTGACCCGGGGCGGCGACCCGGTGCCGTACTACCATAACAGGCTGGACTCCAACGCCCCGGACGCGGTGTGGACCTACTACCTGGACACCTACCGGGAGGAGGGCGGCTGCCTGGACGCTTGGGAGATCGGCAAAGCGAAATGGGCCGACGAGACCTGTATGGAGCTGGAGTATACCTCCATGGCCCAGGTGCGGGAGGCGGCGGAGCAGCTGTGGGCCTTCTACGGCTGGACGGAGGGCAGGCCCTACAGGGAGTTTTTGGCCAAGGGACGGTATTACTATATTTTTTCCGGCGCGCTCCCCTGGCAGACCAGCCTGTCGGAGAAGATCGATGTATGCACCCAGGGCCCGGAGGATAGTTTGGACGATGTGCTCGACCAGTGTGCCGGGGCGCTGATGGAGTATCACGCCTTTTACAACCTGCCCTGTGACGATTTCACGGCGGAGGAGTTGGCCGAGTTCGCCCGGGAGCGCTGGGACTGGGTGACCATGTCCGGCTGTCCTGAGGTGCGGGACGGGGAGGAACGACTCCCGGGGGAGCTGTTCGCGGGGATCGGCGCGGACCATCTGCACATCAGCTATGGCGGGCTGTATGAGCTGCTGGTCCGGCTGGACATGGCGGTGGAGGGCACGCCGGAGCACTTTTGGGTCACGGGCGCGGACGGCGCGGGATACGAATTCTCCTATGACTTCCACCGCGAGGCGCATTCCAAAGAGGATGAGACCCATATCATCTGGTATTTCCTGCGGAACGGGTACATGGTGGACACCTCCCATGAGTCCGCCTGGTATCTCAGTTGGTGGGATTATGGGCCGCTTCTGAGGCTGGATATGGGCCAGCACTATCAGATCGACGAGAACCATTTCAGGTGGGATACCATCCCGGAGCTGATCACAGGGCTGAGTTTCAGGAGAAGCGCCCCATGAAGGAGTCCCCGTTTTGGAAGTTCTTTTTTGCCGGTCTGACGGGCTTTGTGGTGTTGGTCCTCTGTTTGGCCTGCCTGGAGGGGGAGCTGGCTGCGGATTGCTTCGATGAGATGTTTTGGGGCGGCGGGCAGGAGGACGATGTAGAAGACGCGCCGGACGGCGGTGAAGAGGAGCAGTAAAACGGAGCTGTATCAAGATGAAGGCTGACCAGAACGCCATGAAGTTCATGATCGTTCAGCATATAGCGGATATATCCCGGGAAAACAACGGGTGGAAAGTGGTGCGCAGTCTGCGGCAAAAAACGGAGGGATGATGATGGTCGATCATTGGAGCATTTTAGGGCTGGAGGAGCCCACCCAGGACGTGTCCTCCATTCGGCGGGCCTACGCCGTGAAGACGCGGGAATGCCACCCGGAGGAGGACCCGGAGGGCTTCCTGCGCCTGCGGGAAGCTTACCAGGCGGCGCTGGCCTATGCGGAGCGGGGCGCCTGCCCTCCGCCCCCGGCCCCGGCGGCGTCCGCCGGGGAGGAGGACTGGGGACCGGACGTGGACGGGGAAGCGGAGCGGCCGGGGTTCCAGGGCTGGGTCATCCCCGAGCAGGAGCCGGAGGACAGGCCCGACCCCTATGCGGACAGCGAGGCTATCCGGAAGTTTGAGGAACTGTATACCAAGAAGCAGCGCAAAGACCCAAAGCTGTGGATGGACTACTTCACCTCGAATATCTTCCTGGATGTGGCCTGGGAGCCGGAGTTCACCCAGCTCATGCTGGAGAAGGTGACGCAGGTGGAGCGGGAGCTTCCCCCGGGGAAGGAGTTCCTGACCTGGCTGTATATCGCCTACCAGTTCTCGGCGGTGGAAAAGTCGGTGCTGGACCGGGAGGCTATGCGGGTGGAAAAGTACCCGCGGGAGGTGACGCTGGGGCCGGGGGCGGACTTCGAGGGTATGGAGTCCATCCTCCGCATCGCGGCCAAGGGTGCCATCCCCAAAGCGCCCCGGGGCAACGAGTTCGCCATCGGCCAGAGCTTTGCCGATCACAGGCACCTGGCCCGTCTGGCAAAAGGCGGCGCGTGGAGTGAGCAGGCGGTGACGGAATTCAAATACGTCGTACGCCGCTATGTGTCTGCCTACATCAAGGAGCGCTGTGAACAGCGGGTGGCGTCCGACCTGGAGCGGCACCCCGCCGGACTGCGGGTGTTCACCCATTTCTTCAAGGCCTACCAGATTCCGGAGGAGCTGTACCGCCATGTGTGGCAGGACCTGGGGCTGAAGATGGCCATCATGGGCCGGGCCAAGGTGCTGTACGGCGATCTGCGGGAGATCGTGGCGGAGCGGGTGCCCGGCATCGATGGGGAGATCCAGGAGAACTTTTTGCAGCTCAACCGGGCGCTGGACAGCTATCTGGCCCGGATCAAGGGAGCGCCGGAGCGGGAAGAGGAGGAGTCCGCCGCGTTCTTCGCCCGGGAAGACCTGCAAAAGGCCCTGCGCAGCCCCCGGTTCATTGAGAAAGAGCTGCTCACCTACTCCAAGTGGCGGCGGGACGAGATCGGCTCGGGGCTTTTGAGACGCATCCTGGACTTCTACCGGGCGCATCCCGAGGTCTCGGGGGCGGACCGCGTGGTGGAGGAGGTCGGAAAGGACTTGGACAGGCGGGCCGTCAAGCTGCGGGATGAAGAGGACGCCAAGGCGGAGGGAGTGGCCTATTATGAGCGGCTGACACTGGCCTACCGGCCCTTCTTCCGGCATTGGCTGAACACAGCGTGGTTTGATGGCGTGGATCTGGACGGCGGGACCTACCTGCTGGATCATCTGAGGGAGCGTCTGCCTTACCAGGTGGAATGGAGCCGGCGTTTTCTGCAAAAAGAGGATGGGACCATCCGCTCCCGGACGGTTGCGGCCTGTATGGGCGAGGTGGAGGTGGACTTCCACCTGCGGCATATGGAGTTCCGGGTGAAGGGCAGCCCGGTCTACCGTCCCTGTTTGGCCTGGGAACAGACGGTGATCGAGGGTGGTGACTGGTTTTTCTATCTGCTGCCTATCACTGCGGCTTCCTATGAGCAGTACGACGAGGTACATATGGAGATCCTGCGCCGTCTGCCCATCACAGCCGCGCCGGAGGAGGATCGGGGGCTGATATCGGAATGCCTGGCCTGCGCCGTATGCAGCCTGCCCCTGGACGAGTATACGGGAAAAGCCATCCCACCGGAAGAAGCCCTGCCGCTGAAGCGTTATGTGGAGGACAGGGATCGGCTGTACGGGTGCGTGTGGAGGGAGGAAAACCGGCTGGTGACCCTGTTCGAGCAGACTACCGACGGGCAGCGGGTGCGGAGGAGGTACGAGCTGGCAGCCGGTGAAGACGCTGCGGAGGCGGCCCAGCGGCTGCTGCGCGAGGCGGTGAGCCACAGCGATTTTGATCTGCACCTGATGAAAGGTCTGCCCCTTGAAGTGTATGTCTTGCCGCCTGACGGGCCGGAATATGTGCTGAAGCAAGAGGGCGTCCGGGAAATGGAGGCGGAAATGGATCTGCACTGGCCGGAGCTCGACCGGGGGGAACTGGTCACGATGGAGGCCCTGATGGAACTGCTTGCCTGGTTCGAAAAGGGGGAGTTGCGGCGGCTGGAGCTGCACTGGTGTGAGGGAAGCCTGGTGTTTTGCCGGTGGAGCGTGGGATATGCCTGTTTCTATTTTGAACAGTCGCTGACCCATCATACCTGGTATGCCATGCTGTCCAAGCCGGAGGTCTACCGGGTGGTGGAGAGCGATGATGTGGTCTATGTGCCCTTCGGCATGGGAACGCTGCCGGACTATGTCATCCACGACAGCCCGGCCTCCATTCTGAAAAACCTGGACCGGGTGTTCTGGCAGCTTTGCCAGGGGCGGCCCCAGGCCCAGGGGGCGGGCGGCTGGCTGTGGGACTCCAACACGAGCCAGATGAACGGAGAACACAAGCGGCACATGGCCCAGCAGAAGGTGGGCGGGTTCCCGCCCCACCGGGGTCGGAACCGTCTGGCGGCCAGGTTTGTCATGAACAAGTACCCGGTGGAGCTGGAGCAGGTGGGGCTGGACGGCGAGCGGACGATGACAGCCATCAAGAGCGGCAGCTATGGCCGGGCCGCCGACGCGCTTTCTCAGTTTATGAAGGAAAAATTGGGCAGACTGCGGCTGAGCTGGGAGTTCAAAACGCCGGAGGGCGGGGCGTTCCGGCGGCACCTGGTACTGCTGCAGGATGATGGCCGGTTCATGATGGCCTGGCTTCAGGACGATAAGGATCGGGCGCAGTATCATATCGCGGAACGGTCCGGGGAGGATGACGGCACGGATGTCTTTCTGGGCCGATCGGTTCCGGCGCGACTGGTGCACCATGATTTGAAGGGGATCCGCAACTGTGTGGATCTGATCCTGGACGATATGGACAATACCGATCCTGTGACGGAACGGCCGGAGGGATTTGAGACGGCGCAGGAGCCCTATGAGGCCGTCTGGGCGGATCTGGTGGACGGCGGGGAGTGAGCATGAGGGAAAAGGAGGCCCGCACGCATCGCGTGTGGGCCTCCTTGGTCATTCGTAGATGGAGTCGATGATCTGTTTCAGCTCGTCCATAGTGATGTCGCCGATGATGGATCCCTCCACAGGGCCGTTGACCCAGAGGGCGATGGGCCGTCCGGCGTTGGTGGACAGCAAATGGGTGATACCGCCCGCCTCATAAGGGATGGGATCCCCTTCGTCCTTCTGAAAATCGCCGTAGCCCCCGTTGCCCCCATCGTCCCGGGTAAGGAAAATATGAAGGTTTATGAGGAGGACAGTGTCGTTCCCATGGTAACAGGACACAAAGACCAGTGAGTTTGGATCGCTGGTGTCCACGATCAGTTCTATCAGTTCCAAGCCCTCCGGCACCCAGTTAGGGGCGACGGGCAGGGTCAGACCACAGTCGTCCAGTGCATCCTGGAGGCTGGCGTATTCCGTGCCCTCCTCGGGTATGCGTATTTCATCTGGGTCTATCCGGGTGACTTGGCCCGGAGCGATGCTGATCACCTCGTCCGTCCACCGGGCCAGCAGCTCCCACAGGCCACGTCCGGAGGCGGCCACCGCCACGGAGACGGACAGCAGCAGGAGGGCCAGCGCTGCGGCGGCCAGCATCCCGCGCACGCTCCATTTTCGGAAATGGGATCGACGCCGACCTAGGTCAGCGTATGAGGACGGTACCGCACCGTCCTCATAACGGGCGCTGTGGGCTTCAGCGAAAGGGAGGTATTTCTCCTGGAAATCCGCCCAGGCCCGGTCTGCGGAAACGTTAGAGTCAGGGGTCCGCTCCGCCAGAAGCTGGGCGGCATAGTAGAGCTGTTCCATACGGTCCTCGCTGCTCTCCGGGTCCTGGAAGTCCTGGAGAAGCAGTTTCTCAAGCCCCGCCGTACTCATCCGCTCCAGGTCGGCGGGCTTTAGATGCTCCCATCGTTCCGATTTTCCCATACAGCTTCCCCCTTTCATTGGGCGTCCTCAAACCTTCAGCTTCTTTTGCAGCCGCTTTCGGGCCCGCTGTACCCGCTTTTTACAGGCTTCCGCAGAGATGCCCAGGTCCTGGGCCAGCTCTGCCATGGTACACTGTTCTAAGGCGATTCGTTTGAGGAGGCGGAAGTCTTCGCTGTCCGATACGTTGCCGAACAGCACGTCCACGTCCAGCAGCTCGGGGCCCTCCATGGGCTGCTCCTCACCGGCGGTCAGGAAGAGCAGATGCTGAAGCTTCCTCTGGGTTCGGAGCATGTTCTGCATCACGTGCTTCAGGGTCATCATGATCCAGCCCCTGGGCTTGGGGTTGGACAGGACCTGCTCCCGCTTGGCGCAGGCGATGCAGAAAGCGTCCTGGATGGCCTCCTCCGCCAGAGCGTGGTTCTTCAAGATCCGCAGGGCGTAGGCGTAGAGGGTCGGATACATCTCCTGATACATTTGTTCCAAATCTGACTGCCACGGTTCGCTGGAGCCCACCCGATCACCTCCTGCCTGGGGTCGGCACGGACGCCTCCCCCAAGAAAGTATCCCCGAAAAAGCCGCAGGTCGATCCCCGTGGCTCTTTCGGCATTCCACTTTATATAAATGCAATGTCAGAACCGGGATGGTTGGGGACAGCATAATAGGCGGATGGGCGAGAAATATTTTAGAAATCGAAATATGGAAGCGATCTATATCCTGTGGGGATGCCTGTATCCGACTCGGTCCAGCCCAAGTTCAGAACGAGGATAGACTTTTGCTCTGGGGATTTGTATGTGTTGAGATAGTCGATGAGATCCCTTTGCGTGTAACAGACCGATCCGTTCTTTCTGTATTTTGCGGCATCAGGACTGTTCCAAAGCCATCTACAGCAAAACTCGGAGCAGTATTCTTCTGATCGATCTGCGACGACATCCGGAACGGAATATATGATGCTGTCCCCATCCGCGCTCAGTATGAGGATCAGCAGAAAGGCGGCGATGAGGGACAGCGTTCGTTTCATTTGGTGGGGCCTGACGCCCCTGTTTGGGTCAGTCCGGCCCTTATAGCGGCTGTGCCGGGCCGCGCTGGCTGGCCTATATCATTATATTGTTGAGATCAGGATGTTTAGGGACTGCAAAATGATCATGGGAAAGTTGATCCTGTTTTATTGAGGTCGAAACGTCTCTAGCCTTGATGTGAGAAGCGTTTTGTAGCAGCCCATTTCCTCGGCCCATTACGCAAATCATATCATAAGATCTACGAAGAATCAAAGCAGCGACTCTCAGCGGCATGATGATGCAGTGGGAAACTGAAGTGTGAGTAGGATCGAAGAATAGATGGGGAACGACTATGATGAGATGTGGTGGTTAGATGGACCGCCACATCTGATGCCTGTCCCTTTTCTGATTGGACATGACATAAAAAATTTGAGGTGTTTTGATATGAGGACGCGGGGATCCCTCCCTTTTTGGCCTATCGGGTGCTGCCCAGGCAGGTGCCGAAACCGGGGCGACCGGGCGGTATCGCCGCATGGATCCCACGAGGACAGTATACATGGTCCACTATCTGGCCACCGACGGCAGCGGTCATCAGTGCTCTGAACAGGTCATGTCCCGTGATCCTGGTCAGGACATGGTGGTGGAGATGGAACGCCGGGTGCTCCGCATCCCAGCCGATGGCACCTATATCACAGTAGCGGCGGATCAGCCCATGGAGAGCTACACCGTAGGCTTACGGCAAAGGTGTGTCTGGGCGCTGGTCCCGTCGGGAGCTTATATATGCTGTATCTGCTGGTGAAGATCGTCCTCTTGGCCAGACGGAACAGAGCGGAGGAAACGGGAGCCTGCGCTGGTTCTTGCGGAAAACCTTGAACATGGAAGAGTGGGAGTAGCGTGACCGGCCATATCCTGAAGGAGGGGGCAGTGCGTTGAAGAAGGAATGGGACGATATGCAGGGGTGGATGACGCAGCAGGACAACCGCGCCGAACCCTTTTTCTATACCTATCCAGAATTGCCTCCACGCTTTCACCGCTGGCGCAGTATCAGCAGGTTCCTCTGCTTAGCAAGGCTTTGGGTCGGTAACGCAGCATTGCTTGGGCTGCTGGCGGTGGGGGCGCTGCACTGGCTGTTTGGCCGGCCGATCTCCGATGGGACGCTGGCCGTGTTTGTCCTGCTGTTCGGCCTGTCGTTCATTCTGTGGTGGGTATTTCGGCTGCTCCAGATGACTCCAAGACTGTATTGGCACTGTCCGGTCTGCCGCGAAAGGTTCCCCTACTACAAGCCTGTCCGGTACAGCGATCGTCTGGTAGGGGAGGACTGTTTGAGAGAGCTGAAGTTCCGCCGTATTCCATACATCCAGCCCAAGTCCTGCTCCCTGATCCTACCATCTGAATGCCCATATTGCGGGAAGAAGTTCTTTGTGTATAGGAAAGAGGAAAAAGAGTGAGGCGAAAAG
Source organism: uncultured bacterium (assembly GCA_947643715.1). Taxonomy (GTDB): domain Bacteria; phylum Bacillota; class Clostridia; order Oscillospirales; family Oscillospiraceae; genus Enterenecus. The sequence continues at coordinate 15,299 of CANRXB010000005.1, forward strand.
CGTGGCTTTTGGGGGTGGTATGGACGTTGACCAGATCACGATGAGGGAGAAGCGGGCAGCGGCGCTATGCAGAGCGCCTGAATAGGGACAGGATGGGCAAAACGGAAACCTCTGTGTTCGATAGAACTTATTTTAGGGGGAATGATCGCCGATATGTAAATATAATGACCTGTTTTTTGCTTTGTGAAGCAGCCGCCGGGAGGGTGCGCCCATGTTCATCGAGGATTGAACTATCACGATAATAGAATGAAATGTTATCAAGAGGAGGCCCACAACATGGACCGCTTACACAAGATCAAGTCCCTTTGCGTTCTGCTCCTGACCCTGTGCCCGGTGCTGTCCGGCTGCGACGGCGGGCCTGCCCGCTGGCGTGTCCAACACCGAGATCGATAAAAGTTGTCCCCCGCTGATGACGTTTGAACATAATCAAATACAAGGTGATATTGCGTTCTGCGCTGACATCCGTGCCTTCCTGATGGACAGCGATAGCAGACACGATCATTTCCCTGAGCGAGAAGGCATTTTGTGCCGTGTGGTCACACATATGGCAAAAATGCCTTCTTTTTTCGCTCTCCTGTGTTGGATTACGAAACGACAAAAATGCTATGAAATCGAGGAGGCAGGATCATGACGATCACACAGATGGTGCAGGACCAACAGCGGCAGCGCATTGCCGAACTAGGCCAGCAACGGCGGGGCAAGCCCCATGCCAACCCCTACGGCACGCCCGGTATGAGCCTGAACGACGCTGGCGACTATCGAAAGATCGTCCCCGTGGACGAGGGCGTGGTGCGGCAGGTCAGGCAGATCGCGTTCGACCACATGAAAAACGGATACGGGGTCAGTGACGGCGAGGACATCAGCAAAGCCATCCGGGACTACACCATGTCCCTGGCACCGGAGAAGCGGCTCAGCGCGTCCTGGACGCTGAATGAGATCTTCCACAGCGAGGCTACCCGGCTGGGGGAGTACGTCCACCAGCGTGTCCCCGGCTGGGACTGGGGCGAGCCCTTTGACACCAGCATCCTGGACGGTTACCGGCAGGGTGTGGATGTGGACGCATAGACAGACGACCCAAGAACACGAACTTCGGAGGTATGAACGATGCCTTTGATGGGGGAGCAGACCAAGGCGGAGATCAAAGCGTACATGGACGGTCAGATGGACAACTGCCGCTTTAGGCGGATGACATAGAAAAACAAACTTTGAAAAAGGAGAGAGATCGATCATGGAGTATTTGCCTTCCATCGTTTTGTGGGCGGCGATCATCGGGTATCTGGTGTACACGCTGGTCATCAAGAAGAACAAAAACCGCCGGGAGGCGGAGGACGGCGGGGACAGAGAGCGGTATCAGAGCGCTGTGAAGGCCATGCTGAAGGAGCCTGAGAGCTTCCGGCTGGCCTACGCCCACTGGGAGGAACAGGAGTCCTATGGCCGCACCGTCAAGACCACTTATCACCGCTACGGTCTGGCGTTCAAAGACCAGATGCTGTGCGTGTTCCCCCTGGGCATCGACAAAAAGACCCGGGAGGTCCAGGCGGCCAGGCCCGTGGTGCTGACCCCGGAGAACCTGGGCAAGGTGAGGGTGAAGGCGAAGGAGAAGGACGGCACGCCGGAGCGGCTGGAGATCTGGCTGGGGGACAAGAAAGGGCATGTCATCCAGGAGTTGACGGTAGACGGGGAAAACCTGCGGAAAAACCGCTGGTTCCCTGTGAACATCCTCCAACGGGAGGAGTGCGGGGCCCTCCGGCGCTTTATCGACGGGCTGGCCCAGCAGGTAGAGCGGGAGAACCCGGAGGTGGACGCGCTGATCCAGGCCGAGAGCAACGAGGGCATCGGCGTGATCGGCGCCGTCGTGTCAGGCATCGGTGCGGTGTTCAGCCTCTTTTTCCCGCCGGCCGGGCTGGCCATGTGCCTGATCGGGCTGGTGATGGCCCTGGTGAGCAAGCTGAAGGGGACCACCACCAAGAAATGGCTGCTCATCAGCGGAGCGTGCATGGTGTTTGCCTTGGGCTTCAGTTGGTTCTATCTCAAGTACATTTTTGTGTGAGGACGATACGGATATGATGCAGACAGACCGTTTTTCAAAATACCAGTCTTGGTTTGAGTCTGAGATGGAATGCGCGAATGGGGTCCGCAAGCGAAAACAGCTTGTTTTCTGGAAAACCATAGGCATCCTTTTGGCCGTATTTGTGTCGATCCTGCTGATATGCTTTGTGGTGGACATGGCCTCCGACGAAGAGATCCTTGCAATGGCTGTCGCTCTTGTGGCTGTGTTTTATCCGATCATCGTTTTGATCACGCTTTTTTGCATGCTGCCCGGCTTTTTCAAAGGCAGATACGCGAGGAAGATCGACAAGGCGATCGAACGGCAGGGGTTCAACGACGCCCAGCGGGAACGGTTCGCCCAGGAGCAGATGGCGGTCCGGAACGACCTGTCCAAAAGCGTGTCGCTTGTGATCACCGACGGGCAGGACCATATGCCGGCCCAGTTTACCTTGAGCGAGCACTATGCCTGCTTTACCGGAGGTACGGGCTTTGGACCGTATATCATAGAGGTGGATGGCACAGAGGCGATCCGGGTCACCACGAATACCATGACGCTCCCCGCGCTTACCAGGGCCGCCTTTCTCATCATCAAAGTCGATTACAGCACGACAACGCATACCATCCAGTTCATTGGTCACGGCAAAGAGCAGGGGCGGCTGCAGTTCGGCGATACGGCGGTGTGTGAGAAGGTGTTGCATATCCTTCGTCGGCGGTTTCCGGAAGCGGCCGGCAGGTGAACGCGGAATGGATCGAGCCGCAAAATCAATCGAACACGTTGGAGGACAGCAGGATGTCGTTTGAAGTCCGTATGGTGGACAACGGCTATCTGGCCTTCCTGGTGCTGATGGGCGTGTTCGTCCTGCTCTTTGCCTACTCCTTCTACGCCCAGAGCCGCCCACGCGTCGAGGTGGATGGCCAGGACGTCACCTTCTATCCATTGTGGCGGCCGTCCAGGAGGGCGGTCTTTTCGGAGATCGCCGGCCGTAAGGAAAAGCCGGACTACTTTGGAAGCGGCTGGCGCAATGGGTCATAGGCGGCGGTTCCTATGACCGATACTATTTGATGGAGCTGGGAGACAACTCCTGGCTCTGTGTCTAGTTCGATGACTACCTGGCGCTGACGGGGGCGGATACCTACCCCACCGGCTACGTCCGCGATACTACCACCGAGGAGCGGCGGATGCTGGATCTGGGGCTGCGGCTGGTGTTGGTGGTCGTGATTGCAGCAATGACACTTCATGACCTATGGAAAAAACGGAGGATCGTGACACAAGATGCGGGGGGATAGAACATGGACAGCAGGCTTATCCAAAAACCAGAAACCAGTGAAAAACTGAAAGCAAAGCAGTATGGCGCGGCGGGCCTACTCTTTATCTTAGCTGTTATCGTCATGACAGTCATCCGCTTGGCATGGGGAAATATCGTGTTTGGGAGCGGTGGGGATAAAATTTCTTTAGGTCTAGTCATTTTTTATGTGCGCAACGTCTTGCTATCATTCGGAGCCATAGATATCATTTCTGCGATCTATCATTTCGTGATTTGGCACCGAAACGGGCGGCAGCCCATGGAGGATGACAACGACAGCCTATTTTCCGACTGGAAAAGCGGGGAGCGTTCTCCGGTCAAAATTTCGCTGGTGCTTATGGCTGGTATCATAGCGCTTTCGTTGGTGGTTGTTGTGCAGGCATAAAGATGTTCTTGCTGTATCATGACAGGACGATCGCTGCGGAGGAATGTTGTGCGTTCAAAAATCCTATATACAGCCGGCTCCATATTCAGGAGGTACTTATGCAAAGAATAAAATCGCTTTTTTTTGCAGTGTGTATGCTGTCCCTTCTGGCTGGATGTGACATGGATCAGCCGCCGCCGGACAATGGATCGATCCAGTGGGTGCTCGGACAGGCAAACAGCGCTCTGGAGGATATCAACGAAAAGTACGGCGATGACATTATGCGGGCCATTGACGGCCTGCGTGAAGCGGACCACCCAGGAGGCCCGTTTGAAAATGATCTGGACTCTGCCCGGGCATATCTTTTAGGGCAGATGCGGGAGAAGTATGGGATCGAGTTCGCCGTTGTCGGCAGGGAGGACCTGGACAACTATGGGCCCTTTGCCGGGGCCACCTACACCTGCCAGGTCGCGCCGGTGGACGCGCCGGAGCAGGTGGCTACCGCGCTCGTCTCCCAGACGCTGTACCAGAAGGTCCGGGACGATTTTGCAGTCTATTATTTCAAAGAGGCTGCGGAGGCCCCGGTTTTGGCGCTGTGCGAAGCAAAAGACTATGTGCTGGACCAGCGTATTTCTTTGGAGATGCCCGGGACCGCTCTGACCTGGACGGCTGATGACAGCTTGGAGAAGTTCCTTGTCCAAAGCGGGGCGTATGTCAAGGTGACGCTTCGGCTTGCGGATGATTTGGATACCAAGGTCTATGCGGGGCAGATCTTGGATCTTCTCAACAGCATCGATCAGCTTGACTGCAATTTGTCACTCCAGGCGAGAGCAAATAAAACCTACATATTCTTTTCGGAGATTAAGGTTTTGGAGGGCTTCGACGCCGGCAGCTATACGCTTGAGGAGCTCGAGGATATGATAGAGCACCGGCTCAAGATAGGCGATCCCCAATAAATACAGGATGAAAAATGTGAGATGGAAGCATGAAAATATGTTGTGATAAGGAAGGGGCATCATTGCCAAACGGGTTTTGAAGCTGGATGTCGGGAAGGTGTGCAAGACCTGTGGCAGGTCCGGGTATGTGCCCAAACAGCATTGAAGTGAAAGAAAGACCGCGATCATGGTGAAAGGGAAAAGACGATCGCGGAAGGGGACTGCGCTTGCCCTGATATCCTTGCTCATGTTCGGCTCGCTGGCGGGCTGCGAGGGGAAACGGCAGGAGGAAAGGGGCAATGGGGGCATATCCGATGCGGGCGTTCCAACAAGCTCGTATACGCCCCTAGTAAATGGAGCTGGGTACGTCGTTGTCACGATGCCCATTACGCTTTCCGGCGGAAATACAGCAAAGGAATCAGAGGAGCAGCACCAGAAGAACATATTTGGAAAGAGCTGAGCTCTGCGGGCAACGATGTGGACCGATGGCTCAGGATTCGGTCGAAGGCAAGGGAGAGCTTCGTAAGGCCATCGAAATATTGGCCGAGGACCTGAGCCATCAGTTGACTTATCACAGCGCTACAGCCAACGAGGCGGTTTGGCAGCATGGCTTGTTATCGCTGATAGGCGGTGAAATGATCGTGCCGGTCCTTCCTCTCGTTTATGGTGTTGGAGTTTGCCCAGAATGCGGAAGGTGGGAGCCGTACTGGACTTGGATGGATCGGTTTGTAGAAGATTATTGACAAGTGCCTGGCTCACTCAATCGTATCTGGCATTTTAGAAACGATTTAGTTTGAAAGTTTATGATCCAAAGAAAGGACAGCAGCATCATGGAAGATTTTCTTTTTGAGATTGCGCATCCTGCTGCAACGGGACCGGAAATCGCTGTGCTGGAAAACCGATTCCATTTTCATATGCCTAGGGATATCCGCCAGTTTTACCTGAAGCACAATGGGGTGATATTTCTTCCCAACGCTCGATCAAATCCAGAGAATTGTGAGTTGCGGTATTTTTATTCAGTTGGGCGGCAGTTTGAGGATCATATCCCGACCATCGATCAACTGCTAGGATGGCAAGCAAAAGATCGACTGATCCCAATGTACTATATCCCATTCTGTTCGGACGAGGCAGGCGACAGCTATTATGTTCGTGTGGATGAAGAGGGATACGGAGAGATCTATTACTTTGTAGATTTCCTTGATGATCCGAACGTTGAGGGAGCGGGGCTGATTGCTGAGAGCTTTACAGATTTTTTAGCGCAAATAGAGGTTCCGACCCCAAAGGGGCGATGAAGGGAGCAGGCGGTTGTGGCAAATATCCAGCTTAGAGCAGGCGAAGTGCTGATCGGGCAGGGGATGATGGCCTATTGGGAGCCAGTGCTGGGGAGTTCATGTCAGACATGGCGCGGCACGATCTTTGTCACGAATCAAAGAGTGTGCTTCTATATTTCCTGGCTCAGCCATCCGGAATTTGAGCTTGAACTTGCGAAGATCAAGGGCTTCACGGTCGGCAGGCATTTGTTTTTCACGAAGGTGACTTTACACAGCAGCGCAGGCGAAAAACTTACTTTTACTGGGTTCCCTGCAAAAAAGCTACAGGAATGGCTGCGGCAAGCGGGCATTCAAAAATTGTAGGCCAGGGGGGAGGTACACGCATTTTATGGTCACGATGTACTTGGGAGGAGTATTTTCTGCAAAGTCAGATGCCCCAAGGGACACAGCCAAAAAGTTGAGAGAACCGTCCCTGAGCGGATCCGGCTTGGGGGATATGCTGAATGATTTGACCGTCTTCGATCGATAGAGAGTGGCTTCTGCAATGCTGCAGGGGCCACTCTTAAATTCTCCCAAATATTTAGCATGATTTGAAATCCTGTGCAGGATAAGGAGTGAAGGCGATGAGGTCCTTGGGGAAGGCATCCCGATCGAACCTTGACGAACAGGCCATATGGTCTCATAAGAGCCAACGCTTATTAGGGAATCGATGACCTGGCCTTGTAAGGTTTGATTTGCCTGATCGACATATGACTATGATCCAGAACGTAAAATGCGAAGGAAAGGAGTGTGCTTGATCCGATGAAGGACGGGAGTCTAAGTGTACCGCCATGGGAAAAATCCAATTTGACGCTTGCGGAAGCATCAGAGTATTTCAATATCGGGATCAATAAACTGAGAGAGATCACAAACGAAAGAGAATGTGAACATTGTGTATTATATATAGGAAACAGGCGGTTGATCAAAAGGAAAAAGTTTGAAGAGTATCTGTCGGAGGTGTATTCGATCTAATGTTTGGAATCAAATCAAAATGTGATGAGATCGTAACATCATGTTGAGCGCTTTTCTCGAAAGGAAGATCATGTATGGCGGAAAAGCGCAAGGACAACAAAGGAAGGGTTTTGAAGGACGGAGAGAGTCAGCGGAAAAATGGCAGCTATGAATACCGCTATTTCGACATACGGAAGAAGCGTCATAGCGTGTATGCAAGATCGTTGGCTGAGCTGAGGGAAAAGGAGCGTGATATTCAGCGTGATATCGATGACGGGATCGACTATGCGGCGGGAAGGATCACAGTCCTTGAACTTGTGGAACGGTATCTTTCACAAAAACGTCCAGAAAAACATAACACAGCGGTAAACTACAATTTTGTAAAAAATTTGCTGAAAAAAGAGGAGTTCTGCAGCCGAAAGATCTATACTGTGAAGTCATCTGATGGGAAAGCCTTTTTTTTGAAGCTGCATGATGATGGGTATTCATTTTCGACGATCCATACGATCCGCAGTGTGTTGAAGCCGGCATTTGAATTAGCGGCAGAAGATGATGCAGTGAGAAGAAACCCATTTGCTTTTGCTCTGAATGGTGTCATATCTAATGATCCTGAAAAAAGAAAAGCACTTTCAGCAGAAGAAAAGAAGCGGTTACTTACGTTTTTAGAGAATGATGAGTGCGGGCGAAAGTATTACGATGTCGTTGTGATCCTGCTGGGCACTGGTCTACGCATCTCAGAATTGTGCGGCCTCACGAAAGCCGATGTCGATTTTGAAGCTGGGCGGATCCAGGTGAACAAGCAATTGCTGCGCGGAAGGATGTCTGGCGTTAGCCGCTTGATACTCGAAACGCCAAAGTCAGAGTGCGGTGTGAGGTATATCCCGATGCTGGACAGTGCGGTGATCGAGGCGTTCTATCATGTCATACAGGCAAGGCGGTCGCCAAAGGTCGAACATATTGTGGGCGGTCATTCTGAGTTCCTTTTTTTGGACAAAAACGGAACGCCGAAAACAGCCGTCGCTTTTGAACACGCTCTGTCCCGCCTTATGAGAAAATATAATCGACTCCATGATGATGTGTTGAACGTGACGCCTCATATACTACGGCATACATTTTGTACGGAGCTGATCTCGGCAGGGATGGAGATCTCTTCTGTGTCATACCTCATGGGCCACTCAAATGCGTCCACGACCCTTGGCGTATACACACATGGGCGATATGAGACAGCAGAAAAAGCGTTTGCAGGCATAGTCGAGAGGAGAGCCTTTTCCTAGGTGTGTCTTGCGCCAGGACTTACGCCAGAGTTTACGCCATTTAACAGTAGATTTGTGGAGGTGTACGTGACGATGCGGATCCTGATCATAAAATAGATAGAGATCGAAACGAACGAAATGCAGTAAAAAGTGGATGCTTTGATAACTTTTTCGGAAAATTTTAGAAGCTGAGACGCTGCGCTCGATTTGTTATCTGATCATCTGCCGCTCGCTCACCTATGCCCAGCGCACCGCCCAGGTGCTGGAGCGGGTAGGGATCTCCAGCGCTGTCCAGCGCTCGCCCAAGATCATATCCAAGGAGGGCTGCGGCTATTGCGTGCGCATCCCGGAGCGGCGGCTCACCGACGCGCTGACCGTCCTGCGCAGGGAGGGCATGGCCCCCAAGCAGGTGTTCCTCCAGACGGCGGAGGGGGAGTACAGCGAGGTGAAGCCATGATCTATTTCGACAGTGCCGCTACCACGCTGGAAAAACCGCAGCAGGTCCCCCGTGCCACTGCCTGGGCCATGACCCATCTGGCCAGCCCTGGCCGGGGCGGCCATGCCCCAGGCATGAAGGCGGCGGACGTGATGTACCGGATGCGGGAGCAGGCCGCGATGCTCTTCCACGTCGGCGACCCGGAGCGGGTGGTGCTGACCTGTAACGCCACCCACGGCCTGAACTTGGCGATCCGTTCCCTGGTGAAGCCAGGGGGGACGGTGGTGATCTCAGGCTATGAGCACAACGCCGTCACCCGGCCCCTCTACGCCATCCCTGGCGTGAAGGTGAAGGTCGCGGCGGGCGCGCTGTTCGACGCCGAGGGAGTGTATACCGCCTTCGAGCGGGAGATCACTCCGGAGGTGGACGTGGTGGTGTGCGATCATGTGTCCAACGTGTTCGGCTTCATCCAGCCGGTGGAGCGCATCGCCGAACTTTGCCGGGAGCGGGGCGTGCCCCTCATCGTGGACGCGTCCCAATCCGCCGGCGTGCTGAACGTGGACCTGGAGGGCTGGGGCGCGGCCTTCGTGGCCATGCCGGGACATAAAGGGCTGTACGGGCCCCAGGGCACCGGTCTGCTGCTGTGCGCAGGGGAGGCCCAGCCGCTGATCTTTGGCGGGACGGGGAGCCTGTCCGCCCGGCAGGAGATGCCGGCCTTCCTGCCCGACCGGCTGGAGGCGGGCACCCACAACGTATGCGGCGCGGCGGGACTGCTGGCCGGGATGAGGTTCGTCAGCCGGACCGGGACCGCCCGGATCCACCGCCATGAACGCTGCTTGGCCAAACGCATGATGGACCGGCTGGCGTGTGTCCCCGGCGTGACCGTGTTCCGGGGGGGCGAGGAGCAGAGCGGCCTGTGTTCCGTGGTCGTGGACGGCATGGACTGCGAGGATCTGGGCGCAGCGCTGGCGCAGCGCGGCGTGGCGGTGCGGGCAGGACTGCACTGTGCCCCGCTGGCCCACCGGACGGCGGGCACGCAGGACACCGGGACCGTCCGTTTCAGCTTTTCCGCCTTCAACCGCCCGGACCAGGTGGACCGGGTGGCGGCGATCGTTCGGGAGCTGGCCGGCGCGGCAAAGAGCTGAGGCGAGAGCCTTCGTGCGGGGGCGCGGTATTGGCCGCGCCCCCGCTCCTTGTCCCGCGGCCCCCGTGAATTTTCTCTTAATTCTGATCGATCCACTTGCCAATCCTGGCTGGATAGGCTATAATATCCTCTGCATAGACGATGGTGTGCCGATCGTACCGTCCTGGACGAGCGGGAGGACGGGGCACGTTGGCGGCATGTCCGCTGTCGGCCGTGGCCTTATGCTGCGGATCGGCCCTTTGGTGGGAAAAGGAGTGGGCGCACATGGAAACGATAATGCAGACGCTGCTGCTGGCGCCGGAATACCTTAGGCTCATCGGGTTCACCGATATCCTGGACATGGCCATCATCGCCTTCGGGGTCTATCACCTGTTCCGTTTCGTGCGCCGCAGCCGGTCCGGGCAGGTGGTGAAGGCCATCGTGTTCATCGTGGCGGCTATGGCCTTGGCCAACCTGCTCCATCTGCGGGTCATCCGTGCGGTGCTGAACAACGCGGTGGAGCTGGGCGTGATCGCCCTCATCATCCTGTTCCAGCCGGAGCTGCGCCGTTTCCTGGAACAGATGGGCAGCGGTAAGATCAAGGAGCTGTTCGTGGCGGAGAGCTATAGCAACGACCTGGAGAGCGCCATCCTGGAGACGGTGGAAGCGTACACGTCCCTGTCCAAAGACAAGGTGGGGGCGCTGATGGTGTTCGAACGGCGCACCCTGCTGGACGATGTGCTCAAGACGGGCACTGCGTTGGAATGCCAGGTGTCCGCCGAGCTGCTGAAGAACCTGTTTTGGAACAAAGCGCCGCTCCACGACGGGGCGGTCATCGTGCGCAACGGACGCATCGTGGGGGCAGGCTGTATGCTGCCTCTGTCCGGCAACGTGAACCTCAGCCGGGACCTTGGGATGCGCCACCGGGCGGGCATCGGGGTCAGTGAGAACTCGGACGCGGTGGTGGCCATCGTGTCCGAGGAGACGGGCTCCATCTCGGTGGCCGTCAACGGGATGCTCAAACGACATCTGTCGCCGGAGACGCTGGAGCGGCTGCTGCGCCTGGAGCTCATGCCCGCTGCCGGGGAGGAGGGCAAGTCCACTGCCGCGGCCCGGATCACCAGTGTGCTCAGGAGCATCAAGGGAGATGATTCCAATGGGAAAGAAGATTCTTGACAGCAAGGCCCTTTATGTGATACTGTCCATCATCATCTCCTTTTCGGCCTGGCTGTTCGTGACGTCGAAGGACGGGATGAAGGACAGCGCGCCGTTCCGCAACATCCCTGTCACCTTCGCTGGGACGGAGATCCTGGAGGGCCGGGGATTGATGATCGTCAATGATGATGCGACGGCCAGCATCACGATGCAGGCCGCGCCCATGGTATTGGCCAATCTGAGCAACGATCCCCCCACCCTCACCGCCGATGTGTCCAACATCACGGCGGAGGGCAGTCATACGCTGAGCCTGACGGTTGGTCTGCCCACCGGCGTGAGCCGGAACGACGTGGATGTCATCAGCGGCCTCAGCGGCAACGTGGTCACGGTGCAGGTGGCCCGATACCTGCGCCGTGAGGTGCCGGTGCAGGGCCATTTCCAGGGCAAGACGGCCCAGGGCTATCTGGCCGGGGACAAGGACGATTTCCTGTTCTCTCCGGCCACCGTGTGGGTCAGCGGCCAGGCGGAGCTGGTGAACCAGGTGTCCCACGCGCTGGTGACCATCAATGGAGAGGAGCTCACCGACACGGTGAGCGACAAGTTCTCCTTCCAGCTCATCGGCGCCAGCGGCGATCCGCTGGAGGGGCTGGATGTGGCCTGTGACGTGGACATGGTGTACGCGACCTTCCCGATCCGGGCCACGGCGGAGATCCCCCTGGAGGTGAAGCTGATCCAGGGAGGCGGACTGAGCGAGAGCGATGTGCGGATCTCCATGAGCATCGACTCCATCATGGTGGCGGGGAGCCGGGAGGCGGTGGCCGCTTTGGCGGGCGAAGGTGCTGTGACGCTGGCCATCATCGACCTGGCGTCTATCCGCGATGGGGACGAGCTGACGTTCCCGATCGCCCTCACGGACGAATTGGAGAACCTGAGCGGCGTCACAGAGGTGAAGGTCAAGGTGGACGTGCGCAAACGGGTGGAGAGCAGGACGTTCGAGGTGACCAGCCACATCAGCACCATCCACGAGCCGGAGGGATGGCATGCGGAGATCATCACCCAGGCCCTCCAGGTGGAGATCCGGGGGAACCGCGCCCTGCTGGACGAGCTCACTGAGGAGAACATCCGGGTGGTGGCCGATTTGCAGGACATCAACCAGGCTGCGGGACAATACACGGTGTCCGCCAGCATCTATCTGGACAGCACGGGCTCGGTGTCCGACATCGGCGTGATGAACGGGAACTATACGGTGGTGGTCTCCCTGGTCCGGGACGGCTGATCGTGTTCGGCTATGTACGTCCTGCCCTGGACCGGATGGGCGAGGAGCAGCGGGACGCTTATCAGAGCGCCTACTGCGGGCTGTGCCATGCGTTGGGGGAACGCCACGGCTGGCTGGCCCGGCTCACGCTGCGATATGATTTCACGTTTCTGGCCATCGTGCTGGCTGCGGGGGGGCAGGGAGAGGGCATGTCCTGCCGGAAATGTCCGATCCATCCCTTCCGGGAGTCCCGGCCCTGCCTCGAAGGGGCCGGGCTTGCTGCGGCAGCCGACCAGAGCATCATCCTCACATGGCACAAGCTGTCGGACGATGTGGACGACCACGGCTTTTTCGCCGGCCTGCCTTACCGATCGATGCGCCGGGCGTTCCGGCGGGCCTGCCGCCGGGCGGCACAGGCCCAGCCTGAGTTCGACGCTCAGGTACGGGAGGGGCTGGCGCGCCTGCGGGCCTTGGAGCAGGCCCGCTCGCCTGAGCTGGACCGGGCGGCGGACGCGTTCGCGTGCATACTGGCTCGTTCGGCGCAGGCGGTCCCGAAAGAGAGGGACCGGCGGGCCTTGGGCCAACTCCTCTACCATTTGGGCCGGTGGATCTATCTGATGGACGCCTGGGACGATCTGGACGAGGACGAGAAGAAGGGGCGCTATAATCCGCTGGACGCCCGCTTCGGCGGCCGGGCGCGGGAGGAACGAGCCTACCTGGAGGCGACCGCCACACATTCCCTGCGTCTGGCAGGGTCGGCGGCGAACCTGCTGGAGCTGGGCCGGTGGGCGCCGGTCGTGGAGAACGTGCTGTATTCCGGCCTCCCCGCAGTGCAGAGCGCTGTGCTGGACGGCAGGTGGAAAGAAATGAGAGATACAAGGAGGATCCCACATGAGAGATCCCTACGAGGTGCTGGGCGTCGGCCCTGATGCCAGCGACGACGAGATCAAACGGACCTATCGGGACCTGGCCCGGAAATACCATCCGGACAACTATCAGAACAATCCTCTGGCCGATCTGGCGGAGGAGAAGATGAAGGAGATCAACGAGGCATACGACGCGATCGTCAAGACGCGCTCCGCCGGCGCTTCCGGCTCTTATGGAGGGGGGAGCGCCGCTCAGGGCGGGTATGCCTATGGCTACGGCTCCGGATATCAACAGCAGAGCCAGGGCAGCCGGAGCTCGGTGTTCGTCCAAGCCCGGCAGGCGATCCACGCCAACGATCTGGCAGGGGCGGAGCAGATCCTCCAGGGGGCGTCCCGGAACGGGGAGTGGTATTTCCTCATGGGTTCCATCGCCTACCGTCGGGGCTGGCTGGACGAGGCGCGCCAGAACTATCAGATCGCCGTGCAGATGGATCCGAACAATATGGAGTACCGCCAGGCCCTGGGGATGATGCGGCAGGGGGGCTACGGCTATCAGCCGGATATGGGGGGAGCGCAGTGCGACGGGTTCGACTGCTGCACCACCATGCTGTGCATGAACTGCTTGTGCAACGGCTGCCGCTGATATGAGGAAGAAGAGCGCGGCCTCCAAGGTGGCCTATCCCGCGATCCTGGCGGCGCTGGCGGTGGCGTTGGTCTATCTGGCGTCCATCGTGCCCACTGGGAGCTGGGGGATCGTGGCCGCAGCGGGGCTGCTCCCTGCGGCGGCGGTGATCTCGGTGGGGACGAAGGCAGGGGCCTTGTGCTGGGCGGGGGCGTCCATCCTGGCCTTGCTGGTGGCGCCGGACAAATTCTGCGCGCTGCTGTTCACGGTCCTATTCGGGCCGTACCCCATCGTGAAGTCCCTGGCGGAAGGGCCCAGGAAGAAGCTGCTGGAGTATGCAGTGAAGCTGGCGTTCTTCAATGCCGTGCTCACTGTGCTGTATCTGACCATGACGGGGGCGATGCTCGCCGCCCTGCCCCAGATGCTGGGGGGAGCGGTGTGGCTGCTCTATCTGGTGGGCAACATAGTGTTCCTTGCATATGACCATGGATCGAGCCGGCTGATCGCGGTATATATCCGCCGGATCGACGGAGCGGTCCACTGAAAGGCGGAGAGTGAACATGGTGAAGAGCATGACCGGCTACGGCCGGGGAGAGCAGGATCTTGACCGATCCCAGGTCACTGTGGAAGTGCGGGCGGTGAACAACCGGTATCTGGACTGCACGGTGAAGATGCCCAGGGCGTATATCTTCGCGGAGGACGCGATGAAGGCGAAGGTGCAGGCCGCAGCGGCCCGGGGAAAGGTGGACGTTTTCGTCACCATCGCCCGCACCGCCGGGGACGATATGGTGGTCACGGTGGACGAAGAACTGGCGCGCAGCTATATCCAGGCTTTGGGCAGGCTCCACGAGCTGGGCGGCGGCGCGGTCAAGGGGAGGTTCAGCGCCGCGGAGCTGGCCAGGTTCCCCGACGTGCTCACGGTAGAGAAGCGGGCGGAGGATCTGGAGGAGGCGAAGGAGCGGCTGCTCGCCGTGCTCGACCAGGCATTGGAGGACTTCGACGCTATGCGGATCCGGGAGGGCGCGCGGCTGGCGCAGGACATCTCGGAGCGGGCGGACACCATCGAGCGGCTGCTGGGAGAGATCGAGGAGCGTTCTCCCCAAACGGTGTCGGACTATCGCGCCCGGCTGGAGGCAAAGATGCGGGACGTGCTCCAGAACACCCAGATCGACGAGGGACGGCTGCTCACCGAGGCGGCGATCTTTGCCGATAAGGTGGCGGTGGACGAGGAGACCGTCCGCCTCCACAGCCATTTGGGCCAGCTTCGGGATCTGCTGGCCGCCGGCGGTGCGGTGGGCCGGAAGCTGGACTTCCTCATCCAGGAGTTCAACCGGGAGGCCAACACCATCGGCTCCAAGTGCAACGATATCGAGATCACCCGGCGGGTGGTGGATATGAAAGCGGAGATCGAAAAGATCCGGGAGCAGGTCCAGAACCTGGAGTGATGAGAAGATGAGACTGATCGACATCGGATTCGGCAACTTGGTCTCCGCTCAGAGAGTGGTGGCCATCGTCAGCCCGGAGTCCGCCCCGGTGAAGCGCTTGGGGCAGGAGGCCAGGGAGCGGGGCGTGCTCATCGACGCCAGCTTCGGCCGCAAGACGCGCTCGGTGCTGGTGATGGACAGCGGCCATGTGATCTGGTCGTCCCTGCCCACGGACCAGGTGTATGCCCGGTTCGGGAGCGGCGAGGAAGCAGAGGAGGGAACGCTATGAGCGTATCGAAGAAGAAACGAGGGGAGCTCATCGTATTGTCCGGCCCCTCGGGAGTGGGGAAGAGCACCGTCATCTCGGAGCTGCTCAGCAGCAGGCGGGACATCCACTTTTCCGTGTCCTTCACCACCCGGCAGCCCCGTACCGGGGAAGAGGACGGGGTGAACTACAATTTCGTCTCCCGGGAGGAGTTCGAGCGGATGATCGCCGACCAGGAGCTGCTGGAGTATGCCGAGTACGTCGGGAACTACTACGGCACCTCGCTGAAGGTCATCCGCGACAAGCTGGAGCAGGGGGTGGACGTGCTGCTGGACATCGAGGTGCAGGGCGCGGCCAAGGTGCAGGAGCGCTGCCCGGAGGCGGTGCTCATCTTCCTCATCCCCCCGTCCATCGAAGAGCTGTCCCGCCGCCTGCACCGGCGCAACACGGATGCGGAAGAGGTCATCCAGCTTCGTCTGGAGAAGGCCCGGCAGGAATGCCGGGAGTGCGTGCACTATGACTATCTTGTGGTGAACGACACCGTGATGGACGCCGCCCAGGAGATCTTGTCCATCCTCCAAGCGGAGCTTTGCCGCACGCAGAACCGCCTCCACCTGGCCCAGAGCATCATCGGGCAGGACTGACTCCTCATATCAGAAAGGAATGGTATTCATGTTGCTCTATCCCCCCATCAAGGACCTGCTGGCCCAAGTGCCCAGCCGTTATATGTTGGTGAATCTGGTTGCCGGCCGGGCCCGGAAGCTTTCCAGCGAGGCGGAGGTATCCGGTGAGCCGCTGGAGGAGAAGGCGGTGTCCCTGGCCATCCAGGAGGTGGCCGACGGTGTGCTGACCCTCGAAGCGGAGGAAGAGGCCATGGAAGCGCCCGCCGGGGACGGCGAGGAAGCAGTTTGCTGATGAAGGATCGAAAAGGGCAAGCGGGCGATCTGCTTGCCCTTTGGACATTGTCGAAAGCGCGCTGCTGAGTATTCGGCGGGAGGAGGGGTGGGACAGGTGGCCAACATCGCGAAGATCGCCGTGTCCGCAGCCACTTATGCCATCGACCGGCCCTACGACTATTTGGTGCCCGCTGCGCTGGAAGGCACGCTGCGGCCGGGGATGCGGGCGGCAGTGCCTTTTGGGAAGGGCAACCGGGTGAGCGATGGCATCGTACTGGCCTTGGGGGAGCGGGAGGACGCGGCAAAGCTCAAGTCCATCCTGGCCCTGTTGGACGAGGAACCCCTGCTGGACGCCGCCGCGATCCAGCTCGCCCTCTGGATGAGGGAGCGCTGCTTCTGCACGGTCTACGACGCCATGCGGGCGATGCTCCCCGCGGGGCTGTGGTTCTCATTGAAAGATTGCTGGCGTATCGCTCCGGGGGTGGACCGGGAAGAGGCTCATGAAGCGGCAGGAGGGTCCCCAAAGGCGAAGAAGTTGGTGGAGCTGCTGTTCGCCAATGGCGGCTGGGCGGAGTTGGGTAAGATCCGGACCGCTTTCGGTCTGGCCGACCCCGGCCCCGCCCTGCGTATGCTGGAGGAGAAGAAGATCGTCGTGAAGGAAGCCAGCGCGATGCGGGGAGTGAACGACAAGCTCGAGCAGATCGCGACCTTGGCTATGGACGCCAACGATGCCATGGCTCTGCTGACGCCCAAACGTCGTCGTGCGCCCCTCCAGTATGCGGCGGGGGAGGCGATCTGCGCGGCAGGGGAGACCTCCGCGAAGGAGCTCTGCTACTTCACCGGCGCGTCCATGGCGACCCTAAAGGGTCTGGAACGGCTGGGCGTGCTGAAGCTCTCGAAGCGAGAGGCGTACCGCCGGCCCCAGTTGCCCGTGTTCGAGCAGGCCGCTCCGGTCCAGCTCAATGAGCAGCAGCAGACGGTCTATGAGGGGCTGCTGGCCCTGGCGGAGCAGGGGAAGGCCGAGGCGCTGCTGTATGGGGTGACCGGAAGCGGCAAGACCCAGGTGTATCTGAAGCTCATCCACACGCTGCTGGAACGGGGCAGGACGGTGCTGATGATGGTGCCGGAGATCGCTCTCACCCCGCAGCTCATGCGCATCTTCACGTCCCACTTCGGCCGGGAGGTCGCCATCCTGCACAGCTCGTTGTCTGCGGGGGAACGGTGCGACGAGTGGAAACGGGCCCGCCGGGGAGAGGCCCGGGTGGTAGTGGGGACCCGGTCCGCCGTGTTCGCGCCGCTGCCGGGGCTCGGGGCCATCATCCTGGATGAAGAACAGGAACCGTCCTACAAGTCGGAGCAGAACCCCCGCTATCATGCCCGGGACGTGGCACGTTACCGCTGCTATAAGGCGGGAGCGCTGCTGCTGCTGGGCTCTGCGACCCCATCTGTGGAGTCCATGTACCGGGCCCGGCAGGGAGGATGCCATCTGTTCCAGCTCAGCCGCCGGTTCAATGAGCAGGTGCTGCCTCAGGTCACGGTGGTGGACATGAAGGAGGAGCTGCGCCAGGGGAGCGGCGGGGCCATCAGCGCCATATTGGCGCGGAAGCTCTGGGAGACCGTGGATCGGGGGGAGCAGGCCATCCTGTTCCTCAACCGCCGGGGGGCCAACCGGATGGTGACCTGCGGCGAATGCGGCGAGAGCCCCACATGCCCCCGGTGCTCCGTCCACCTCACCTATCATTCCGCGAACCGGCGGCTGATGTGCCATTACTGCGGATATTCTCAGCCCTTGCCGGAGTGGTGCCCCGCGTGCGGCGGCCTGTTGGACTTCGTGGGGACGGGCACGCAGAAGGTGGAGGAGGAGCTGCACATGCTGCTGCCCGGCGTGGGCGTGCTGCGTATGGACGCGGACACCGTGTCCGCCGCCCACAGCCATGAAGCTATCCTGGAGAAGTTCCGAAAGGAGCGGGTCCCCATCCTCCTCGGGACACAGATGGTGGCAAAGGGGCTGGATTTCGAGAACGTCACCCTGGTGGGGGCGATATCGGCGGACCAGCTTTTGTATACGGGCGATATCTATGCCGCTGAGCGGGCGTTCTCCCTGCTCACTCAGGTGGTGGGCAGGGCGGGCCGGGGAGAGAAGGCGGGCCAGGCGGTGATCCAGACCTTCACGCCGGACAACGACGTGATCCGGTTCGCGGCCCGCCAGGACTACGACAGCTTTTTTGCCCAGGAGATCCGGATCCGAGAGCTGCGGGAGCTGCCTCCCTGCGGGGACCTGTTCGTGCTGTGCGCCTCGGGGCCGGAGGAGACGGCGGTGCTGCGTGCCCTGCTGCGTCTGCGGGAGGCGATGGGCGCGGCCTTGAGCCGGGCGCCCTATGCGGGCGTCCCACACCGTCTGCTGGGGCCTGCCCCGGAGGCGGTGGTGAAGGTGAACGACCGCTATCGTTACCGGCTGGTCCTGGGCGCTCAGGACACCAAGGACATGCGGCTGCTGGTGGCGCATCTGCTCCGCCAGGCGCAAAACGATAAACAAAACCGGGGGGTGGCGTTGTTCGCCGAATTGGACCCACTGGATTGATAAGGAGGAACCTGATAATGGCACTGAGGAAGATCCTGACCATGGGCGATCCGGCGCTGTCCAAGTGCTGCCGCCCCGTGGAGAGATTCGATCAAAAGCTCCACGACCTGCTGGACGACCTGAAAGAGACGCTGGCCCGGGCCGAAGGCGTGGGGCTGGCCGCGCCGCAGATCGGCATCCTGCGCCGGGTAGTGATCGTAGTGGACGCGGAGGAGAACATGATAGAGCTGGTCAACCCGGTGATCGTCAGCCAGTCCGGAGAGCAGGAAGGCATGGAGGGCTGCCTCAGCGTCCCGGGGAAATGGGGCAAGGTGGTGCGCCCCAACATCGTGACGGTGCGGGCCCAGGACCGGAACGGCGACTTCTTCGAGACGACCGGAGAAGAGCTGGTGGCCCGCTGCTTCTGTCATGAGCTGGAGCACCTGGACGGACACCTTTTCGTGGAGCACACCAGCCAGTTGTATACGGCGGAGGAGCTGGACGAGATGGAGGCCAGGGGGGAGGAGCCCTGATGCGGATCGTGTTCATGGGCACGCCGGACTTCGCCGTGCCGTCGCTGCGGGCTCTGGTGGACGCGGGACATGAGATCTGCGGCGTGTTCACCCAGCCGGACAAGCCGAAGGACCGGGGGATGAAGCTCCAGCAGTCCCCGGTGAAGGAGTACGCGCTGTCCATCGGGGCGAAGGTGTACCAGCCCTCGAAGATGAGGGACGGGGAGGCGCTGAGCATAGTGCGGGAGCTGGAGCCGGAGCTCGTCGTGGTAGCGGCGTATGGGAAGCTGCTGCCGCCGGACATCCTCGCTGTGCCCCGGCTCGGCTGCATCAACGTCCATTCGTCTCTGCTGCCGAAGTACCGGGGCGCGGCGCCCATCAACTGGGCCATCCTCAACGGGGAGGACCGGACCGGCGTCACCATCATGTATATGGCGGAGGGAATGGACACCGGGGACATATTGTCCCAGGCCGCGATCCCCATCGATCTGGACGAGGACGCCCTCCGGCTTTTCGGCCGGCTAGCGGAGCTGGGGGCGGAGCTGCTGGTCGAAACGATCGGTCGGTTGGAGGCGGGGACGATCGAGGCCGTCCCCCAGGACGAGAGCCGTTCCAGCCATGCCCCCATGCTGTCCCGGGAGCTGTCCCCGATGGATTGGAGCAGGACCGCCCGGCAGCTCCACGATCAGGTCCGGGGCCTGCGCCCCTGGCCCGGAGCGGCGGCGGTGCTGAACGGAGCACGGTGCAAGATCCTGCGCACGGCGCTGGCGGCGGAGACCACGAAAGAAGTGCCGGGGACCGTCGTGCAAGCGGACAAGAAGGGGATGAAGGTGGCCTGCGGGGACGGCGGAGTGTTGGAGCTCCTGGAGCTCCAGCCCGACGGCAAGAAGGCCATGACGGCGGCCGCTTTCTTGATGGGCCGTCCCATCCCCGTGGGAACAGTGTTGACGAAACAGGAGTGATCGGATGGGTCCGGCCAGAGAGACGGCGGTGCTGACCTTAGCCGCCTGCGAGCGTCAGGGGGCATGGTCAGAAGGCCACCTGAAACGAGCCATCCGGGAACGGGGGCTGGACCGCCGGGACGCGGCGCTGGCCACCCGGTTGTGCTTTGGAGTGCTGCAAAACAAGCTGCTGTTGGACTGGCGGCTGGCCCAGGTGTGCTCCATGAAGCTGGAGAAGCTGGACGTCAAGATCCTGTGCGATCTGCGGGTGGCCGCGTACCAGCTTCTGTTCCTGGACAAGATCCCGCCCAGCGCCGCAGTGAACGAGGCGGTAGAACTGGCCAAGAAGCATAGCCGGAACCCTCGGGCGGCGGGGCTGGTGAACGGTGTGCTGCGCGCCTTGCTTCGGCAGGGGGAGGGGGCGGAGATCCGGGGGCGCGATCGGATCGAGACCCTCTCCATCCGGTACAGCCACCCGCGCTGGCTGGTGGAGAAGTTCGTGGAACTGCTCGGGCTGGAAGGGGCCCAGGACCTGATGGAAGCGAACGGCCGGCAGCCGCCCACGACGGTCCAGGTGAACACGTTGCGGACCACGCCGGAACGGCTGGCGGACGGACTGCGGGCACAAGGCGTCGAGGTGGAGCCCCATCCCTGGCTGTCCGGTTGCCTGCTGCTGACGGGGACCGGGGACCTGGAGCGGCTGGACGCGTTCCGCCGGGGGGAGTTCTACGTCCAGGACGCAGCCTCCAGGCTTGCGGTGATGGCGTCAGGAGCGGGGCCCGGGACCCGGGTGCTGGACTGTTGCGCCGCACCGGGGGGGAAGTCGTTCGCTGCGGCGATCGCGATGGAGGATCGGGGCGAGCTCGTCTCCTGCGATATCCATCCCCATAAGATCAAGCTGCTGGAGGCGGGGAGGGACAGGCTCGGTCTGTCCGTCATGGTCCCATGCTTACAGGACGCTGCCAAGACCCGGGAGGACTGGGTGGGCCGGTTCGACACAGTGCTCATCGATGTTCCCTGTTCCGGACTTGGCATCATACGCAAGAAGCCGGACATACGCTATAAGGATCCGGAGCCGCTGGGAGGTCTGCCGGAGGTCCAGCGGAGGATCCTGGACAACTGTGCCCAGTATGTCCGTCCCGGCGGGACGCTGGTGTATTCTACGTGCACTCTTTTGGAGGCGGAGAACGGCGGCGTGGTGGACGGCTTTTTGAGGGACCATGGGCAGTTCGAGCCGGCTGCGTTCGATTTGCCCCGTTTCGGTCCCCAGCCGGGCGGCCGGATGACCTTCTGGCCCCATATACACGGTACAGACGGCTTTTTCGTGGCTCGGCTGCACAGGAAAGGGTGATCTCCATGACCGACTTGAAGTCCATGCTCCCGGAGGAGCTGGAGGACTAT
Organism: uncultured bacterium; assembly: GCA_947643715.1. GTDB lineage: Bacteria > Bacillota > Clostridia > Oscillospirales > Oscillospiraceae > Enterenecus. The sequence continues at coordinate 36,921 of CANRXB010000005.1, forward strand.
CTCAAAGAGCTGGGCCAGCCCAAGTTCCGGGCCATGCAGGTGTTCCGCTGGCTCCATCAAGGGGCGGAGTCCTTCGACGAGATGACGGACCTGCCCAAAGCGCTGCGGGAAAAGCTGAAGGAGCAGTGTATGCTCACGGTCCCCCAAGTGGAGCGCAAGCAGGTCTCCCGGATGGACGGGACCGTGAAGTACCTGTGGCGGCTGTGGGACGGAAATTGTGTGGAAACGGTTTTGATGCGCTATAAGCATGGGAATACTGTATGTGTGTCCAGCCAGGTGGGGTGCAACATGGGCTGTGCGTTCTGTGCCTCCACCCTGGGGGGGAAGGTACGGGACCTGGCTCCGGGGGAGATCTTGGACCAGGTAATATTTACTAGAAAGGACAGCGGCGAGGCCGTTTCCAACATCGTGATGATGGGGATCGGCGAACCACTGGACAATTTCGATCATGTTTTGAGGTTTTTGACCCTGGTGAACCACCCGGAAGGGGCAAATATCGGGATGCGCCACATCTCTGTGTCCACCTGTGGGCTGGTCGAGAAAATTGACAAACTGGCCCGTCTTGGGTTACAATTGACATTGAGCGTCTCTCTCCACGCTCCTGACGACAGCGTCCGTTCCAGGCTGATGCCCGTGAACCGGGCCGTGGGAGTAGAGACCTTGATGGACGCCTGCCGCCGGTACTTCGAGACCACCGGGAGGCGGATTTCCTACGAGTATGCGATGATCGACGGCGTGAACGACAGCGACGAACAGGCCGACCGGCTGGCAAAGCTCCTGCGGGGCCAGCCCGGGCACGTGAACCTCATCCCGCTCAACGAGGTGGCGGAGTCGCCGCTGAAGCCCAGCCGCCGGGTGCGGCAGTTCCAGCAGCGGCTGGAGGGCCACGGCGTCACAGCTACGGTCCGGAGAAGGCTGGGGAGCGACATCGATGCCGCCTGCGGCCAGCTTCGCCGGCGGCGGATCGTGGAGGGAGAGACCCAAATCCCAGAGGAGGGATCGAATTGAGAGTATGTGGCATGACGGACGTGGGCCGTATGAGAAGGGACAATCAGGACAGCTTCGCCCTGCGCAGGCTGGAGGACGGCACGGCCTTGCTGGTGGTGTGCGACGGCATGGGCGGCGCCCAGGCGGGGAGCGTCGCCAGTTCAGTGGCGGTGGAAGCGTTCACCGCTACGATGGAGGCGGCTCTGGCGGGCGGCATACGGGAAGGGCCGAAGGAGCAGGAGCAGATGCTGGCGGCTGCTTGCCGGGAAGCCAATGAGAGGGTGTACCGCCTCAGCCGGGAGAATCGGGAGTACGAGGGCATGGGCACCACTTTGGTGGCGGCGCTGGTGCGGCCGCAAGGCGTTTGTGTAGCGAACATCGGGGACAGCCGCGGCTACTTGCTGGAAAATGATTCCATCCGCCAGATCACGGTGGACCATTCCCTGGTGCAGATCCTGGTGGACCGGGGAGAGATCACGCCCGGCGAGGCGCGGGTACATCCGAAGAAGAACCTGATCACCCGTGCGTTGGGTGTGGACAGCCAAGTGGAGTGCGATCTGACGTGGCTGGAGCCGGGAGAGGGCAGCCGGTTGCTGCTGTGCAGCGACGGGCTCACCAATGTGTTGGACGACGAGACGATCCTGGGTCTGAGCGGCCGGGAGGCGGGACCGGAAGAGTTCTGCAGGGCGCTGCTCGGCCTGACGCTGGAACGGGGTGCGCCGGACAACGTGACTGTTGTGCTGGCGCAGATGTGAACGAGGAGGACTTTTACCATGGATCGATACATAGGTAAAATGCTCGACAATCGATATGAGATCCTGGAGTGCATCGGCACCGGCGGCATGGCTGTGGTGTACAAGGCTCGGTGCCACCGGCTCAACCGGCTGGTGGCCATCAAGATATTGAAGCCGGAGCTGGCCAGTGACGCGGACTTCCGCCGCCGCTTCCATGACGAATCCCAGGCAGTGGCCATGCTGTCCCACGCCAACATCGTGTCGGTGTACGATGTGAGCCGTTCCGATGGGCTGGACTATATCGTCATGGAGCTGGTGGATGGGCTGACCCTCAAGCAGTATATGCAGCGGCGGGGCACGCCGCTGAACTGGCGGGAGGCCCAGCACTTCATCACTCAGATCGTTCGGGCATTGAGCCATGCGCACGGCAGGGGCATCATCCACCGGGACATCAAGCCCCATAACATCATGGTGCTCCGGGACGGCAGCGTGAAAGTCACGGACTTCGGCATCGCCCAGTTGGCCAGCGCGGCCCAGAACACGATGACGCAGGAGGCCATCGGATCTGTCCACTATATCTCGCCGGAGCAGGCGAAGGGCAGCCATGTGGATTGCCGGACAGATCTGTATTCCGCCGGTGTGGTGCTGTATGAGATGCTGACCGGGCGCCTCCCCTTCGAGGGGGACACCCCGGTGGCGGTGGCCATCCAGCACATCAAGTCCATCCCGGTCTCTCCGCGCGATCTGAACCCGGACGTACCGAAAGCATTGGAGGCGATCACCATGAAAGCGATGGCGCCGGAACTGAGTCAGCGGTATGCTTCCGCCGACGATATGCTGAAGGATCTGATGGAGTTCCGGAAGAACCCGGATTATGAGCCGGCCCCTTGCACTGGGCCGATGTCGGAGGACGAGCCGACCATGGTCGTGCCGGCCTCGGCCATCACCGCGTCCGTGCGGGTGCCGGTGGAGCGCCGGAAGCTGGAGCGGCCCCAGGAAGAGCATCGGGAGCGCCGCCGCCGGGAGCCGGACCCGGACGATTACGACTATGATGACGAGCCGCCCCGCCGCGGCGGCGTTGCCGCAGCTTTTGTGGCGGTGTTCCTCATCCTGGCCTTCATCGGCTGTATGGGCTATTTCCTCTGGAACTTTTTCATCCGGGACCTGCTGTTCGCCGAGGCCCCGGAGTTCGAGGTGCCCAACCTGTTGGGCTATACCTTGGAGCAATTGGAGAAGGACAAGACCATCCAGGGCGATTTCATCGTGGTAGAGGGTCCCACCCGCTATAGCGCCACCTATCCGCAGGGGCAGATCTGCGCCCAGGATCCCGTTGCCGGTACGAAGGTACGGGAAGGGAACAAGACCATCACCGTGAACATCAGCGGCGGTGAGGACAATATGTATATGGTGGACGTGACCGGATGGGACGCCCGCAGGGCCTTGGATAAGCTGCAAAATGAGATGGGGCTGAAGGTCCGGCAGGAGGACGACTATTCCGAGACGATCACGCAGGGCTATGTCATCTCCTATACGCCGATGCAGGACACGCTGGTGGAAAAGGGCGACGAGGTCACCATCGTCATCAGCAAGGGGCCGGAGCAGAAGCAGGTGACGGTGCCGCCCTTCCTCAAGGCCCCGGTCGAGGACGTGGAGGCCCAGATCAAGCAGCTTGGGCTGAGAGTGGGCCGTGTGACAGAGCACTACAGCGACGAGTACGCCGTGGGCCGTGTGATGTGGCAGAGCGTCGAGGCGGGCGCTCAGGTGGACAAGGACACCGCCATCGATCTGTGGGTGAGCAAAGGTCCGGAACCTGTCCCCACGCCGGAGCCGACCCCTTCGGAAAGCGAACCGCTGGTAGAAGAGAGCGATCCGCCGGCCGTGGAGCCTACGCAGGACGTGATGGCGAACACCAGCACTCAGACCATCACGGTGGATCTCAGCAACTATACCGGTTCGGTGAACGTGCGTATCGTGGTGGGGGACGTGACCCACTTCGACGGCGCGGTGGATGCCGACATGAGCAACAGCCTCAGCCGGAACGTGACCAGCGCTGGCCTCCAAATGGTGTTCATCTATATCAATGGGGCGCTGGTGAGCAGCTATCCCATCAAGTTCTGACGGTATGGAGGGACAGATCGTCAAGGCTCTGAGCGGTTTCTATTACGTGGGCGTGGAGGATGGGCATACGGTCCCCTGCCGTGGCAGAGGCAAGCTCCGGCACCAGAAGCTCGCCCCTTTGGTGGGGGACCGGGTGGAGATTACCCGGTCGGAGGACGGCACAGGCATGGTGGACGCAGTCCTGCCTCGAAAGAACCAGTTCAGCCGCCCGGCGGTGGCCAATATCGATCTGCTGGTCATCGTATGTTCCGGGGCCCTTCCGGTCACCGACCCGTTCCTCATCGACCGCATGGCGGCCATGGCGGAGTGGAAAGGGTGCGAGCCCCTCATCTGCTTCAACAAGTGCGACCTCGACCGGGCAGAGGAGCTGGTCCGGGTCTATCGGGAGGCGGGCTTCCCCACGCTCCAGGTGAGCGCGGAGACGGGGGAAGGCGTGGCGGAGCTGGCTGCGGCGATCGTGGGGAAGGTGTCCGCCTTCACAGGGAACTCGGGGGTGGGCAAGTCCAGTATCCTGAATGCCCTCCAGCCGGGGTTCGGGCTCCAGGTCGGCGAGGTGAGCGAAAAGCTGGGCCGGGGCCGTCATACCACCCGCCATGTGGAGCTGTTCCCGGTGGCGGGGGGGCTGGTGGCGGATACGCCGGGCTTCTCCTCCTTCGACGTGGACCTGCTGGAGACCATCCCCAAAGGGGAGCTGGCCACCGCGTTCCGGGAGTTCGTCCCCTATTTGGAGCATTGCCGCTTTCAGGGCTGTGCCCATGTGAAGGAGCGGGGCTGCGCCGTGCGGGAGGCGCTGGCGGAGGGGAAGATCGCGCCCAGCCGCCACAAGAGCTATGTCCGCCTCTATGAGCAGGCGAAGGAGATCCCCGCGTGGGAACTGGCAAAAAACAAATGATTTGTAGGATCTTCAAAAGATAACGAACAGGACAGCCCCTTCTCTCATATGCTGGATTATCATCCGGCGGCGAGAGAGGGGGTTGTTTCCATGCGGGTGGTCGTGGTGAAGTTTCCCAAGGCGCTGTGCGGCCTGATGCGCAAGATATTCCATATGGATTGAAACAAGACGTCGAAACTGAGCGGAGCGCCATGTCCCGGGCTTTGGCATATCGGAGCGGTCCACTTCATATAGTGGACCAGAATACGTGCAAGGAGAGGAAAGCCTATGGATATGGAGCTGCAGCGCGTCACGCTGGAGGGCTATCGCAGCGCGGCGCATATGATGTTCACGCAGGAGGAGACGCTGGAGAGCATCGTGCCTGACGCATTCCCTGATATCGCCCGCATCGTTTCGGCGTCAGGCAAAGTGTTGCTCAAAGACAAGGAAGCGGGGGAGGGCACACTCAGGCTCACCGGAAGCGCCCGGGTGACAGTGCTGTACATACCGGAAGGGGAGGAGCTGCCCCGGGCGCTGGAGGTGTCCATCCCGTTCCAGTGCGTCCGGGACGACCCCCGATTCCACGCCGGCTGTCCGGTGCTGGCCGATATCCAGGCGCCGTCGGCGGACGCCAGGACCATCAATCCCCGAAAGATGCTGGTGCGGGTGGAGCTTTCCGCGTGGACGGCGGCTTACGAGCGGGAGCGCCGGGAGCTGTCCGCAGACCTCACTGGAGGCGAGGGGGAAGGGCTGCAAAAGCTGATCGTTTCCAAAAAGTGCTGTGTCATACCGGACGTTTCGGAAAAGACCTTCACCTTTTCCGATGTGCTGCGTCCTCCCGCGTCCCGGCCGGAGGTGGAGGAGCTGCTCTCCTACCGGGCGGAGCTGGGGGCTTCGGACGCGAAATCCATCGGCAAGAAGCTGGTTCTCAAGGGAGATGTACAGCTCTGTGTGGTATATCGTTCTGGGGATGGAGTGAACCAGGCCCGGTTCGAGCTGCCGTATTCTCAGATCCTGGACATCGGCGAGCTGCCCGATGAGGCGGAGCCCGAGGTGACGGTGACGCTGAAGAGCGTGGACTGTCAGGCGCGGGAAGGGGAGCTGGAGGTGGCGCTGGAGGTGCTGGCCCAGGCGGCGGTGTGGGAGCGGCGGTCGATCGCGCTCATCAGCGATGCGTACTGTGTGGGCCAGCCCATCGACGTAGAGCGTGCGCCGGTACGGTTGTGCACGGTGCTGGAGCGGTCCGCCAGACGGGAGCTGGGCCGGAGGCTGTGTGAGTCGGGCATACCGGCGAAGCAGGTGCTGGATTGCGCCGCGGTGGTGTCCTCCATGGCGGGAGCGCCCGCAGAGGGAGGGATGGAGTTCACCGCTCAGGTGAAGGTCGCGGTCCTCTATCTCAGTGAGGACGATGCCTTGTGCGGCGTGGAGACAGATGTCCCCGTGACCTGCCGGGTGGAGTTGCCGGAGGGGTGTGACTGCTCCTGCCGGTGCCGCCCGGTGGGAGAGGCCACTGCGGTCCCTGTCACGGGCGGGCTGGAGGTGCGCTTTGAAGCGGAGTTCACCTGGACCCTCACGAAAGAGGAACAGATGAACTGTGTCGCAGAGGTGAAGCCCAGCAATGTGCAGGACATCGGAGTGCGTCCCTCGGTGGTCATCCGACGGGTAGAGCGGGGAGAGGCGCTGTGGGACATCGCGAAAGCCTGCGGTTCCACCGTGTCCGATATCTGTTCCGCCAACGACCTGCCTGCGGATGAGGCGGCGGTGGGCGCGCTGCTGCTCATCCCGACCAGGAGGACTTGAACGACGGGAGCGGCGTGGACGAATTCCACGCCGCTCCCTGTCATATTCTTCGGTCAAGTTCCATAGAAATGGAGTGAGTATGCGTGAGGAGGGTTCAGCTTTGGAAAACAAACTGTATGAGGATATCGCCCAGCGCACCCAAGGCGATATCTATATCGGCGTGGTGGGGCCGGTCCGCACGGGGAAGTCCACCTTCATCAAGCGGTTCATGGAGACACTGGTCTTGCCCAAGATCGAGAACAGCTATATCAGGGACAGGGCGCGAGACGAGTTGCCGCAGAGCGGCTCCGGTCGGGTGGTGATGACCGCTGAGCCCAAGTTCGTTCCCGAGGACGCTGTGGAGATGGCTATGGACGACGGCGGGGTGTTCTCCGTCCGGCTGATCGACTGCGTGGGTTATATGGTGCCCAGTGCCCTGGGCCAGTTGGATGGAGAGCAGCCGCGGATGGTCACGACCCCTTGGTTCGACCACGAGATCCCCATGACCCAGGCGGCGGAATATGGTACGCAGAAAGTCATCACCGACCATTCCACCATCGGCATCGTGGTCACTACGGACGGTACGGTCACCGATATCCCCCGGGAGGACTACCTGGAGGCGGAGGAACGGGTGATCGGCGAACTGAAAGGACTGGGGAAGCCTTTCATGGTGCTGCTCAACTCGGCCCAGCCCTACGGCGAGCGGGCGCAGACCCTCCAGGCGGACATCGCCGAGCGATATGATGTGACGTGCCTGGCTGCGAACTGCCTCACCTTGGACGAGGGAGCGGTGAGTGAGATCATCCGAGCCGTGCTCCACGAGTTCCCGCTCAAGCAAATGGACCTGTTCCTGCCTCCGTGGGTGGACGTCCTGCCTTTCGACCATCCCATAAAGAGCGGACTGTATGCCATGATCCGGGAGGAGACTGCGGGCCTCCAGCGGCTGCGGGATGCGGAGGGCGCGGTGTTCTCCATGGGGGACCGGGAAGAGGTGAGCTCCGCCGTACTGGAGCGCATGGATATGGGCAGCGGGGTCGTGACCGCTACGTTAGAGCTGCCGCGAGGGCTGTTCTACTCTACCGTGTCCGAACGGTGCGGGCTGGAGATCCGGGATGACGGCGATCTGATCGATCAGCTCACCCAGATGGCGGCCATGAAGCGCAGCTATGAGAAGGTGGAGGGGGCGCTGGCCCAGGTGGAAGCCACCGGATATGGCATCGTCATGCCCGACCCGGAGGAGATGACGCTGGAGGAGCCGGAGATCGTGAAGCAGGGAGGCCGGTACGGGGTGAGACTGAAAGCGTCTGCTCCGTCCATCCATATGATGCGGGCAGATATCAAGACCGAGGTGTCTCCCATCATGGGCACAGAGAAGCAGTCGGAAGAGATGGTGGATTATCTGCTCCGGCAATTTGAGGGAGATACGGGGCGGATCTGGGACTCCAACATCTTTGGAAGATCCTTCCACGAGCTGGTGGGGGAGGACCTGAACGGAAAGCTGAAGCGGATGCCGGAAGAGGCCCGGGAAAAGCTGAGGGAGACGCTCCAACGTATCATCAACGAAGGATCTGGTGGACTCATCTGCATCATCCTATAAAAAGTGCCGCCCGGCCAATGGCTGGGCGGCACTTCCTGCGCAGATATAGATCGCGCTGCGTCTATTTTCAGATCAGTGCTGCCGAGAGCCGTTTCACAAAAACGTTCGTCAAAATATCCAAAGCGGGCAGCTACCCACGGATGGGTGGCTGCCCTATAGATCGGAAGCTTCATGATCACTCGTATTCTGTCCGGATAGTGAAATGCTCGGGAAGATCGAAAATGCTTGTTTTCAGGAATACGGGATAGAAATGCTCATCCTGTAAACGTTCAAAGGCAAGCCATTCAAAATCATGTATATGGTGTCCTTCGCGAAGTGTGAACCGGTCTCCTTTTTCCAATAGTCTTGTTCCCGAAATATCCATCAGATAATAGATACAGATCTCATGATAGTTCAGTTTGTCGATGTCCTCTGTGAAAAAGCTTTGATTTAGCCATAGGGGACGAACGATCTCAGGCGTGATATCCAGCTCTTCTTCTACCTCCCTGACCACTGCGTGTTCTGCGGTCTCTCCCATCTGGACCCTGCCTCCAGGCAGATAAAAGTATGGAGAACGTTCGTCGTGCATCGCCAAGATCTTATTGTTGGCGATCATTACAGCACAGACCCTATAGTTGAACTTTTCCTGCTCAACGGCATAAGTGATATCCATCGATCTTCCCTCCGAACTGCCGGGCTGTTGGAGCGATCATAGCACAGGATCCCGGTCATGTCAATGCGCTTTTGTGGAGATCGCCGAAGTCATAGTTCGGAAACTCTCTTTTTGAAAGCGATGACGGAGATGCCCTCTTGCTTTTTTTCTGAAAATATGATATATATCTCTAAATACCTCTTCACAGGTATATCATTACTTATATTGGGAGTTGATCCGTCCTCATGGACACAGACAGTATGATACTGTTGGCTGTGCTGGTGCTAATGGTAGTCATGTCCGGCTACTTTTCCGCCACCGAGACGGCCTTTACCTCGCTCAACCGGATCCGGTTGAAAAGCCGGGCAGACAATGGAGACAAAAAGGCGGAAAGGACCTTGGCCTTGGCGGAGGACTATGACCGTTTGCTTTCCACGATCCTCATCGGCAACAACATCGTGAACAACGTGGCCACCACTTTGTCCACCCTGCTGTTCATCACATGGCTCGGCCAGACCACTGGTCCGGCAGTGTCTACGATCGTACTCACCGTGGTCGTGCTCATCTTCGGTGAGATCTCGCCCAAAAGCTTGGCAAAGGAGTCCCCGGAAACCTTCGCTATGTTTTCCGCCCCCTTGCTGCGCCTGTTCATGACGGTGCTCACCCCGCTCAACTTCCTGTTCGGCTTGTGGAAGAAGCTCCTGACGAAGCTGTTCCACAAGGAAGAGGACGAAGGCATCACCGATGAGGAGCTTGTCACTATGGTGTCCGAGGCGGAAGACCAGGGCGGCCTGGACCGGGAAGAGAGCCAGCTCATCCGTTCCGCCATCCGTTTCGACGATCTGGAGGCTGGCGATATCCTCACGCCGCGGGTGGACGTAGTGGCGGTGGAGGATACCTCCTCCTTGGCGGACGTAGCGGCGGTGTTCGCTGCGGAGGGTTATTCCCGTCTGCCGGTGTACCACGAGAGCATCGACGATGTGGTGGGAGTGATCCACCAGAAGGATCTGTTCTCCGCCCGGTATCATGGCCGGGACCAGCTCTCGCCGTTGGTGCGCCCGGTGCTCCACATCACCGCAGCGACCAAGATCGACGATCTGATGCGCCAATTCCAGCGGACCAAGACCCAGCTCGCGGTGGTGGTGGACGAGTACGGCGGCACCGAGGGCATCCTCACCATGGAGGACATCGTGGAAGAGCTGGTAGGAGAGATCTGGGACGAGCATGACGAAGTGGTGGAGCAATTTCGGAAGCAGCCGGATGACAGCTATCTCATCTCCTGCTCCGCCGACCTCGACGACCTGTACGATTTGTTTTCCGTCACAGGCTCATGTGATGCGGCCACTGTGTCCGGGTGGGTGCTGGAGCAGCTCGGCCGCGTGCCCGAGGTCGGGGACCGTTTCGTGTGGGAGGACCTGGACGTCACCGTGACCCGGGCCGAGCACCACCGGGTCCTGGAGATCCGGGTGGTGGTCCTGCCGCCCAGTGAGGAAGAAGAAGCATGAAGGACGGCCCTTGGCGTATCGCCAGGGGCCGTTTTCCATGCTTTTTTCCGGTTTCATGCGGGAGAGAAGGCATCCTTGCCCAGCAGGCATACGGGGCACACCCAATCGTCCGGGATGTCCGAGAAGGGCGTGCCGGGGGCGATGCCGCCGTCGGGATCGCCTACTTCCGGGTCATACACGTAGCCGCATATGCAGAGATACTTGTCCATTTTTCCCATCTTGCGCAGCCTCCTTTTTGATGATGGCAAGGAAAGTATATCCAGATCCTCGCTGTTCCACACAAGAAAAGCGGGACGACTTTATTTTTCCACGCATAGGACCGGCTGTTTTTTCACATCCTGCACCCATAAGTCAAATGGAAAAGAGGTTCACGCCATGAAACGAATCACCGCCCTGGGGCTGGCGCTGCTGTGCCTGCTGCCCGTTCGGGCTTACGCCGTCCCTGCGGAGGTATCCGCCCCCTCTGCGATCCTCATGGAAAAGACCACCGGCTCGATCCTGTGTGAGCAAGCTTCCAAGACTCGGTACGAGCCCGCTTCCGTCACCAAGGTGATGACCCTGCTGCTGGTGATGGAGGCCATCGATTCCGGTACTTTGGGTTGGGACGACATGGTCACCGCTTCCCCCCACGCCATCTCCATGGGAGGCTCCCAGATCTGGCTGAAGGAGAACGAGCAGATGTCCGTGCGGGACATGGTGAAGGCGGTCACGGTGGTGTCCGCCAACGATTGCGCCGTGGCCTTGGCCGAGCATGTGGCGGGCAGCGAGACCGCCTTCGTGGAGCGCATGAACCAGCGCGCCGCCGAGCTGGGGATGCAGGACACCACGTTCAAGAACTGTACCGGACTGCCCGCAGAAGGGCATCTCACCTGCGCTTACGACATCGCGCTGATGAGCCGGGAACTGATCTTGAACCATCCCTCCATCCGGGAGTTCACCACCATTTGGATGGATACTCTGCGGGACGGTTCGTTCCAGCTTTCCAACACGAACCGCCTCATCTTTTACTATGAAGGCGCCACAGGGCTAAAGACCGGCTTTACCGACACCGCGTTGTACTGCCTGTCCGCCACTGCGGAGCGGGACGGTATGGAGCTCATCGCCGTAGTGATGCACGCGCCGACGTCCAACGACAGGTTCGAGAGCTGCAAGACCCTGCTCAATTATGGCTTCGCCAACTATGCCATCACCCCCGTCTATCCGAGCGAGGCCATCCCTCCGGTGGAAGTGCTGCTGGGGGAGCAGGACACCGTACAGCCTGTCACGGCGCGGGAGTGTTCCGTACTGATAGAGAAGAGCAAGGCTGGTGCCATCACGACCCAGCTAGAACTCGCTCAACAGGTGGAGGCTCCGGTGGAGCAGGGCCAGAAGCTGGGCGAGCTGAAGGTGATGGTGGACGGAGTGCAGGTAGACGCCATCGACCTGGTAGCGGCACAGGGCGTGCCCAGGCTGAGCATCGGCGGTATCTTCAAGCGGATGCTGGATACGCTGCTGCTCCAGAAAGGCTGAAAGACGAAACACAGCGGACCGTACCATATGCGGTCCGCTGTGTTTTTTCGAGCTCAATCCAGTCTCAGGTCGCCGTCCTTGATCCAGCCCATGTTGCGCAGGAGCTGGCCGAACACCCAGCATAGCACGGCCGGAAGGATGAAGGAGATCATGATCAGACCGAGCCAGTCCATGGCTCCGGGGACGATGGCGGCTGCCCCGTTGGCGATGGCTTTTTCGCTGGGGGAGAGCCAACCTGTCCACACGCCGATCTGGCCCACCAGTCCGCAGGTCCCCATGCCGGCGGACACGGGAGGCCCGTTCATCTCCAGTCGGAACAGGCAGGTGGCGATGGGGCCGGTGATGGCAGAGGTGAGGATGGCTGGCAGCCATATCTTTGGGTTCTTCACGATGTTGCCCATTTGGAGCATGGACGTGCCGATGCCTTGGCTCACCAGCCCGCCCCAGCGGTTCTCATTGAAGGAGAGCACAGCGAAGCCCACCATGTTGGCACAGCACCCGGCTACTGCCGCGCCTCCGGCCAGCCCGGTAAGGCCGAAGGCGGCACAGATGGCGGCGGAAGAGATGGGCAGGGTGAGAGCCATGCCCATGAGGACGCTGACGATGATGCCCATGAAGAAGGGCTGGAGGTCGGTGGCCCACATGATGACGTTGCCGATGGCGGTGGCGGCGGTCCCGATGGCGGGAGCGGTCAAGGCCGACAGCCCAACGCCGACGAGTATCGTCACCAGGGGCGTGACGAGGATATCCACTCTCGTCTCTTTCGAGACCGCCTTTCCGCATTCAGCGGAGATGATGGCGATGAACAGCACCGCCAACGGGCCTCCGGCACCTGTCTGGCCGGGGATCAGGCTGGTGCTGCCCAGAGCGTTGGCGGCATAGCCCACCGTAGCCAAAGAGAACAGCACCATGGGCGGCGCCTTCAGCGCCCAGCCGATGGCCACCGCCATGGCGGCGCCGCTCATCGCGCAGGCGTAGTTACCGATGTCCACCAGGAACGTCAGGCTGGTCTGTTCCCCCAAGGTCTTGATGATGGTCCCGATGAGCAAAGAGCAGAACAGGCCCTGAGCCATAGCGCCCAGCGCGTCGATCCCATAGCGCTTGCCGGAGATCACGATATCCTTGCGTTTCAAGAACGATCCGATCGATTCCATTTCCATCCCTCACAGTATGTATGATAGTCCGCACAGATGTCTTGACACCTGTACGGACTATTATATCCCATGGAAGAAAATTGTCAATCGATTTTTTGTCTCCTCCATCCACTCCTGCGTTCAGGCCGATCTATGCCCGAGCAGCAGATCTGCGCTGTTGTGGAGATCGCAGGTGGATCGTCCCTGCTTGGACGCGGTACGGATACGGACCCCATCCAAATATATTTTAGGGGTATAGAAGTATACGCCCCTGTCTACATAGATATGGATACATGGATATCGGACAGAGACGGTGTCTCAAAAGAGCATTTGTCAGAGTGATTTTCATTTTACCTAAAACAACAAACATAAGTTGTATAGTTCTATATGCAAAAATAGAATTAAATATTTTAAACTCTATATTGACAATTAAAAAACTTTGCGTTACTATGGTAGGCAAGGAGTTGATTTTATGTTGAAGGTGATTCCAGAATGCCCTGCTTGTGGCACAAAACTAAGAATTACATCTTTGCGATGTACAGGTTGTGGGATGGAACTGCGAAATGATTTTGAATTAAGTCCCTTTGACTCGCTGACCTCAGAACAAATAGGTTTCCTTATTACCTTTATAAAACAGCGAGGTAATATGAGCTCAGTACAAAACGAATTGGGGATTTCCTATCCGACCGCTAAAAAGAGGCTTGATGATTTGCTTTCGGCATTGAGTTTAGTCGAAAACGATCAGCAAAATTCGCAACAATCCAAGGACGAAAGGAGTATCGATATGACAACATGGTGTGTTCAGGAGAACAGTAAAAAGGCATCGGATATCATAAAAAGGAAACTGATAGAGAATAACGGAAGAGTAATCGTCCATACAGCAAGAGGACTTCCGTGCGAGATTCGTGCTGCTCCAGATGGTGTTTCTTTTCTTAGCGACAAACTTCCGATCAACCCACCCTATCGATATGAAGTGTTTGATGTCATTGTTAATCTCCTGGTTTCACAGGGAGGACGGGCGAAAAAAGGAAACGGGCGAAACCATCGGCTCGGCGAACCAGAATGTAATGAAGCAACGGTTGTCGGAGCGATAGGCTATCGATATGCCCATGCTGAAAGTGGAAAATCTGTTTATGATCCTGTGTTTGTGTTGGCGGCAGTGCTCGAATGGGCTGACATTGCAAGCAACGAACGTGGGGAATTAGTTCTGACTACTCATTATCAGGAAGTCTGCGATTCGTGGATGGGAGATGATTGCTGAATGTTGAAATTTGTGTTGGGCTTCTTTTTCGGATTTTTTCGTGGTTTGCTAAAGAACAAGTTTTAGAATCGCTTTGAGAGAGGCACGATAATAGTGAGCAATACACCGGTAGGTGGCCGACAGTCCCCAAGCCTCCAGCGCATCGACGCAGCGGCATCCGATGCACGAGCCGCCAGCGGCGATGGTGAGTAAGTGCGCTCTTCGAGAGGGCCGACAAAGAGAATGGAGCGCCCAGGTCACCCCCGGACGCTCCCGCTTCGCTTCCTTCTTGCTGGTCGATCACCGTCCTCCAGCCTGTGCCACTCTGCCACAAATGGACCCGCCAGCCATGTAATGTATTCAGTAGTGAGATCACCTTTTATACATCACAGTTCAGCAGACTGGACAAGGTCGGAAGTCTGTGGTATCATACTCGGAAATGTGGACCAGGAGGAATCATATGGATAAACGATGGAAAACAGATCTGGCGCCGGTCTGCGCCGGGCTGGGGATCCTCATGCTGGTGGCCAGCGCGGCCGTGTGCCTGATGCTGGAGCAGGGGGGATGGCTGGACCGGACGGGGATCGCGGTGGTGCTGGCGGTCTTGGCGGCGGTATCGCTGTTCTTGCTGCGCCTGGAGGGAGCCGACCGGGAGGAACTGTGGATCATGCTGTTGCCGATCGGGGCGGCTATGCTGGTCCGGGCGCTGAGCATGGATCATATCAGCGGCGATTATGTCTCGTTCTTGCGAAATTGGGCCGCGTTTTTCCGGACCTACGGCGGATTCTCCGCTTTGGCCAACAGCGTGGGGAATTATAATATGCCGTATCTCTATTACGTCGCGTTCATGTCCTATATCGATGTGCCGGACCTATATATGTACAAGCTGTTTTCGATCTTGTTCGACGTGGTGCTGGCATGGGGGTGTTTGCGGCTGGTCCGGTGCCTGGTCAGAGGTCATCGCGGGAGCGAAGCGCCTCTGGTCGCTTTTGCAGGAGCCCTATTGTTGCCGGTGGTGGTGCTCAACGGGGCCTATTGGGGCCAGTGTGACGTCATCTATGGCGCACTGTGCATCCATGCCGTGGTCGCTGTGATGGAGGGGAAGAACAAGACCTCCGTGGCGTTGATGGCGGTGGCGTTCTCGTTCAAGCTCCAGGCGGTGTTCGTGCTCCCATTATGGGGGGTACTGTGGCTGGCGAAAAAGGTCAAGTTCTGGGAGCTGTGGGTGTTCCCGCTGACCTATCTGGCCACCATCCTGCCGGCGATGGTCATGGGGAAGCCGTTGATGGACATCTTAGGCATCTATTTTGGTCAAATGATGGAGGTCCCGAATCTCGTCCTCAACGCAGCCAGTATGTATCAGTTCATCCCCGCCGATCTCCACGCGCAGTTGGCCGAGGGTGGTCTGGCGTCCGCTGTAGGCATCGCAGCGGCGGCGGCCTTGGTACTGGTCCTGATGGCGCTGGGCTTCCGGCTCGGGGAGCGGCTGGACCGGGACGTCACCATGACCATGGCGGTGGTGCTGGCGATCGGAGTGCCCTTTTTCCTGCCCCACATGCACGAGCGGTATTTCTTCTTGGCGGACGTGTTCACCCTTTGCTGGGCCTGTGCCAATGTCCGCCGTCTGCCGGTGGCGGTGCTGGCGGGAGGCGCGTCGCTGGCCGGTTATATGGTCTACCTGCGGCAGCGGTATAACTTCGTCCTGCGATTGGGGGGCGCCCGGTTCGGGATGCCGCTGGAGGCTCTGGCCATGCTGGCGGCGCTGATCGTTTCGATCTGTGTGCTGACGGAGCAACTGCGCGGGGCAAAAAGTCGGGAGGGACTGACATGAAATTCGTCTCATGGAACGTGAACGGTCTGCGGGCCTGCATGAAAAAGGGGTTCGTAGAGTCTATCCTGGCGTTGGACGCCGACTTCATCTGTTTGCAGGAGACCAAGATGGAGCGCGGGCAGGCGGAGGTAGAGCTGCCCGGTTACCATGAGTATTGGAACTCGGCAGACAAGAAAGGCTATTCCGGCACCGCCATCTTTGCCCGTCAGGAGCCTTTGGCTGTGGGCTACGGCATGGACATGGACAAGCACGATCATGAAGGGCGGCTCATCACGCTGGAGTATCCGGATCTCTGGCTGGTGGACTGCTACACGCCCAACGCTCAGAACGAGCTGGCCCGCATCGGCTATCGCATGGAGTGGGAGGAGGATCTGCGGGACTATCTCATGAGCCTGGACAAGACCAAGCCTGTGGTGTACTGTGGGGATCTGAACGTGGCTCATGAGGAGATCGACCTGAAGAACCCCAAGACCAACCGGGGGAACGCGGGCTTTTCCGACCAGGAGCGTGCCGCTATGACCCGTCTGTTGGGGTCTGGGTTCATCGACACGTTCCGTTTGCTCCATCCGGAGGAGACGGGAGCATATTCTTGGTGGAGCTACCGCTTCAAGGCCCGGGAGAAGAACGCTGGTTGGCGTATCGATTATTTCATCGTCTCCGACCGGCTGAAGGAACGGGTGGAGCAGGCCGCGATCCACCCGGAGATCCAGGGCAGCGACCATTGTCCGGTGTCGCTGGTCTTGAAATAGTTTCCAGTCAGGATCTTCACTCATTTGCGAAAAAATGGGCAAGCTAGATCGGCGAAGGAGTGATGAGACATGAGACTGGACAAAAGAGCGGTCCTCCCCATCGCTGGGGCGACCATGGCGGCGGGCGCCGCTATCGGCATGATGATGATGCCCAAAAAGAAGAAGCACTCCGCTCAGAGAGCGGCGGGCAAAGCCATCAAGGCCGTGGGCGAGGTCGTGGAGAATTTCAGCGGCTCGCTGAAGATGTGAGGGAAAGCCCCGCCGATCCGGCGGGGCTTTTCACATGGTGAAATGTATGGCCACCGATTCCGGCTGGGCAGGGTCCAGCAGGAGGATCTCACGCTTTTTGTCCATAGCATAGTTGAGTGTGTATTGAGTGCCGCCGGGCGTACCGTTGAACACCGCCAGCACAGCGGCGGAGCGGTCCACCATGTATCGGTCCCGGCGGAGCATACAGTATCGGTCGTAGTTCTGCTGCACGACGGTCTCCAGGTCGCATCGGTCCAATATGGCCCGCCAGCGGCGGCGCATAGGCTCCGGCCAGCGGGCGGCTTGGGCGGGGTAGGGGACGGCGCCCTCTACGATCAAGTCCGGGCACCTCTTGCGCAGGGACAGCGCAGCTTCGGCGAAATAGAGGTCACAGCCCATGGCCATGCCCGAGATGAAATGCCGGAACCCCCGGCGGTAGGACTCCTCCAGTTCCCGAAGCAGACTGCGCTTCAGTGCGGCGCAGCGGGGATCCTCCTCGTGCGCTCCCCAAGGCAGCTTGTCCGGCCGGTGGCCGGTAAAGCAGCAGGTATGTTCCTGGTCCGGCGCCATAGCACGCCCTCCTTTCGGATCGATCGATATGATCGTACTATAATTTTGGCGATCCGTCAAGAGCGATAAAATACCCGTTCAAAGCAAAGAGAGATCCAGCAAAAAAGAGTTGAATCCCCGGGGTATATGTCATATAATGATGGCGGAACAAGTGAATGGATGTCTTCAGGGCGGGGTGAGATCCCCCACTGGCGGTAAAGGAGGAGGACCTCCTGAGTCCGCGACCCGCGAAAGCGGTCGACCCGGTGAGATCCCGGGACCAACGGTATAGTCCGGATGGAAGAAGACGTGCGACCCTCCTGTGGAAGTAGTGTTGCGTCTGGAAGACAGTCTTTTCAGGCGTTTCATACTTATTTTAGGAGGGATTTTTTATGCGCAAGGAACAGATCAAAAAGCTGGTCGTCATGGCCATGCTGGCGGCCCTGTCGGTGGTGCTCATCGCCGCCATCCACCTGCCGCTCATCCCTGCGGTGGCTTTTTTGGAGTATGACCCCGCCGACATCCCAATCCTCATCGGAGCCATGGCATACGGTCCGGCCGCTGGACTGGTGCTCACGGTGGTAGCCGCAGTCATCCAGGGCACGTTCATCAGCACCACCGGCCCTTGGGGCATCCTCATGCACATCATCGCCACCGGGGCGATGTCCTTCGTGGCCAGCACCATCTATAAGTACCGCCGCACCCGTTCGGGAGCGGCGATCGGCCTGGTGTGCGGCACCCTGGTCCGGGGCCTGGTGATGGTCCCCGCGAACCATTTCATCACGCCTGTCTGGATGGGCGCGCCCACCGAGGCGGTGGATTCGCTGATGCTGTCCGGGATCCTGCCGTTCAACCTGTTGGTGGGAGCCATCAATTCGGCGGTCACGTTCCTGGTGTACAAAACGGTGTCCCGTTTCATCATCCATGGCGAGCCCATCTCTGCGAGGCGGTCCGGTGTGGTGGAGGCCACCGGAGAGTCCTGAGCGGTGACATCGAAAGCATAGATGCCCCAGAGGCGGCGTGGTTCGAGCCACGCCGCCTCTTTTTCGTGGCCCATTTGGACAGATCTCGTGTCCGCGGACTTTTGAAGAGACCGTCCCCTGTACCGCAGCATATGATAGAGTGGCTGCCGGAGTATGGGACGAGCGCATGAGAACGAAGCTGTGACGACGAAGAGCGGCCCCATCTTACTGGCGGCTGGTCGTTTTGAGCATGTCCATCTGCAAAAAACACCCTTAGTTCCGCCTGGAATCCTGCGGGCGGTAGAAAAGAGGGATCTTATATGCAGCGATTTCAATGGCAGGATCGCTTCAGTATCGGCGTGGATATCGTGGACCAGGCGCACCGCAGGCTCTTTTCCATCGTGCAGAAGATCATGGAACTCTATGTCGAAAAGCATGAGAGCAAGTTCGCCTGCGTGGAAGGGATCAAATATTTCAAAGCCTACACCCTCAAGCATTTTGCGGAGGAGGAGGCTTATATGCGTGAGATCGGATATCCTGGCTATCTGGTCCACAAGAAGATACACGACAGGATGAGACGGGAGACGCTCCCGGCCCTGGAGCGGGAGCTTTATGCCACCGATTTTTCCATCGAGGCAGTGCAGCACTTTATCGGTGTCTGCATCGGGTGGCTGACCGGGCATATCATGATCGAAGATCGGGCCCTGACCGGAAAGACGGCTGTCGGGCCGGTCCCACTAGAGATGAGCGATGAACTGTCCATGATCCACACGCTGATCGTCCACCCCTTACAGGAGATATTGGGACTCAGCGTCCAGTTCGTAGGGGAATATTCCAGCAATGACATGATCGTGGACGCACAATATTATGAACTGACCTATTGCGGCAAACAAGGGCAAAAGCTGCGGTTCCTCCTGATCATCGGGGAAGAGCCGCTGCTGCGTGCGGCCGGGCTGATGTTCGGAGTCGAGTTCTACTCGATGGACGAGATCGCCCGATTCGCCATCCGTGAGATCGCCCACAACCTGCTGCAGCGGGCGGCGGCCCATTTCGGAGAGGATCCGAATGGATATCAACTGGAAAGGGATCGTTTTTTGGACTCCGAGGGATACCGCGAAGAGTTCGGAGAGCATGTCCCGCAGTACAGCTTGATGTTCTGTGTAAAGCGGGACTGCTTCGCCCTTTGCATCGACCAGACCCCAGGGGATACCGAAGCAGGGCACTGAGGCCAGACGATACGATCCGGACCCAGCTCCGTTTGGAGGTCGGTTCCGGATCGTCGCTTGTTCGTGTCATATCGTTTTGGACGGTCGCCGCTCAGTGGAACGGCCGGTTGAAATCCCTGGGCATCTTGGCCTTGAACACGACCGGCTCTCCCGTCGCGGGGTGGGTGAAGGCCAGCTCGTTGGCGTGGAGGCATAACCGGCCGATGGGATTGGTGCGGGAGCCATATTGTTTGTCTCCGGCCACAGGACAGCCCAGCTCCTTCATGTGGACGCGGATCTGATTCTTGCGGCCTGTTTCGATGGTGATGTCCAACAGGGCGTACCCGCTGCCGGCCTTGACCACCTGGTAGCTGGTGACGGCCTCTTTCGCCCCTGGGCCGGGCTGGCCGGAAAAAACGAGATGGGTGTCAGTCTCCACCAACCAGGAGCGGATGGTGTCCCGTTCCGGCTTGGGTACTCCCTCCACCACCGCCAGATAGCCCCGGCGGACGATCATATCGTTCCAGTGGGCCTGGAACAGCTCTTTGGTCTCCGGGTCCCGGGCGAACATGAGCACGCCCGAGGTGTCCCGGTCCAGCCGGTGCAGGACATAGATGCGATCGTCTATCCGTTTGCTCTTCACATAGTCGGTGACCATGTGATAGGCGGTGCGGAGCTTTTCCTTCTCATTGGCCACGCTGAGCAGCTTGGCGGGTTTGTTCACCACGATGAGGTGTTCGTCTTCATAGAGGATGGGGAAGGGGAGGGCGTCCGCGCGGGGAGCGGAGGAGGGAAGGATGGTCACCTTCTGTCCGGGGAGGAGGGGCGTGTCGAACCGGGAGACAGGGACTCCGTCCACGGCCACCAGCCGCCGGGAGAGCAGGGATTTCACGTTGTTGCGGCTCTTGCCCTTCACGCTGGCGAGCAGGAAGGGGAGCAGAGTGGTGGGTCCGTCCACCGGGAAAACGGGGGCTTCGCCCCGTCGTTTGTCATTGTGTTCCATAAAGACCGCCTTTCCAGGTCTTCTCCCGGCCTTGCGGCGGAGAAAACTGCTGCTGTATGGGTATTGTATCACAGCCGGAAGGAAAAGTCCATGAAATTCCAGAGGACAAGCAAGACGGGGCGATCTTCGTCATAAGCTTTCCAGAGGTGATGAACGTGGGTGAAAAAGACGGCCTGCTGCTTCGGGCGTCCCGATTGTTCGATCTGCCCGCCGACGCCCTGGCAGGCGCGCCGCGAGTAGAGGTGGTCGGAGACGGAGAGCTGCGCATGGGCCCTCATCGGGGGATCTTGGCCTATGGGCCGGAGGAGATCCACATTTCCGGCGGCAGCATGGTGATACTGGTGCGGGGCGCCGGTTTGGAGCTGCGGGCCATGACGCCGGAGGAGCTGCTCATCACAGGGACCATCACGGCTGTGGAATTCATGAGGTGACGGCATGAAAAAGCTCATCAACCTGCTGCGAGGTTATGTGGAGATCGAGGCCATCGGGGCTTTCCCGGAACGGCTGCTGAATCTGTGCGCCCAGAACAGACTGCAATTTTGGAAGCTGTGCTGGATCGATGCGACCAGCTTCACCTTCCGCATCGCCTTGTCGGACCGCAAACGGTTGGACGAGTTGGCGCAGCGTTCCATGTGCCGGCTCACCGAGCGGGGCCGCCGAGGGGCGGCGGCGGTAGCGCAGGGCATCCTCCAACGGCGGTGGGGCTTCGTGGCAGGCGTGGTGTTCTGCTTCGTAGCGGTGAGCTTCCTGTCTCAGTTCCTGCTGGTCATAGAGGTGACGGGCAATGAGACCACCCCCACCGCCGTCATCCTCTCCCAGCTCCAGCGGGTGGGGGTCCGCCCTGGGGCCTATGGC
Organism: uncultured bacterium; assembly: GCA_947643715.1. Taxonomy (GTDB): domain Bacteria; phylum Bacillota; class Clostridia; order Oscillospirales; family Oscillospiraceae; genus Enterenecus. The sequence goes on from CANRXB010000005.1 coordinate 58,428, forward strand.
CCGTCCATCCCGGAAAAAGAGGCCGCGAACGCTGCCCTGCTGGGCCTGCCGGAGCTTTCCTATATGGCGATCAACATCTATGGGACTCGGGCGGAGGTGGTGGTGCATGAAGCGGAAAAAAAGCCGAAGCTGCTGGATGAAAGCACGCCGGCGGATATCGTGGCGGAGGTGGACGGTATCATCGAGGACATTCAGGCAGAGGCGGGGCGCCCTATGTTCCAGGATGGAGATATCGTAGCCAAAGGGGAGGTGCTCATCACCGGAGACCTGGACCTGAAGGAGCCGGAAGGGGGCACGGTGGACCTGGGCCACCTCATCGTCCGCGCCGTTGGCTCCGTGACTGCCCGGACGTGGCGCACATTGGAGGAGACGATCCCCCTCACATGTCAGGTGAAGGCATACACCGGGGAGGAGCGCACCGGGTATGGCGTGAAGATCTTGTGGTTCGACGTGGATTTTTTTCAAAACAGTAGCATTTCTGATGGGAGATATGATAAAATAACCAAGACTGAACAGCTCGTCCTATTTGGCCGCGCGTTCCCCGTCTGGCTGACCACCACCACGCTGCGTGGGTATACGCTGGAAGAACGGCCGCTCGACCAGGAGCAGGCGTCCGTCCGGCTGGAACAGGCCCTGGCAGCCCGGCTGGACGGACTGCTGGAAGCGAACCAGGGCGAGGTGCTCCGCGCCGATTTCACGGCGAAGGAAGAGGACGGGCGGCTCACCGTCACGCTGTTGGCGGAATGCCGGGAGAAGATCGGCCGTACCATAGAACGTCCCGGGGAGACGGGCCGGCACTTTTGAGCCGATGACGCCGGCCGGATCGTGGCGGCGGACCGGGAGACACGAAGGACAGCGGATGAAGGACCGCGTGAAGGAGAAATACCAATGATAGAGCAGAGCATCAGTATCGAGCGCATGGAGGAAGCCGTCGATTTGTTCGGTATGTTCGACGAAAATATCCGCCTCATCGAGCAGGAGCTGGACGTGTTGGTGGTGAACCGGGAGTCCGCGCTGAAGATCAGCGGTGAGGGCGAGAACGTCATGCTGGCGGTGAAGGCCATCCAGGGGCTGCTCACCCTGTCCGCGAAGGGGGAGACCATCGGCCAGCAGAACGTGCGGTATATCATCGAACTGGTGCGTTCGGGCAACGAGAGCAAGATCGCCAAGCTCGCGGGGGACGTGGTGTGTGTCACCGCCAAGGGCAAGCCCATCAAGGCCAAGACCATCGGCCAGCAGCGATATGTGGACGCCATCAAGAACGACACCATCACGATCGGCGTGGGTCCTGCCGGGACCGGAAAGACCTATCTCGCGGTGGCGGCGGCGGTGGCGGCTTTTCGGGAAAAGCAGATCAACCGAATCATCCTCACCCGCCCCGCAGTGGAGGCGGGTGAGCGGCTCGGTTTCCTTCCTGGCGACCTGCAATCCAAGGTGGATCCGTACCTGCGGCCTTTGTACGATGCGCTGTTCGATATGCTGGGGGCGGAGACCTATCAGAAATATCTGGAGCGGGGGAACATCGAGGTGGCTCCGCTGGCCTACATGCGAGGGCGGACGCTGGACGACAGCTTCATCATCTTGGACGAGGCCCAGAACACCAGCAGGGAACAGATGAAGATGTTCCTCACCCGGCTGGGCTTCGGCTCCAAAATCGTCATCACAGGAGACGCAACGCAGGTCGATCTGCCCGCTGACAAGGTCTCCGGCTTGAAAGAGGCCATGCGGGTGCTGAAAGGCGTAGAGGACATCGCCATCTGCCAGCTCACTGGAGCGGACGTGGTGCGGCATGTCATCGTCCAGCGCATCATAAAAGCGTATGAGGACGATGAGAAGCGCCGCGCAGCCAAGCGGGACAAGCGTTGAGGGATGCAGGAGGACAGGCGTGGTATCAAGAAAAGGGCTGCTTGTATATAGAGGGGGTATCGATATGCCGAAGCATGATATCAATATTTCCGCCGATGTGTCCGAAGTGGACGAGAGCCTGTGCGCTTTGCTGAGCGAGGCGATCGGTGCAGCTTTGGACGAAGAGGGGGTGAGCGTGCCCTGTGAGATCGACGTCCTGGTGACGGATGACGAGGGCATCCATCAGGTCAATCTGGAGATGCGAGGGGTGGACGCACCTACCGATGTGTTGTCGTTCCCCATGTTCGATCTCGCTCCGGGGGACAAGCCTGGAAAAACGCAGGCCGATCCCGCTACCGGCCTGGTGCCGTTAGGGGACATGTGCATCTCTCTGGAGCGGGCGAGGGCCCAGGCCGAGGAGTATGGCCATCCCGATCGTCGAGAGCTGGCGTATCTGGCGGTCCACTCCGTCCTGCACCTGCTGGGCTACGACCATTTGGATGAAGGCCCCATGAAAGCTCAGATGAGGGCGCGAGAAGAGGCCATCATGGCCGTTCTTGGGGTCGAGCGGTAAAAACTGTGCGGTGCGGCCATGTTCGATGCCGCAATGAAAAGAAAGTCGAGGATCTTCTTATGGAAATCAAAAGATCGGGCATCATCACGATATGCGGACGGCCCAACGTGGGCAAATCCACTTTGACGAACACCTTGGCGGGAGAGAAGGTGGCCATCGTCTCCCCGAAGCCTCAGACCACCCGGAACCGGATCTGTGCTGTGCTGGACCGGGAGGACAGCCAATTCGTGTTCGTGGACACCCCAGGGCTGCACCGTGCCCGCACCCGCCTGGGAGACTACATGGTAAAAGTCGTGCGCCAGTCTGTGGCGGACGTGGACGGCGTGATGCTGCTGGTAGAGCCGGTGGACCACATCGGCGGCCCGGAGGAGGAGCTGATCTCCCGCATCAAGACGCTGGGAGTACCGGCCGCGCTGGTCATCAACAAGATCGATACGGTGGAAAAAGAGAAGCTGCTCAGTGTGATGGCAGTATACGGCGCAGCCCATGACTGGGATGCGGTGGTGCCCATCTCGGCCAAAACTGGAGACGGGGTGGATGAGCTGCTGGAGATACTGGGCGCGTGGCTGCCTGAAGGACCCAGGCTCTTTCCGGAAGGGGCAGTCACCGACCAGCCGGAGCGGCAGATCATGGCGGAGATCGTCCGCGAGAAACTTCTGCGGGAGCTGGACCAGGAGATCCCGCACGGGACTGCCGTAGAGGTGACGAGGTTCTCTCAGCGGGACGACGACATCATCGATTGCCATGTGACGATCTATTGTGAGAAGGCATCTCACAAAGGCATCATCATCGGTAAGGGTGGGGCCATGCTGAAGAAGATCAGCACTCAGGCCCGACAGGATATGGAGGCGTTCATGGGAGCCAAGGTATACTTGGAGACGTGGGTCAAGGTGAAGGAGAGCTGGCGGAACGATCCTACTGCCATCCAGAACTTCGGCTATACGGAGGATTGAGTGGTGCTGGATATCGAAAAATGGATGGCGCGGCTCACGGGTGAGCTGTTGGAGCGATTCGGCTCCCGGCTGCTGTTCCTGGGGCTCCAGGGCAGCTATGGCCGGGGCGAGGCCGGGGAGGACAGCGACATCGATGTGGTGACGGTGCTGGATCGGGTGGGACGTTCCGACCTGGATGCTTACCGGGCCATCGTGTCCGCTATGCCCGAGGGAGAGAAAGCCTGTGGCTTCCTGTGTGGGGCGGATGGGTTGAAGAGCTGGCCGCGGTACGATTTATACCAATTGGCAGGAGACACCCGGGCCTATCACGGTGAGCTCGCGCCGCTCCTTCCCGCTCTGGGTCGGAACGATCTGGCAGACGCTGCCGCTATCGGTGCGTCAGGGCTGTACCATGCCACATGCCATACATACCTTTATGGAGCCCAGAAGGATCGGTCCGGCTTTTTGAAGCAGGCGCACAAAGGATCGTTTTTTGTCCTGCGGGCGCTCCATGAACTGAGGACCGGTGACGATGTGCGCACGAAAAGAGGACTGTATCCCTTGCTCACTGGAGACGAGCGGGAGATCTTGGGATGCGGGCTGGGTGAGGAGAGCTTGACTCTGGAGGAGGCATTCGAGCGCCTTCTGCGCTGGTCCGCTGCGGCGATGACCGAGGCCCAGGCCCAAAAGGACCGATGCGTTTTGACTGGGTCGAGAAAGGAAGAAAGGTATGAGGAAAGAAAAAGAACGTAGATTGACTGATGCCGAACGGAGGCGGAAAGAACGCTTCGAGATGCTGAAGGCCGATCTGGAACGGGAGGGCTTCGTTGCGCAGGAGATGACCATCGATATCGTGAAGGCGAACATCATGGCGATCGTTGTGGTGCTCCCCTTCATCATTGTATTGGCTGTCTGGTATGTATGGGTGAACGGCGATCTTGGGGCCGAGCTGTCTTTGGCGGGGCTGTTCCTGCTGCTGGTGTTGTCGATCGTATCGATAGTGGTCCACGAACTGATCCATGGTGCGGTGTGGGGATATCATGTGCCGAGCCATTTCAAAGCCATCGAGTTCGGTGTGATTTGGTCGGCGCTCTCACCCTACTGTACCTGCGCCGAGCCGATGAAGAAGTGGCAGTACATCTTGGGTTCAGCTATGCCGACCCTGGTCCTGGGGCTTGGGCTGGGGCTCGTCTCCATCTATACAGGACAGAACCTTGTGCTGTACCTGTCCCTGTTGATGACCTTGGGTGGAGGAGGGGATCTCTGCATCATCCTGAAGCTCTTGCGGCACAAGACGCAGGGCGAAGCGGTGTATTGTGACCACCCTTATGAGCTCGGCTTGGTGGTCTTTGAGCGGCCTATACAGGCTCGGTAGGCAAAGACGCAAAATTTCCCTGACATATTTGTCCCGCCGCCGTCCATGCTAGGTAAGACAGGAGGGACGGCGGATGATGTACAAGCAATATTGGGACCTGTTCTGGACCACTGGGATGCCGGAAGCATGGCTGATGAGCCGGGATAGGAAAGACCTGTCCCAGAACGGGCCCAGGCGGCTGGCCGGAGACGGCCAGGGAGCCGGGCCTCTGGCCGATTTCCAGCCCCGGCTGACGGACAATGTCGCCGGCGGTCCACGGGGCCTCATTTGAATCGGAGCCGCCCCGCTGGGGCGGTACATAGGAGCTGTATCATGCACCTGACGACCAATGCCCTCGTATTGCGCGAGGTGGACTACAAAGAATCGGACAAGATACTCACATTGCTCACACAAAGCGAGGGGAAGATCGCTGCATCCGCCCGAGGGTGCCGGAAAAAGGGAAGTCCCATCTCCTCCGCTTGCCAGCTCTTGACCTGGGGAGAGTTCACCCTTTACGAGTTCAAGGGGCGGTGGTCCGTGAAAGAGACCGCATCGGAAAGACTGTTCGACGGCGTGCGTGCTGATCTGGACAAGTTGGCCTTGGCCAGCTATATCGCGGAGGTCACCGAGTCCCTGGCAGAAGAGGGCCAACCGGAACCGGCATTGCTGTCGGTGACATTGAACTGCCTCCATGCGCTGGATAAGCTGGATACGCCTTTGGCTCAGGTGAAAACTGCTTTTGAGTGGCGTACCATGGCGCTTGCGGGATATGAGCCCCAGATCGAGCGCTGTGGGATCTGCCTGCGGGAGCAGCCCGAAAGGCCCCATATCCATCTGGGAGAGGGGATGCTCCACTGTGCTGCCTGTCGGGACGGATTGGCGGAAGGTGCGTCCATGCCATTGACCACAGCGGCGTTGTCGGCTTTACGGCATGTCGTGTGGGGGCCGCGCAACCGTTTGCTGGCTTTCCGGCTGGATGAAGGCGGGCTGCGGCATCTGTCCCAGGCATCGGAAGCCTATCTCATGGCCCGGCTGGAGCGGGGCTTTCGTACACTGGACTTCTATAAGCAGCTAAGGCCGGAGGGCTGAAGTCGGCCACCCAAAAAGGAAACATTTGTAAATGAGGATATCATCATGACATCATTATTTGAAAAGTCCATAGAGACGCTGGAACTGCCCCGAGTGTTGGCCCTGTTGGCCAACGAGGCAGTCACGGAAGAGGGCAAGGAGCGCTGTCTTGCCCTGCGGCCCTGCGCCGTGTTGAACGACGTGAGCCGTTTACAGAAGCAGACCTCAGCGGCTTTCGACCTGCTGGTGAAGCATGGAACGCCGTCCTTGTCCGGGGTGAGGCCGGTAGCCGCCGCACTCCAGCGGGCGGATCGGGGAGGCGCGCTGAACACCCGGGAGTTGTTGGACATCGCACAGGTGCTGCGCTGTGCTCGGAACGTCCATGAGTACGGTTCCGGGAGCGGAGAGAACAAAACGGTGCTGGACGGCTATTTCGAGAGCCTCACCGCCAACCGTTTTTTAGAGGACAAGATCACAGGCTCCATCCTCAGCGAGGATGAGATCGCCGACGCGGCGTCCCCGGAGCTGGCCGACATCCGCCGGCACATCCGGGCGGCGGCGGGAAAGGTGCGGGACGTGCTCAACCGGCTCATCTCGTCCAACCAGTCCAAGTACTTGCAGGAGGCCATCATCACCATGCGGGGCGGCCGGTATGTGGTGCCTGTGAAAAGCGAACACAAGAACGATATCCCCGGCTTGGTGCACGATGTGTCCGGCTCCGGCGGCACCTTCTTCATCGAGCCGATGGGGGTGGTGAACGCCAACAATGAGCTGCGGGAGCTCCAGGCCCGGGAACAGAAGGAAATCGAACGCATCCTTGCGGAGCTGTCCGCGGACTGTGCCGGATCCAAAGAGAGCATCGAGGACGATTATCAAACGTTGGTCAGTCTGGACTGCATCTTTGCTCGAGCCAAGCTGTCCTCCTCGATGGGAGCCATGGAGCCGGCTTTGGGGGGGCATATCGAGCTGCGAAAGGCCAGGCATCCTTTGCTGGACCCAAAGACCGCCGTGCGCAACGATCTTGCACTGGGGGGAAAGTTCGATACGTTGGTCATCACTGGTCCCAACACGGGCGGCAAAACGGTCACACTCAAGACCCTGGGATTGCTCACCCTCATGGCCCAGTGCGGCCTGCATATACCGGTTGCCGACGGCTCTGCGGTGAAGGTGTGCTCGGCTGTGCTGGCCGATATCGGGGACGAACAATCTATCGACCAGTCCTTATCCACCTTCTCCTCCCATATGACGAATATCGTAGCCATCCTTGGCCAAGCGGACGATGATACGCTGATCTTGTTCGACGAGCTGGGGGCGGGCACGGACCCGGTGGAGGGTGCGGCGCTGGCCGCCGCCGTCATAGAGTCTGCCCGGGCCATGGGAGCCGCTGTGGCGGCCACCACTCATTATGCTGAGCTGAAGGTGTACGCCATGACCACGGCCGGTGTGGAGAACGCGTCTTGCGAGTTCGATGTGGAGACATTGGCGCCCACTTACCGAGTGCTCATCGGCATCCCAGGGAAATCCAATGCGTTTGCGATCTCTCGGAGGTTGGGCCTGCCCGATCATATCATCCAAAAAGCAGCGGACCGGATCGATGCAGAAAACGTGCGCTTCGAGGACGTGCTCAGCCAGTTGGAGCGTCAGCGTCAAGCGATGGAGAAGGAGAGGGAGCAAGCCGCGCAGCTCCGCCGGGAGATGGAGGAAGCCCGTGCGCAGGCGGAACAGTATCGCCAGCGGATCGAGGAGGAACGTCGAAAGGCCACCGAAAAGGCTCAGGCAGAGGCGCGCGCTATCATCGAGGAGGCTCGTGATGCCGCCGACCAGACCTTCAAGGAACTCAATGAGATGCGCCGCCGCCAGGAGCAAGCGAAGGAGTGGGTGGACGACAACGAGCAGCGTGCCCAGCTCCGCCGGAAACTCAATGAAGCGGAAGCTGCCTTTGGAGGAGGGATGGAAGATCTGCCCCCTGCACCGCCCACTCGAGACGCTGTCGTTGGAGATGTCGTCGAATTGGTGAAGATGGGGACCCAGGCAGATGTCGTGAGCGTGAACAAAGACGGTACCCTCCAGCTCCAGGCAGGTATCTTGAAGCTGAAGGCGAGGCAGAGCGAAGTGCGGGTGCTGGAAGATGCCACTGCTCGAAAAAAGCAGAGCACAAAAGACAAACAACGCCGCGCCACAGTCACAAGAGAGTTTCGGGCTGCGGCAGCGAAGGCGGAGCTGGATCTGAGAGGGATGATGGTGGACGAGGCGTTGGGGGCTGTAGATATGTTCTTGGACAACGCGCTCATGGGAAAATTGGAGACAGTGACCATCATCCATGGCAAGGGGACCGGGGCGTTGCGCAAAGCTGTGCGTGAGCATTTGAAACGAAGCCGGTATGTGAAGGAGTTCCGTCCTGGCGTATATGGAGAAGGAGAGGACGGAGTGACGGTGGCGACGCTGAGATGATCGGATGCTGTCCGGACCTGGATCCGCAGCGGTCGAGGGAGGGAGGAGCCCTTGAGAAAAAGCGGGGCTCGTGTCGTGAATTGTGGGCGGTTTTTACGAAAGTGCCTGTGAGAATTTGGTTAAAATGCTCTTGACGTTTGGGGGGCAAATTTGGTATCCTAATGAGGTAAAAGATTCAGAAGAGCAATGGCTCCAAGGTATGCTGGACTGAAACTTATGATGGAGGGAATCGTTCATGTTTATGAAAGAGACTACGGTAAACAACCAGGTCGGTCTGCACGCCCGCCCGGCTACGTTTTTTATCCAGAAAGCCAACGAGTTTAAGAGCTCCATCTGGGTGGAGAAAGAGGATGACCGCCGTGTCAACGCCAAGAGCCTGTTGGGCGTCCTGTCCCTGGGCATCGTGAAGGGCACGACCATCAATCTCATCGCGGACGGTCCTGATGAGGAAGCTGCCATCAATGCTTTGGTGGAACTGATCAACTCTGAATTCTCCGAGTAACCACGCTGACCACGAAAAAGCGCCGCGGAAGCGGCGCTTTTTTTGTAAGGGGCGATTTGGCTGGGTATCAGCTTTGGTGGGATGGAAACGCGGTGAGCGGATGCGGCGGGGAACTGGATGTGTGTCCATGAAAGGGGAGCGGCAAAAATGACATTTGAAGAACTACGGGACAAGGCTCATGCCCTGCCGCTGAAGCCAGGTGTCTATATCATGCAGAACGCCGCCAGTGAGGTCATCTATGTGGGCAAGGCCAAGGCACTGAAAAATCGTGTCAGCCAATATTTTCAAGACCAGTCCCGCCATAACGAAAAGACGCGGGCCATGGTCAGCCAGATCGACCATTTCGATGTCATCGTGGTCCGGTCGGAGTTCGAGGCGCTGGTCTTGGAGTGTGCGCTCATCAAACGCCATCAGCCCCGTTACAACATCCTGCTCAAAGACAGTAAGGGCTATCCTTATATCCGACTGTCGCCTGGAGAGTATCCTCGATTCTCCCTGGCATCTAAGGCGGAGGATGACGCGGCGAGATATTTTGGCCCTTATGGCAGCAGACAAGCCAGTCAAGGTATCATCGACGCTCTGCGGGAGGCCCTCCGTCTGCCCTCATGCCGCAGGAAGTTCCCAAAGGACATCGGCAAGGAGCGTCCTTGCCTTAATTTCCACATGGGCGTATGCGACGGTTATTGCCGCCTAGAGATGGATCAGGGCCAGTACCGCCGCTCCATCGACCAGGCGGTCCGCTTGTTGGAGGGCCGGCTGGACGAGGTGGTGGATGAGCTGACAGCGGAGATGGAGCTGGCGTCGGAGGAGTTGCGCTTTGAAAAAGCGGCTCAGCTCCGCGACCGCATCCGTTCCATCCAGCTATTGTCCAAACGGCAGAAAGCCGTGGCCGGATCTTTGGCGGACACTGATGTGGTGGGCTATCACAGAGGAGAGGCCAAGAGCTGCTTCGTGGTGCTCCACTATATCGGCGGTGAGTTGGCGGCGAAGGATTGGGAACTGCTGTCTGTGCCGATGGAGGACGAGCAGACGACCGTCTCAACTTTGGCGGCCCAGTATTACGGCGGTCGGGGCCAGCTCCCGCGGCAGATCTTATTGCCCTGCGATATCGACGAACAGGTGGAACTGGCCCGGATGCTCACAGAAGCGGTGGGGCGAAAAGTGGAGGTCCTCACGCCCCAACGGGGGGCGAAGATGGAACTGGTGCATCTGGCCAATGAGAATGCCGCAGAGGAAGTGCTCAGAGCCACTACGGTGGAGGAGCGCTGTTCCAAACTCACGGAAGCATTGGGCACTCTGCTGGGACTGGATGGTCCGCCCCACCGCATCGAAGCGTTCGATATCTCGAACACAGGGAGCTCCGACATCGTTGCGTCCATGACCGTCCACATCGACGGCAGACCGTTGAAGCGGGATTACCGGCATTTCAAACTGAAGGATATGCCCCATGCGGATGATTACGCATCTATGGAGCAGGTGGTGGAAAGAAGGTTCCGGAGATATCTGGATGGGGATGAGAAATTCTCCGCGTGCCCTGACCTGCTTCTCATGGACGGCGGTGCAGGACAGGTAAAGGTAGCGGGGGAGGCGTTGGCCAGGCTCGGCCTTGCGGGCATCCCGGTATTTGGGATGGTGAAGGACGACCGGCATCGCACCCGGGCCCTGGTGGCAGGAGATGGGCGGGAGATCGGGATACAGGCCAATCAAGCGCTGTTCGCTATGGTCGGTCGTATCCAAGAGGAGACACACCGCTTTGCCATCGAGTTCCATCGCCAGCAGCAGGCCAGCCATTTGAAGGGGTCGGTGTTGGACGATATCCCGGGAGTAGGGCCTACGCGGAAAGCGGCGCTGCTCAAAGCATTCAAGAGTGTGAAAGCGATCAAAGGGGCGTCTTTGGAGGAACTGTCTGCCGTCGTGCCCAAGAGCACGGCTCAGGCAGTATATCTCCGTTTCCATCAGCCGGACGACCATAACGGAGAGGATGAGACACGATGAGAGTGATCACAGGGGCTGCCCGAGGGCGGCGTTTGGAAGATCTGCCAGGCATGGCTACCCGACCTACTACCGACCGGGTGAAAGAGGGGATCTTCAACGCGATCCAATTCGATATCGAAGGACGGCGGGTGCTCGATCTGTTCGCGGGGACTGGGCAGCTCGGGATCGAAGCTTTGTCCCGGGGCGCTTCCTTCTGCGACTTCGTGGACGATGCGCCTGCCGCGCTGAAGGTGGCCCAGCGCAATGTGCGTACCTGCGGGTTCTGGGACCGTGCTGCCTTCCATGGGAAGGATTTCGCGGCGTTCCTCAGCCAGAGAAGGGAGAAATATGGTCTCGTGTTTCTGGATCCGCCCTATACATCGGGAGATCTGGAGCGGGCGTTGGAGCTCATCACAACGATTGACATCGTGGTGGGAAATGGTATAATAGTGTGCGAAAGTCCGGTGGACCATAATCTGCCGGAGTTCTCCGACCTTTATGAGAAAGGGAAGGAGTACCGTTATGGGAAGATCGTATCCACCGTTTACCGGAGGAGGACAGGCCAATGAGACGCGCCATCTATCCGGGTAGCTTCGACCCGGTGACACTGGGCCATTTGGACATCATCAAGCGCGCTGCCGCCATATTCGATGAGCTGATCGTGTGTGTCAGTGTGAATTCTGCCAAGTCCTCGGGGCTGTTCTCGCCGGAAGAGCGGGTCGAGCTGATCCGTCAAGTGACGGAGGATCTGCCAAATGTGAAAGTGGACTGTTCTAGGGAACTGGTGGCGGACTATGCCAGGCGCAGCAGGTCCCGGGTGTTGGTGAAGGGGTTGCGGGCGGTATCTGACTATGAGTCAGAGATCCAGATGGCCATGATCAATGCGAAGCTCTACCCGAAGCTGGACACGGTGTTCCTCTATACCCGGCCCAAATATGCCTACCTCAGTTCCACTGTGGTGAAGGAGCTGGCCCGGTATGGAGCGGATCTGTCTGACTTTGTACCAAGACAGATCATCGAGCGTGTGCGCAGCAAGGTGGCGCAGAGCGGGCAGGATTATTTGTGAACAGACGGACCATTCATCAAAAGGAGAGATGACGCATGGCGACAGCCGTGGATGAACTGCTGGATATGTTGTTCGACATGATCGATGAGGCGAAAAATGCTGCTTTCAGCGGGGACAAGTGCGTGATCGAGCGCGATAAGGCCCTGGATCTCATCGAAGATGCGAAAAAACAGCTTCCTGTGGATCTGGCCGAGGCGAGGAAGATCCTCAATGCCCGGAACGAATATCTGGCTGCTGCCAAGCGGGAGGCGGAGGAGATCCGGAAGCGGGCTGAGATCGAGGCCAATCAGATGGTGAGCGAGGCGCCGGTGATGACGCAGGCCCGCCAGAAAGCGAGGGAAGTGCTGGCCCATGCTGATGAAGAGGCGAAAAAGACTTGTCGGGAGACCAATGAGTACTGTGTGGATCTGTTGCGCCGGACAGAAGACGCTCTAGCTGCCGCCCATGCGGAGATGCGCCAGGTACATAACCAGTTCCGTTCCGGGATGGGCGCAGGGAGTTCGAGTTCCGGCTCGTCCGGTGGGGGTAGGATGTACGATGCCGAGGCGGATGGATGAGACCTCAAGGTAGGAAAATAATGAAGGAAGCCCTGCTGTGGGATACTACAGCAGGGCTTTTTTGTGCATATGAGGACATGGATCAGGGACGCGATCTGCCGGAACGAGAGGTCCCAAGAAGGAACTGGAACGAATGATCGTTCGATTTGATTTCAAGGGATGGGCCCACAAAATGGGCGAATTTGCCGAAAAAAAGTTCTTGCATTTTATGGGAGCCTACGGTATACTGAAAAGCGTAGTGGAGCAAAATGGAGCGAACATATGAGAATAAGGAGTGAAATGGAGGGAGTGGGATGACCGGTACGTATGAGCACAGCATCGACAATGCCGGCCGTCTGATCGTACCCTCCAAACTCCGGGACAAGCTGGGCTCCGCTTTTTACCTGTCGGTGGGGGTGAAAGAGAACCTGACCCTATATCCGATGGAGACGTGGGACAAGCTGCGCCAACGTGTGTCTGAGCTCTCGACCACTGATATGGCATCCATGGACCTGTTCTTTGCCAGTGCCCAATTGTGTGAGACGGACAAGCAGTGGCGTTTCCAGGTCCCCTCTTATTTGAAAGATTACGCCAAGATCGATCGGGACGTGGTGATCACTGGCAACAACGACCGTGCTCAGATCTGGAGTGCGGACAACTGGAAAGCCAAGGTCCGGCAGCAGCTCAACCCTGAGACCATTGCCAATCTGATGAAGAATCTGGGGATCTGATATGGAATATACCCATGAGCCGGTGCTCCTCCAGGAGTGCCTGGATGGTCTGGATATCCGGCCTGACGGAGTCTATGTGGACGGGACCTTGGGGAGAGCGGGCCATTCGCTGGAGATCGTCCGACGGCTCACCACGGGACGGCTCATCGCCATCGACCGGGACGGGGCGGCGTTGGACGCTGCGCCAGCTCGGTTGGAAGGCCACATGGACAAGGTGACCTTGGTGCGAGGGAATTTTGGAGATCTGCCTGTCATATTGGCTGATTTGCGTGTGGATGCTGTGGACGGGATGCTGTTCGACTTTGGAGTGTCTTCTCCGCAGTTGGACGATGGCAGCCGAGGTTTTTCTTACCTCCAAGATGCGCCCCTCGATATGAGGATGGACCAATCTGCGCCGCTCACGGCTTGGGAAGTGGTGAACGGGTGGAGCCAGGAAGGACTCAAGCGCATCCTGTGGCAATATGGTGAGGAGCGCTATTCTGGGCAGATCGCTGCCGCTATCGTCCGGGAGCGGGAACGGGCCCCGATCGACACCACAGGACAGCTTTCTGAGCTGATCCGTTCGGTCATGCCGGCCAAGGCGAGAAGAGAGAAACAGCATCCGGCCAAACGTTCCTTCCAAGCCATCCGCATCGCGGTGAACGACGAATTGGGCGAGGTGGAGCGGCTGCTGGACGGTGTGCTGGACGCGCTGGATGCGGGAGGACGGTTGGCGATCATCTCGTTCCATTCGTTGGAGGACCGTCTGGTGAAGACTGCTTTCGGGGATTGGGCGAGAGGCTGTACCTGTCCGCCGGATTTCCCTGTGTGCGTTTGTGGCAAGACCCCGAAAGTGCGCTTGATCGGCAAGCGGCCCATCACGGCTGGCGATGAGGAGTTGGATAGGAATCCAAGGGCCCGCAGCGCAAGATTGCGGGTAGCAGAAAAGCTGTAGACCTTGACCCTGCGGGCAGCATAGTGGGGCATGGAGCAAGTGCGAAGGAGTGTGCCCGATGGCTGAGCGAAAAAGGAACAGGAGGTACCACACCGATGGCAGCACGGCTTACCAGCCTGAGCCGGAGTCAGCGCCTGTTCGGGCTCCGGCCCGCCGGGAGCGTGGGAGTGCCGCCCCGGTCCGCCGTCCAGTGCAGCCCCGCCGTCCGCAGATCCGTCCCAGAAGGCGTCCGGCTGTCCGTCCCAATATACAAGTACGTTCTCAGACCGCTGTGGCCCCTTTTGCCGTAGTAGGTCTGTTCTCTGTGCTGGCTTGTGCTTTCCTGCTGGTGCTGAACTGCGCCAGGCTTGCGGTGGCCAACAATGATATCGTGGAATTGCGTTCTACGTTGGCTGAACTCCAGGATGAGAACCGGACCCTTCAGGCCAAATATGAACTGATGTATGACTTGGAGGCCATCGAGAAGCAGTTCCTATCCGATGGCACCATGGTGCGGCCGGGTGCGGGTCAGACGGTATATTTGGATCTTTCCGAAGGAGACAGTGTGGTGTATTACGACGGTGCAGGGGAGGGCCTGTCCGGCCTGCTCCAGCGGGCGGAGCGTTTTTTCACTGAGCTGCTGTCATAAGCGGCTTGTCCCTGCACATACATTGACCCATAGAGAGACAGGGGAGCACCGGTCCGATCCACCTGGGGAGATCGTTCCGGCGCTTCCCATAGGAGGGGCGTGTGGAATGCGATGAGTTCCCGCGCCCTTCTCCCATAGAGATCTCAAGATATTTTCGTGATGAGGAGCGACTCCCATGCAAGAGCTTGACCGCAAGCCTCGCCGTTCGGACGGCAAGAACAACCGAAGTCTGTTCCGCCGCACCATCTTTTTGATGGCGGTGTTAGGGGTAGGGGTGTTCCTTCCGCTCATCGCTCAGCTCTACAAGCTCCAGATCGTGGAGCACGAGGACTGGGAGAAACGGGCCGCCAACCAGCAGACCAAAAACGTGTCCGTCGCCGCGAACCGTGGGACGATCTATGACCGGGAGGGCCGGGCCATGGCCATGTCCGCAACGGTCTATAAGCTGATCCTATCTCCCATGGGAGTGCTTGGGTCGGTGAACAAGGACGATTTCAAAACTGCCGACGGTAAAGAAGACACTGCTGCTTATGAAAAGGAGCTCTATGACCGGCGTAAGATCATCGTAGATGGTATCGTGGATCTGTTCGGCTATGATGAAGAACGGCTGTGGAGCCGCATCGAGCGCATCAATTCCGGCTATGAGGTGCTGTACTATGAGCTGGAGGAAGAGGATGCGGAAAAGGCCCGGGCTTTCATAAGTGAGAACAAATTGTCCGCCGGGCTCCAGCTCACGCCGAGCAGCAAGCGATACTATCCCTATTCTTCGGTGGGGTCCCATGTGTTGGGGTTCATGAGCCAGAACAAGACCAGCGGTGACAATAAGGTGGGCGCCCAAGGCATCGAGATGCTGTATGAGGATGTGTTGTCCGGTGAGCTCGGACGGGTGGTCACATCCAAAAACGGTTGGGGCATGGAGATGATCTCAGGCTATGAGATGTATTTCGATGCACAGAACGGTTATGATGTCACGCTGACTTTAGATGAACGCATCCAGGCCATGTTGGAACAGACTTTGGCAGAGGGGATCGAGACCTATGACGTGGTGAACGGGGCCTTCGGCTTGGCGATCGACCCTCAGACCGGAGCGGTGTTGGGCATGGCCAGCACTCCGGATTTCGATCCGAACAGCTATGGAAAGATCCTCAACGAAAGTCTGCAAAAGGAATTGGACGCAATCGCGGAAGGGAAAGGGAAGGACAGCGACGAGTACATCAAGGCGCTTGGCGACGCCCAGCAGAAACAGTGGCGGAATCGCACATTGTCCGATACCTATGAGCCGGGATCGGTGTTCAAGCCTATCACCGTGTCTATGGGGCTGGAGGAGGGACTCATCTCTTTGGACGACCATTATTTCTGTGGCGGGTCCAAACGGGTGGGTGACCGCGACATCAGTTGTCATAAGCATTCCGGCCACGGGGATCAGACGCTCACCCAGGCGGTGATGAACTCATGCAACGTGGCGCTGATGGACATCGGCGAGAAGCTGGGGCCGGAGATCATGTGGAAGTATTTCGAGGACTATGGGTTGTTGAGCACCACCGGGATCGATCTGGTGGGAGAGGTCAACAGCTACTTTTGGACGGAGAGCAGCTTTAAAGGCCCATACGGAGCGCAGTCTGTGGCGGTAGGCTCCTTTGGACAGACGTTCAAGGTCACTCCGATCCAAATGATCACGGCCTTTGCCGCTGTGATCAACGGCGGACACCTGCTGGAGCCCTACTTGGTCCAGAGCATCAGCGATGGGGATGGCAACACTGTGTTCTATCACGAGACGCAGGAGGTGCGTCAGGTCATCAGCGAGTCCACCTCTGAAAAACTTCGGGGCATCCTGGAGCAAGTGGTAGGTACGCCGAAGGGGTCCGGCCACAACGCCTATATGAGCGGTTATCGCATCGGCGGCAAGACGGGCACCTCTGAGAAACGGGACGAGTTGGACAACGACGACGTGATATGCTCTTTCATGGGGTTCGCTCCGGTGGATAATCCCCAGGTATTGGTGTTGGTGGCCTATGATACGCCCAAGCGTTCTGCCCCAGGCTCCAATTATATCGCTTCCGGCACCTACATCAGCGGCGGCAACATCGCAGCGCCTATGG
Source organism: uncultured bacterium (assembly GCA_947643715.1). Taxonomy (GTDB): domain Bacteria; phylum Bacillota; class Clostridia; order Oscillospirales; family Oscillospiraceae; genus Enterenecus. The sequence goes on from CANRXB010000005.1 coordinate 75,122, forward strand.
CGGGCCAACTCATCGCGAAGATCTTGGACTATATAGGGGTGGAGAAGCAGTATACCAGCGATGAACTGGCGGGAGCAGACGCCTATATGCCTTATGTGATCGGCAAAGAGTTGACGGTGGCCAAGGGCCAGCTCCAAAACGCGGGGTTCGAGTGCCGGACCGTAGGAACAGGCAATACCGTCACTCACCAGGTCCCTGCCGCTGGTGTGTCCATCCCAGGCGGATCCAATGTGATCTTGTATCTGGGGAACGATGCTCCTGTCGCCCAGGTGGAGACGCCGGAGCTGTGGGGCCTCACGCCCACAGCGGCCAAGGTGAAGTTGGAGGAGCTGGGGCTATTCATGCGAGCTGCGGGCGTGGTGGATTTTGCCGATCCGGCCGTGGTGGCCGCTTCGCAATCGGTGAGTGCAGGTACGGTGGTTTCTCCAGGCACGGTGGTGGAGGTGAGATTTGTGAGCAGTATCGAGTATGGCGATCAATAGGAACGAAATGACGGCCCCTGTGGCCGTGGTGGGCCGTGGGAACACCCTCACCGCCGACCTGCTGCGCAGACTGTTGATTGGACCGGTGGTGGAGCTCACCCCATGTCAGGCGGCCATGGACGAGCGGCGTTACCGTGCAGTGGTGGTGGAGAACTTCGATCCGTCTGCCAAAGGGACGCTGAGCGGTTGTGCTGCCGCCCGGTGGGCGATGTCCCCGCGGTCCGGGGTGACGGTGGTGGGGTTGGACGATCCGGAAGGCCGTCGGCTTGCAGACGCTATGCCGGGGACGGTGTATGCCTATTCCGATGGTAGGCCACAGGCGGACCTCACCGCAAAAAATGTTCGCCTCCGAGGAGGACGGCTGGAGTTCGAGGCCCTTGCTTGTGGAGAGCTGATGCGGGTCCGGGTGCCTGTGGGCGATGTGCCGCGGCTGTATGACCATTTGGCTGCATTGGCGGGAGCGCTGGCGTTGGGCATGCCATTGCCAGATGCAGTGATCCGACTGGATGGCGATTTGAGCATTTGAGAGAGATAGGAACACAAAAGAGAGTGTGGAGGAGACTATGATGCGGATACTGTTGGCGGCGCTGACCGCTTTCGTGATCTCGGCTGTGGTGGGATGGGTGCTGATCCCGGCCCTGCGGGCCTTGCATGCGGGGCAGTCGATCAAGGAGATCGGTCCCAACTGGCATAAAAACAAAGAGGGCACCCCCACGATGGGAGGGATCATGTTCATCGTGGCGGCGATCGTAGTGGTAGTGGCTTTCGGCTGGCGGGACATGGCGGAAGGGAACTGGCAGGCCCTGTTCGTGCTCGGCTTCGCTCTGGTATGTGGGGCGATCGGCTTTGTGGACGATTTTGCCAAGATCCGCAAACATGAGAACACCGGCCTCACTGCGGGTTGGAAGTTTCTGCTCCAGCTTGCGGCGGCCATCGCGTTCCTGGCCCTGCTGCGTTGGGGCGGTCATCTCACTCCGAACCTGTATATCCCCTTTATCAACGTCACTGTACCCATGGCCTGGGGGATGTATCTGGTGTTTGCTGCGTTCGTCATGGTAGGATGTGTGAATGCCGTCAATCTCACCGACGGATTGGACGGCCTTGCGGGCTCGGTGACTTTGGCGGTATCGATCTTTTTCATCGTGCTGTCCCAGTGGTGGCATTATGGTGCGGTAGGTATCTTCGCCGGAGCGCTGGCAGGAGGGCTGCTGGGGTTTTTGGTGTATAATTTCCACCCTGCAAAAGTGTTCATGGGAGACACAGGATCGCTGTTCTTAGGTGGAGCGGTGTGCGGTATGGCTTTCGCTTTGGATGTGCCGCTGGTGCTGGTGCCTGTAGGAGTGATCTATATCGCTGAGACGATGAGTGATATCATCCAGATCGGCTATTTCAAGCTCACCCATGGCAAGCGGATCTTCCGCATGGCTCCGCTGCATCACCATTTGGAGTTGGGTGGGTGGAGCGAAGTGCGCATCGTGATCACCTTCACCGGCATCACGGTGGCGTTCTGCCTGCTGGCTTTCGTGGGCGTGATGTACCGATACGCGATCTGAGCAAGAAACTCTTTTCCCGGCAAAGGAGGGGACCACCATGCGCAAAAAGGCCAAGCGGGATCTGACCATCGAACAGCAGTTGGCCCACGGCCCCATCGACCTGCCCTTCCTGGCCTTGGTGATGCTGCTCACCGCGATCGGTCTGATCATGGTGCTATCTGCTTCCTATGCCTCTGCGATGTACAATCTGGATGCTGCCATCGATACCGGCGGGGACCCTCTGTATTATTTCAAGCGGCAGTTCTTGTTCGCGGTGATCGGTGTCGTGGCGATGTTCGTTGTCTCCAAGATCGACTATCAGCAGTTCCGATGGATGTCGGTGTTTGCCCTGGGCGGCTCTATCGTATTGTTGGCGTTGGTGTTCACCCCCTTGGGGCGTTCCGCCGGAAGCAGTGATGTGCGCCGGTGGATCAACCTCTTCGGCATCCGTTTCCAGCCTTCTGAGGTGGCGAAGGTGGGAGTCATCCTCTATTTTTCCGCTCGGCTATCCAAGCGGAACAGCCAGATGGGACCGCCCAAAAAGTGGAACCGGCGTACCCTGACAGGCAGGATCTGCGAAAGGCTAGACCACATCGGTTTGTTGGAGCTGGTGCCGTATGTGGTCATCCTGGTCGTCGTGCTCGCGCTTTTGTACAAAGAGCCGCATATGTCGGGCATGATCCTCATCACTGTGGCGGCAGCGTCGGTGCTGTTCGCCTCCGGCATCGGGCTGCACTGGTTCGTTGGGGGCGGAGCGTTGGTGATAGGAGCGTTGGCGTTTCTCATCACTCAGACAGAGTACATGACCCGGCGTATCACCATTTGGTTGGATCCCTTCAGCGACTATCGTGGAGATGGGTTCCAGCCGATACAATCACAGATCGCGATCGGTTCAGGCGGTCTCCTTGGAGTGGGATTAGGCAACAGCAGGCAAAAGTATCTGTTTTTGCCGGAAGAACACAACGACTGCATCTTTGCCATCGTCTGTGAGGAATTGGGCATGGTGGGCGCCTGCGTCATCATGGCGCTCTTCGCGCTGCTGATCATCCGAGGCTATTGGCTGGCCCTTCACGCCCGGGACAGGTTCGGGACGCTGCTCATCGTAGGCATCATCACACTGCTGGGGACCCAGACCTTTTTGAATATCGGTGTGGCGACCAACGCGATCCCGACCACCGGCATATCCCTGCCATTTTTCAGCTATGGCGGAACGGCCTTGGCCATCCAACTCGCGGAGATGGGGATGGTGCTCAGCGTGTCCCGACAGATCGCCGCTCCAAAGGCGGAATAGGAGGACGGCCCATGAAAGTGATATTTACCTGCGGAGGCTCGGCGGGTCATGTGAATCCGGCGTTGGCTGTGGCGCAGGTGTTCAAGGCGCGCCAGCCAGGCTGTGAGATCTTGTTCGTTGGCGCGGAGCGGGGCATGGAACAGCGGTTGGTCACCCAAGCGGGATATCCGATCGAAACGGTGAAGGTATCTACCTTCGAACGGTCCTGGAGCTTCAAGGTGCTGCGTCACAATTTGAGCAGTGCTCTCAAGCTCCCTGTGGGTCAGCATGAGGCGGCGGCGGTCATCAAAAGGTTCAAGCCGGATCTGGTGGTGGGCACGGGAGGATATGCCTCTTATCCCGCTGTCCACGAGGCGGCGAGGCGGCACATCCCCACTGCGATCCACGAGTCCAACGCATATCCGGGCCTTACCACTCGGGCGCTGGCCAATAAAGTGGACTTGGTGATGGTTGGTTTTCCCGAAGCGGCGGCATACTATGAGAGCGCTAAAAAAGTGGCTGTCACAGGGACCCCGGTCCGAGGAGAGTTTTTCACGTTGGACCGTGAACGGGCGCGGTTGGAATTGGGGTTGACGGACAGTCAGCCGTTGGTGATCTCGTTCTGGGGATCCCAAGGAGCGGGGCACATGAGTGCGCACACGGTGGATCTGGTGGAGCGATGGGCGTCAGAGGGGCGCAGGTTCCATTATATCCACGCCGCAGGCCGAGATTACGACGATATGACGGCGGAGCTCGAGCGCCGCAATGTGGCAGTGTCCGATGCCGAGGTGCGGCCCTATATCAACGATATGCCGGTGGTGATGGCTGCGGCCGACCTGGTGATCTGCCGGGCAGGGGCATCTACCATCGGAGAGCTCACCGCGTTGGGGAAACCGGCCGTCTTGGTGCCGTCTCCTTTCGTGGCGGCGAACCACCAGTATAAGAACGCTAAGGTGTTGGCTGATCGCGGCGGGGTGGAGCTCATCGAGGAGAAGGATTGCACTGGCGACAAGCTCTACCATACGGCTCTGGACCTGCTGGCTGATGGGAACCGCCGAGCGGCCATGGGCCGGGCGTTGAAGGAGCTGGCCTCTCCCCGGGCTGCTCAGGAGATCTATGAAAATTTGGTTTCCCTGCTGAAATAACCGGAGAAAGCCCTTTCGCATAGAATGGAGCGAGATTTCTTTCTATGGGGAGGCTTTGCCATGAGTGTGATGTATCTTCGGGG
>CANRXB010000006.1 GCA_947643715.1 uncultured bacterium
ACCATGGACCTCCACGCCAACCAGATCCAGGGCTTCTTCGACATCCCGGTGGACAATCTGATGGGCTCTCCGGTGTTCGTGGACCATTTCTTCCGCCGCTTCGCCTCCGTCCACGACCAGACCATGGTGGTCTCCCCCGACGTGGGCAGCGTGGCCCGGGCCCGGGCCTTTGCCCAGAAGCTGGACGTCCCCATGGCCATCGTGGACAAGCGCCGGCAGAAGGCCAACTCCTCCGAAGTGATGAACATCATCGGCGACGTCACCGGCAAGCACGTCATCCTGCTGGACGACATGGTGGACACCGGCGGGTCGCTGTGCCATGCGGCCAAGGCCCTGGTGGAGCTGGGGAAGGTCAAGTCCGTCACCGCCTGCGCCAGCCATGGCGTGCTCTCCGGCCCGGCCATCAAGCGCATCAACGAGTCCGCTCTGGACGAGGTGGTGTTCCTGGACACCATCCAGCCCAAGTCCGACACGGCCCAAATCTGCCCCAAGATCAAATACCTGTCCGTGGCCCATCTCTTCGCCGAGGCCATCGAGCGCATCTATGAGGAGCGTTCCGTATCCAAGCTGTGGCAGTGACCGTCCCCCTCGAAAGGCCCGTCCGCGCGGTACAGGACTAGGGCTGAGGCGGCTTTCGGGGCCATCCAAGAAAACTGAACGCTCCGGGGCCGTCCTGCGGTCCCGGAGCGTTCCTTCCCCTGGAGGTATGCTTATGCTGTTCCAAAAGAAAGCGCCGGTGGCCTGGCTCATCGTGGGCCTGGGCAATCCCGGCAGCAGATATGAGTACACCCGCCACAACGTGGGCTTCATGGTGGCAGACGAGCTGGGGGAACGGGAGGACATCCCCATCCAGAGGCTGAGATACCATGCCTTGACCAATACCGCCGTCATCGGCGGACAGGGCGTGCTGCTGATGAAGCCGACCACCTATATGAACCTGTCCGGCGAGGCGGTGGGCGAGGCCGCGCGGTTCTATAAGCTGGATCCGGGCCATGTGCTGGTGATCTCCGACGACGTGGACCTGCCCCTGGGGAAGCTGCGCATCCGCACCGGCGGCTCCGCCGGGGGGCACAACGGGCTGAAGAGCATCATCCAGCACCTGGGCTCCGACCAGTTCCCACGGCTCAAGGTGGGGGTGGGAGGCAAGCCCCACCCCGATCACGACATGGCCGATTGGGTGCTGAGCAAGCTCCGGGGCGAGGACCTGAAGGTCATGGAGGAGGCCGTCGGCCGGGCTGCGGACGCGGTGGAGTGCTACCTGCGGGACGGCCCGCAGAAGGCCATGAACCGATTCAATTGAATCCCTCCCCAAAGAGCGGAGGGCCGCCCTCCGGGGGGTCACTTTCTCTCACATGAGAGAAAGTGACCAAAGAGAATGCTCAGGGGGAAAAGCCGGCTCGGCTTCGAGCGCCAAGGGCGCGCTCTCGCTCGCAGGATTTTTCCCCCTGAGGACCCCCTTTTACGGGAGAGTCTGACCGGCAGGCGTACATGGCCCTTCCGGCGCGATGGGCGTTCGACTCGTCTCCCCCTATCTTCGCTCAGCCGCTTCCCGGTCGCATCCATGGACGCTCACGCGGTCCACGGCCTGCGCCTGGGGCCCCGGATCTCCGCCCCCAGCTCCAGCGCGACCCGGAACAGCGCCTTGTCGTGTATCGCCGCGATCTCCATGTCCAGAGCGGTGATGGCTTCCAGGGATCTTTCTCCGTCTTTCCCCATACGCTGTATCACTTCGTCCCACAAGATCCCCCGGCTCGACTCCAACTCACGCAGCCCCTGCATCCCATAGCATCGCCGATCTACCTCGTCCTCCACTATTTGATAGATCTCATCCATGATATCGATCATGATGCGCCCCCCTATGTGAATCATCTTCTATACCTAAGTATAGTGAACTATCTTCTACTTGTCAAGAGGTAAATGGATCTATATGGAAAAATTTGCAGAGCGGTTGAAACTGCTTCGAGAAGAACGTGGACTTTCGCAAGACAAACTGGGGAAAGAGATCGGAGTTTCTCGTTATGCCATCTACACGTATGAAAAAGGAAAGGCTTTTCCAACGGTAGAGGGGTTGGTCATGTTGGCCGATCATTTTGACGTAACGACGGATTACCTGTTGGGGCGGACGGACACGCCGCGATGAGGGAGGGACTCGAGGGGAGCCGGGCCGTATGCGGGGAGCACGCAGGCGCGGGGAGGAGAGCGGCATGGGGCCGGTCCGCCGTGCAGGCAGGCCCATGTGGGCCGGACAGCGAAGTGGGCCCCATGCGTGAGCCGCGATAGCCGGATGGATCTGCACCGTGGCGGGCGCGGGCCCTCGTAGACGGGGATCCTCAAGGGGGAAAAAGTGCGAGCTTGCGAGCATTTTCCCCCTTGAGCGCTCTCTTTGGTCACTTTCTCTCGCGTGAGAGAAAGTGACGCCCCGCAGGGCGCACCCTTGCGGCAGGCAAACGCAGTGGGGGGCCGTCTGCCCTCTTGGTTTCCAAATTTTTCAAATGCGAGGTCAGCCATGAAGAAGCTGCTGAACATTTTAGAAACGGTGCCGGAGTTCGCCCGGCTGGCCGCCGATCTGGAGAGCGGCCGCTCTCCGGTGGAGGTGGCGGGCCTGTCCCCGATCCACCGGGCGCATTTCGCAGCGGGACTGATGGACCGGCTGCACTGCCCGGTGGTCCTGCTGTGCGCCGACGAGAGCGAGTGCGTCCGCTTGTCGGCGGACGTGACCGCGCTCACGGGGGTCCCGGCCACCATGCTGTGCGCCCGGGAGTTCCTGTTCCACGACGGGGCGGTGGCCTCCCACCAGTGGGAGCACCAGCGCCTTGCCGCGTTCCATGCCATGGCGGAGGGCCGGGCCCCGCTCATCGCCGCCACGGTGGAGGGTCTTTTGCAGCGCACCCTCCCCCCGGAGGACCTGGCCGCTCATGTCGTCACGGTGGAGGCCAGCGGCAGCTACGATCCGAACGAGCTGGCGGACCGGCTGGCGGCGCTGGGTTACACCAGGTGCCAGCAGGTGGAGGGCGTGGGCCAGTTCGCCCTGCGCGGGGGCATCCTGGACGTGTTCTCCCCCGGCCAGGAGGATCCTGCGCGGGTGGAGTTCTGGGATCGGGACGTGGACTCCATGGGGCTGTTCGACGTGTCCTCCCAGCGCCGGATAGGCCGTCTGGACAAAGCGGTGTTCCTCCCGGTGAGCGAGCTGCTCCCCATCCAGAAGGACGGGCAGTGGGAACGCCTGGGGGACCGCCAGCTCCCCGCACGATACAGCCGCCTGGCTACCGCCGCCCACCATCTGCCTCCCGATGCGGTGGTGTGCCTGTCCGGGTCCGGCCGGGTGGCGGAGCGGGGGAAGAACTGGCTGTGGCAGCTCGATGAGGACGTCAAGACCCTGCTGGAGAACGGGATGCTGGAGGGCAAGAACGCCCGGTTCTCTGCCACCATGGACGAGCTGATGGCGGTGCTGGCCGACCACGCCCTGTGCTTCCTGGACTCCTTCACCACCTCCGCCGTCCCCCTGCCGCCGAAGGACGTGCTCACCGCTCAGGGACGGCAGCTCTCCTCCTTCGGGGCCAGCCTGGACGCTGCGGCGTCGGACCTGAGCCAGTTCCAGTCGGCCAACGCGGGCGCGGTGGTGCTGGTGGGCAGCGAACAGCGGGCGCTCAACCTCCAGTCCATGCTCCGGGAACGGAAGGTGCGCTCGGCGGTGGACTTCCAGCTCCACGATCTGCCCCAGCCGGGCGGCATCACCATCGCCGTGGGGGGGCTGTCCGCCGGCTTCGACTATATCGGCTGTCCCTATGCTGTGCTCACCGAGGGGGGCAACGAGCCCCGCCGGAAGGGCAAACGCCTCAAGCACGCCGCCGACCGGAGGAAAGTGGACTCCTTCACCGATCTGTCCCCCGGTGACCTCATCGTCCATGAGAACCACGGCATCGGCCGGTTCGTGGGCATGGTGAAGATGTCGGTGGACGGGGTGGAAAAGGACTATGTGAAGCTGGCCTATGCCGGGGCGGACGTATTGTATCTGCCCGCCACCCAACTGGACTCCATCGCCAAGTATATCGGCAGCGGGGACGACCCGGAGACCAAGAAACTGTCCAAGCTGGGGGGCGCCGATTGGGAGAAGGCAAAGAGCCGGACCCGCAAGGCGGTCAAGGATCTGGCGAAGGGCCTCATCCAGCTCTACGCCCAGCGGCAGCGCCAGCCGGGGCACGCCTTCGCCGCCGATTCCCCTTGGCAGGAGGAGTTCGAGGAGGACTTCCCCTACGATGAGACGGAGGACCAGCTCCGTTCCATCCGGGAGATCAAGCAGGACATGGAGGCCCCCCGGCCCATGGACCGCCTGCTGTGCGGGGACGTGGGCTACGGCAAGACGGAGGTGGCCCTGCGGGCGGTGATGAAGTGCGTGCTGGACGGCAAGCAGGCCGCCATCCTGGTGCCCACCACGGTGCTGGCCCGGCAGCACTACCTCACCGCCCGGAGCCGCTTCGCCAAATACCCCGTGAGCATCGAAGTGGTCAGCCGTTTCCGCACGCCCGCCCAGATGAAGAAGGCCCTGGCCGGGGTGGAGTCCGGTTCGGTGGACGTGCTCGTCGGCACCCACCGCCTGCTGCAAAAGGACGTGCGCTTCAAGGACCTGGGCCTGCTGGTGGTGGACGAGGAGCAGCGCTTCGGGGTCACCCACAAGGAGCGGCTGAAGGAGATATCCAAGCAGGTGGACGTGCTCACCCTGTCCGCCACGCCGATCCCGCGCACGCTGAACATGGCGCTGAGCGGCATCCGGGACATGTCCGCCATCGAGGAGCCCCCCGCCGACCGCCAGCCGGTGCAGACCTATGTCCTGGAGCACGATTGGTCGGTGCTGGCCGACGCCATGCGCCGGGAGCTGGAGCGCGGCGGGCAGGTCTACTACCTCCACAACCGGGTGGATACCATCCAGCGCACCGCCGCCCGCATCAAAGACATGCTGGGGGAGGACGCCGCCGTCGCCGTGGGCCACGGCAAGATGAGCCAGGAGGAGCTGGCCGACGTGATGACCCGGGTGTCCGACGGCGAGGTGGACGTGCTGGTATGCACCACCATCATCGAGACGGGCATCGACATCGCCAACGTGAACACCCTGATCATCGAGGACGCGGACAAGATGGGCCTGTCCCAGCTCCACCAGATCCGGGGCCGGGTGGGCCGGTCCCACCGGCGGGCCTATGCCTATATGACCTACCGCCAGGGCAAGGTGCTCACCGAGGTGGCCGCGAAGCGCCTGTCCGCCATCCGGGAGTACGCCGAGTTCGGTTCCGGCTTCAAGATCGCCATGCGGGACCTGGAGATCCGGGGCGCGGGGAACCTGCTGGGGCCGGAGCAGTCCGGCTTCCTGATGAGCGTGGGCTATGACCTCTATCTGAAGCTGTTGGAGGAAGCGGTGCTGGAGGAGAAGGGAGAGGTCCCCGTCCGTCTGCCCGAGTGTACGGTGGACCTGACGGTGTCCGCCTCCATCCCCGACCGCTATGTCCCCTCCCCGGAGCAGCGCATGGATCTGTACCGCCGCATCGCCCGGGTGCGCACGGCCGAGGACGCGGACGACGTGACGGACGAACTCATCGACCGGTTCGGCGATCCGCCCCGGCAGGTGAACAGCCTCATCGCGGTGGCCCTGCTCCGGGGCCAGGCCGCGGCGTGCGCCATCACGGACATCTCCCAAAAAGGGGGCGCGCTGATCTTCACCCTGGAGCGCTTCGACCTGGGCCCCATCGCCGACCTGGCCGGGCAGTACCCGGGACGGATGCTGTTCTCCCCCAGCGACAAGCCCACGCTCACCCTGAAGCTGCGCCGGACGGACGATCCCCTGCGCGTCGCGGCCCAGGCGGTGGAGCGGTATGCCGCCTTGCTGGAGGCCGACGGCCTCGCCGGGGACAAAAGATCTCCAGCGGGATCGAATTGACGGGCGGAAAAGAGGGTGCTATAATGACCAGGGGCGCAGTGCGCCCCGATCCATATGCGTCTTAGCCAGGGCCGGCGTCCGGCCGGCGGCTTTGATAGGAACGTTCCCCAGTTGTCCAATCCATAGGAAAGAGGAGAAGCTATGTATCGGATCGTGAAAAAACGGGTGCTGAACCCCACCGTGTCCCTCATGGAGATCGAAGCCCCTGCCGTGGCCCGCAAGGCGGAGCCCGGGCAGTTCATCATCCTCCGGGTGGACGAGGAGGGCGAGCGGATCCCCTTGACCATCGCCGATTTCGACCGTCAGGCGGGCACCGTGACCATCATCTACCAGGTGGTAGGCGGCACCACAGAGAAGCTGAACCACAAGGAGGAGGGCGATTCCCTCCAGGACTTCGTGGGCCCCTTGGGCCGCGCCACCGAGACCGAGGGGCTGGAGCGCGTGGCCGTGGTGGGCGGCGGCGTGGGCACCGCCATCGCCTATCCCGTGGCCAAGAAGCTCCACGACGTGGGCTGTCATGTGGACCTCATCGTGGGCTTCCGCAACAAGGATCTGGTGATCCTGGAGGACGAGTTCAAGGCCGCGTCCACCCAGCTCATCATCGGCACGGACGACGGCTCCTATGGCAAGAAGGCCCTGGTCACGGACCTGCTCAAAGAGCAGATCGAGGCGGGGGCCAAATACGATCGGGTCATCACCATCGGCCCGGTGATCATGATGAAGTTCGTGTGCGAGCTGACGAAGCAGTACGGCATCCCCACCGTGGTGAGCATGAACCCCATCATGATCGACGGCACCGGCATGTGCGGCGGCTGCCGCCTGTCCGTGGGCGGCGAGACCAAGTTCGCCTGCGTGGACGGCCCGGAGTTCGACGGCCACAAGGTGGACTTCGACGAGGCCATGGCCCGGGGCGCCATGTACAAGGATTTCGAGCGGCACGCCTATGAGGCGGCCTGCAACCTGTTCAAGCAGGAGGTAAGATGAGATGGCCAATATGAGTCCAAACAAGAACCCCATGCCCCACCAGGACCCCCAGGTCCGGGCGTGCAACTTCAACGAGGTGGCGCTGGGCTATACCAAGGAGCAGGCCATAGACGAGGCCCAGCGCTGCCTGAACTGCAAGCACCGTCCCTGCGTGTCCGGCTGTCCGGTGGCCATCCATATCCCCGAGTTCATCGCCAAGGTGGCCGAGGGCGACTTCGAGGGGGCTTATCAGATCATCGCTCAGGACTCCGCCCTGCCCGCCGTGTGCGGCCGGGTCTGTCCCCAGGAGAGCCAGTGTGAGGCGAAATGCGTCCGGGGCATCAAGGCCGAGCCGGTGGGCATCGGCCGGCTGGAGCGGTTCGTGGCCGACTGGCACAACGCCAACGCCACCCAGAAGGCCGTCCCCCCCGCCCCCAACGGGCACAAGGTGGCGGTGATCGGCTCCGGCCCGGCGGGGCTGACCTGTGCCGGCGACCTGGCCAAGAAGGGCTACGAGGTCACCGTGTTCGAGGCCCTGCATCTCGCGGGCGGCGTGCTGGTGTACGGCATCCCCGAGTTCCGTCTGCCCAAGTCCATCGTGCAGAAGGAAGTGGACACGCTCAAGGAGCTGGGCGTGAAGATCGAGACGAACATGGTCATCGGACGGGCCATCACCATCGACGAGCTGAAAGAGGAGTTCGGCTTCGAGGCGGTGTTCATCGGCTCCGGCGCGGGCCTGCCCAAGTTCATGGACATCCCCGGCGAGAACCTGAAGGGCGTCTATTCCGCCAACGAGTTCCTCACCCGCATCAACTTGATGAAGGCGTACAAGGATGGGGCGGACACCCCCATCCAGCACAGCAAGAAGGTGGCCGTGGTGGGCGGCGGCAACGTGGCCATGGACGCGGCCCGGTGCGCCAAGCGGCTGGGCGCCGAGGTGTACATCGTCTACCGCCGCTCCGAGGCCGAGCTGCCCGCCCGCGCCGAGGAGGTGGAGCACGCCAAGGAGGAGGGCATCATCTTCAAGACCCTCACCAACCCCACCGAGATCCTGGGCTACCACAACCCGGACGATCCCCGGGACCCGAAGAACGGCTCCGTGTCCGGCATCCGCTGCGTGGAGATGGAGCTGGGCGAGCCGGACGCGTCGGGCCGCCGCCGCCCCATCGTGAAGGAGGGCAGCCAGTTCGACATCGGGCTGGACTGCGTGATTATGGCCCTGGGCACCAGCCCCAACCCCCTCATCAAGTCCACCACCCAGGGGCTGGATACCGAGAAGTGGGGCGGCATCATCGCCGACGAGAACGGCCTGACCAGCCGGGAGAACGTGTACGCCGGGGGCGACGCGGTCACCGGCGCGGCCACGGTGATCCTGGCCATGGGCGCGGGCAAGACCGCGGCGAAGGCCATCGACGAGGCCCTTTCCAAATAGGAAAAGCTGTGATATAATGACTGCCGGGGCGAGAGCTTCGGCAGTCATTTTTGGATCGAGGGATCTCAATGAACATACGAACGGCAAATCCCGGCGACCTCCCCGTCCTTTCCTGCCTGGACCGCCACATCGCCTCCCAGGAGCTGGAGAGCAGCCTCCGGCTGGGCCGGGTGTATGTGGCGGAAGAAGGGGAGGCGCTGGTGGGGTGGCTGCGGTGGAACCTCTTCTGGGACAACACCCCGTTTATGAACCTGCTCTTCGTGCGGGAGGTCCGCCGGGGCGAGGGCCTGGGCCGGGCGCTGGCGGAACACTGGGAAACCCAAATGAAGCTGGCGGGATATAAGGTGGTCATGACCTCCACTCAGGCCAGCGAGTGCGCCCAGCATTTCTACGCAAAGCTGGGTTATGAGGCCGTGGGCGGCTTTCTGCCCCCCGGTGAGGGATATGAGCTGATTTTTTGCAAAAAACTGTGAGGGAGGGGCCGTTTTTGTGATCATCTGGCTCAACGGTGCCTTCGGCGCGGGCAAGACCCAGACCGCCTATGAGCTCCACCGCAGGCTGGAACGCTCCTATGTCTACGACCCGGAGAACGCCGGTTTTTTCATCCGGGACAACCTCCCGCCGGGGTTGGGCCTGGAAGATTTCCAGGACTTCCCGATGTGGCGTTCGTTCAACTTGGAGATGCTGGACTATATCGCCTCCCGCTATGACGGCACCATCATCGTCCCCATGACCCTCACCAGCCGGGCGTATCACGACGAGCTGGTGGGCACGCTGTCGGAAAGACATGAGGTGGAGCACTTCATCTTATGGGCCAGCCGGGAGACCCTGCTGAAACGCCTGGCGTCCCGAGGGGAAGGTCCCGGTTCTTGGGGGGCCCTCCAGATCGGCCGGTGCCTGGACGCTTTCGAGACGGACATCACGCAGCGGAAGATCTACACGGACGACCGGGATCTGTACGAGGTCGTGGATGAGGTCGGGAGACTGTGCGGGCTCACGCTGTCTGAGGACAGGCGTGGCCGCCTGCGCAAATTGGCGGACCGCCTGGTCACACAAATCAAGCATATCCGATGAAACAGAAAGGCTGATATCATGCTATATGCCATCCTCACTGCCGCTCTGGTGGTCATCGACCAGATCGTCAAATATCTGGTCCGGGCCCATATCCCTTTGGGGGAGTCCGTGCCGTTCATCCCCTATGTCCTGGACCTCACCTACGTACAGAACACCGGCGCGGCCTTTTCCATCCTGCGGCAGCATACCTGGCTTCTCACGCTCACCTCGGCCGTGGTGGTGCTGGTGATGTGCTGGCTCATCATGAGGGGCTTTTTCCAGAACCGGCTGGGCCTGTGGTCCGCCGCCCTGGTGGTGGCGGGCGGCATGGGCAACCTGATCGATCGGGTGGCGTTCGGCTTCGTCACCGACATGTTCCGGACCACCTTCATGGAGTTCGCCGTGTTCAACGTGGCCGACTGCTGCATCACCATAGGCGTGCCCCTGATGTTCCTGTACGTGATGCTGTATGTGGGCCGGGAGGAGAAAAAGGAGGGCAAGGCCGATGACAGCGCCCAGCTTCCCCCTGACGGTCAGTGAGCCGGGCCGGGCGGACGCGTCGATCGCCGCCGCCCTGGACGGACTCACCCGCTCCGCCGCCCAGCGGTGGCTGGAGGAGGGGCGGATCACGTTGGACGGAAAGGTCCTGAAAAAGAACGCGCGCCTCCAGCCGGGGGACGTTCTGCTCATTTCCCCGCCCCAGCCGGAACCTGTGGATCTCGTCCCCCAAGACATCCCCTTGGACGTGGCTTACGAGGACGATGACGTGATCGTGGTGGACAAGCCGGTGGGGATGGTGGTCCACCCTGCGCCGGGCCATCCGGACGGCACATTGGTAAACGCATTGTTATATCATTGTGGAGACAGCCTATCTGGGATCAACGGAGAGCTGCGTCCCGGCATCGTCCACCGCATCGACCGGGACACCTCCGGGCTGATCGTCGCGGCGAAGAACGACCGCGCCCACCTGTCCCTGGCGGCGCAGTTGCAGGATCATTCCCTGTTCCGTTCGTACCACGCGGTGGCGGTGGGCGGCTTCAAGGAGGACAGCGGCACCGTCCGCGCCCCCATCGGCCGGCACAGGACCGACCGGAAACGCATGGCCGTGTGCCCCGACGGCCGGGAGGCGGTGACCCACTGGCAGGTGGTGGACACGCGGGACGGCCACACCCACCTCACCTGCCGCCTGGAGACTGGGCGCACCCATCAGATCCGCGTCCACATGGCATATCTGGGCCATCCCCTGTTGGGGGACACGGTGTATGGCGCGAAAAAGCCTGTGCCTGGGCTGGCCGGGCAGTGCCTGCACGCCGCACAGCTCACCTTCACCCATCCGTCCACCGGGGAGCGCCTGACGGTGGAGTCCCCCCTGCCCGTCTGGTTCAGCGCGGCGCTGGAGCGATATGGGCTGCGGTGAAAGGATGATCCCCTCCGCTTTGGGCAAACTACGTCCAAAACGGAAGGGGATCTTTTTATGCTCAATCATCGAAAAGCGGCCGTCATCGGCTGCGGCTTCGTGGGCTCCTCCATCGCGTTCAGCCTCATCCAGCGTGGGCTGTTCAGCGAGCTGGTGCTGATCGACGCCAACCAGGACAAGGCCGTGGGAGAGGCCATGGACCTGAGCCACGGCCTGCCCTATATCGCCGCTATGGACGTCCACGCGGGAGGCTATGACGACCTGTCCGACTGCGCCCTCATCGTGGTCACCGCCGGGGCCAACCAGAAGCCGGGCCAGACCCGCCTGGAGCTCATCGGCCAGAACGTTGCCATCTTGAACTCGATCATCCCTCAGATCACCGCCCGGCCCTTCGAAGGGATCCTGCTCATCGTATCCAACCCGGTGGACGTGCTCACCTACGCCGCGTTCCGCATCTCCGGCTACCCCGCCCACCGGGTGATGGGCTCGGGGACGGTGCTGGACTCGGCCCGTCTGCGCTACCTGCTGGGGGAGCATTTGGATGTGGACAGCCGGTCCATCCACGCCGTCATCGTGGGCGAGCATGGGGACAGCGAGCTGGCGGTGTGGAGCGGGGCCAACGTGTCCGGCGTCCCCTTGGACGACTTTTGCGAGATGCGGGGACGGTCCGACCACGAAAAGGCCCGAGAGCGGCTGTACGAGGACGTGCGGGACAGCGCCTATGAGATCATCCGGCGCAAGGGAGCCACTTACTATGGCATCGCCATGGCAGTGGCCCGGATCGCGGAGTGCATCATGAAGGACGAACGGGCGATCCTGCCCGTGTCTGTGGTCCTGGGCGGACAATACGGGCTGCGGGACTTGGCGCTGTCCATCCCCTCCATCGTGGGACGGCGGGGCGTGGAGCAGATCCTGGAGATCCCACTGGCGGACGGGGAGCGGGAGGCGCTCCAAGCGTCCGCGGGACAGCTCGGCGAGGTCATCGGAGAACTGGACCTGCCGTGAACGATGGAAGGCCCCCGGCGTGAGCCGGGGGCCTTCGTTGTTCAATGATGGCTGCTGTGGTGGCCACTGACGGGGCTGGGAAGGGTGGCGAGGCAGCTCCTGTCGCATACGCCGCCGCTGTGGTGTCCATTGCAGGTGTAGAACGTGTCCCCGTGGTGGTGGCTCCCCTGGACGGTGCAGCCCTCTACGGGACAGGCGGTGGGCAGCAGGACGGTGCGTCCGTTAGCGTGCTGGTGCAGCCTGGTCTCGGTGCATTCCTCCACGCAGTTGGACTGTACGGGAGTGATGGTGAGCTGCGCAGCGGTCGGGGCAGCCTGCTCCGGCAGAGCGGAAGGCACGGGGCCGAGCTCCGGGTCGAGGATGGTGAAGTTGCCGGCTTGCCCGTAGTAGGTCACGCCGTCGTGCTCATGGACGTCTTCTTCCTCGCAGTCGGGCTTTGCGCAGAGCAGGCCGGGGTATTCCAGATAGGCACGGACCACCATGCCGTCGATGTGGCAGTGAGGCTCGGCCTCTGGGCGATCCTCTGCATCGCACAGGGCATAGGATCCGGAGGAGGTCCGGACCTGTACGTCGATCAGGCCGTTGTCGTCCTCGAGATAGAGCTGGTCGAAGCCGTCGTCCGGGTCCACAGCGGAGGGATCGGGCTGGAGGTCTTGGACCCCGTCCAGGAGGGGCGTGCCGGATGCGTCGGGGCCGGACGCGGGAGCGTTCTTGTCGATCGGATCGCTGGCGAATGCGGCGGTGACGCCCAACACCAAGGTCAGCGACAAGACTATCCCCAGGAGCGAAGTCTTTTTGAATCTCATGATGGATCGTATCCTTTCTTCGGTGGCCTTACGGCCGAACGTGTGGCAGAAGGCGGGGCCTCCTGCCTGGGCAGATAGGGAGACGAGGGCCCTGGCGTAGCCTGCCCGGCGATCCGCCCCCAAAATACGCAGGACCGCCCGGTCACAGGACAGCTCGATGTCCTGCCGCAGCAAGCGCGCCATGAGCCAGACCAGCGGATCCCACCAAAAGACCGCCAGGACCAGCGCCATGGCATAATGCCACAGATTGTCCCGCCGGGTGGCGTGGACCCCCTCATGGACCAGCACATAGTCCAGTTCCTCGCTGCTCAGGCCGGGGGACAAGACCACCGTAGGCCGCACAGCGCCGAAGGTGAGCGGCGCGCCCTCCATGGGGCCCACCCGCAGGCGGGCGCACTTGGGCAGGATGGCATACTGAGGGTCCTCCCGATCCAGAGGGATGGCACAGGCCACCGCCTGCTTGGTACGGGTCCAGGAAAGGACGTACCGCACCGTGAGCACACCGGCCACCGCCAGCCACACGGCTATAAGAGCCGCGTCCCAAGGGGAGCCGGGCTCCACAGGCGCAGGTCCGGGAACCGTGACGTAGGCGGAGGGGGGTGGGAGGGGGGATGCCGGGGGGAGCGGCGTGGGCGCCGGCTGGCCTTTCGGGGCCAGGGACCGGGCCAGTCCGTACAGGGACAGCGCGCTCTTGGGGGCCACAGGTGTGAGCAGCCGGAACAGGCATACCGCCCATAGGCCAAGCCGCACCTCGGGCAGCAGGCGGGCCTTCAGGACCCGGCGCAGCACGACCACGGCCAAGATCAGGCCAGAGCCTGCAACGGCGTTTTGCAGTAAGTGGGCCATCGCGACACCTCACTCCTGATCTTCGATCAGTGCCCGGAGCTGTTGGACTTCTGCCGGGGTCAAGCCGTTCTCGCTGAGGAACGCGGAGAGGAACTGGGTCTTGGAACCGCTGAAGAGCCGGCTGATGAGGCTGTCCGTCTCCTGCCGCCGGACCTCCTCTCGGGAGATCAGCGCGGAACACAGGAAACCGGGGTCGGACCGGGCCACCGCCTTTTTGCTGATAAGCTTTTTGATGACGGTGTATGTGGTGTTGCGGTTCCAGCCCCAGGACTGGGCCAGCCGTTTGGCCAGCTCCCCCGCGGTCTGAGGACCGTACTCCCACAGGGGCTCCATCACTTTCAGTTCTGAGTCGAACAACTTTTCCATGGCCATGACCTCCTCGCACCCTATGAGGGGACGCAGAATGACTATTGCAATAGTATCCAAGAAGAATACTACTACGATAGTCATCTGTTGTCAAGAGCTTTTTCACATCTCATGAAAAACGGCTGGGCCACTGCGGCGCCTGCCCGCCGTGAAGGTCCAGCCTATATAAAAAAACGCCGCAGACTTGGAAAAAAGTCTGCGGCATCCCGGTCAAGACTGCGGGGGCTGAGAGGACTGCCCGCCGCCCGGCTTGCGGCGGTGATGGGGGCGGTAGCGACGCTTTTGGTTGGTCTTGGCATCGTCGGTGGGTGCGGCCTGGGCGTGCCTGGGCTGGGACTGGGGATCCCTCTGGGGTTTGGGCTGCGGCTGGACGTCCCTTTGGGGCCTGGGTTGGGCCTGACGCTGGGGAGCGGACTGCTGGCGGGGCTTGGCGGGCGTTTTGTCCTGCCGGTGCTGGTTCTGTGCAGGTTTGCCTGGGCCGCCGCGGCTGCGCCGGCTCCCCTGCTTGTGCCCGTCATGCTGCTTTTCCTGGCTGCTCTCCCCCAGATAGCGCTCCAGCATGGCGTTCAGATCGGCGGGGCCCTCCTGGGTGCGGCCGTTCCGGACCCGCTCCCCCTCCTGGGTGCGGAGCTGCTCCAGCTCCGCCTTGGGCGGAGCCGTATATCCTTCGGGCCGCCTGCCCTTGCCGCTGCGCACCACACGGATCTCGTCGGTGAGATAGCACTTGGGCTGCTCCGTGGAATCCTCCAGGCGGACCTTCACCTGCTCCTTCAAAAGGTTGACGGAGGACACCGTGCCCGCTCCATCTGGGCACTCTACGAAGGATTCCTGCTTGGGACAACGCTTCACCGCGTCCTCATAGGCTTCCTGCTCATATTTCAGGCAGCACATCAGCCGCCCGCAGGTGCCGGAGATCTTGGTGGGGTTCAAAGACAGGTTCTGGGTCTTGGCCATCTTGATGGACACAGGCTGGAACTCGTCCAGGAACTGGGCACAGCAGAAGGGCTTGCCGCAGATGCCGAAGCCGCCCAGCATACGGGCCTCGTCCCGCACGCCGATCTGCCGCAGCTCGATGCGGGCCCGAAAGATGCTCGCGAGGTCTTTCACCAGGGCGCGGAAATCCACCCGGCCGTCGGAGGTGAAGAAAAAGATGATCTTGCTGCCGTCGAAGCTGTATTCCACCTGGACCAGTTTCATGTCCAGCCCGTGGCGTTCCACGAGCTGCTGGCAGGTCCGCAGGGCGTCCTTCTCTTTGCCCCGGTTCTCCCGGACCTGGCGTTCGTCCTTTTCCGTGGCCAGCCGCACCACCGGGCGCAGGGGCTGGACCACCGACTCGTCCTCCACCATGGAATTGTGTCTGACGCAGGCGCCGTATTCCAGCCCTTTGCCCGTCTCCACGATGACGTGTTGGCCCTCGGCTACAGTGAGTCCGGCGGGATCGAAATAATATTGTTTGCCGCCCGGTCGGAACCGGACGCTGATGATCTCCGTCATGGGGATATCCTCCGTATCAGTTTGAATATGGCGGCGGGGCGCCGGCCGCCGGGCCTGACCGTCCGGGCCGCTATGACGGCTCCGCGCACATGACGGCCAGCAGGCCCAAGGTATGGCCCGCCCCGGGATTGAACACCGCGTTCTCTCTGACGGCCTTGAGCGCGCGCAGCACCTTCGCGCCCTGCCGGGGGGCTTGGGCCAGGCGGCCGGAGACCTGCCGCTCTACCTCCGCCAGCAGCGCGGTGAGCTGTGCGCTCTTGGGCTTGGTGAGCTCCAGCTCCACCAGGGCCCGGACCAGCGGCAGCTCCTCCCCGGCCAGCAGCAGCCCCGCCAGGGCCGAGGTGCGCTCCACCGTCTCCGGGTCGGGGGGCGTCTCCTCCGGCGGAAGGGCGAGAGGCTCGCACCGGGAGCGCACGGTGTCCAGCAGCCGGCCGGGTTGGTCCGCCAGCAGAAGGAAAGCGGCGTAAGCCGGCCCCTCCTCCAGCACCTTGAGCAGAGCGTTCTGGGCGGCGGGGTTCATGGCGTCCGCCGGGTCGATGACATACACCTTCCTGCTGCCCTCGTTGGGGCGCACGTATGCGTCCGCCCGAAGAGCGCGGATCTGATCCACCGCGATCTCCCGCTTGTCCGGTGCGGGAGCGGTGCGGGACACGTCCGGGTGGATGCCTGCCGCCGCTTTCCGGCAGGCCCTGCACCTCCCACAAGGAGGGCGGTCCTCCTGGCACAGATAAGCCGCCGTCAGGCGGCCGGCCAGGGCGGTGCGGCTGTCTGCGCTCCCCCCGGTGATGAGGTAAGCGTGGGACAGGGGATGTGGGAGCTCCATCATAGCCGCTCGAACCGCTCCACGTCCACCACGAACAGGGTGGCGCCGCCTACGGTGACCTCCACAGGCATGACGGGCATGAAGCCGTAGCTCATCTCGGTGAGGGCAGGCACCATCTCCCTGCGGCTGTGGGAATATCTGTGGATGATGTCGATGGCGGCCTGGAGCCGCTCCTCCTCCACGCCCACCAGCAGCGTGACGTTGCCTGCCAGCAGGAAGCCGCCGGTGGTGGCCAGCCGGGTAGAGGAAAAGCCGCTTTTGGACAGGTTCTGGACCACCGCCCCCGCGTCGTCATAATTGATGATAGCGATGATGAGCTTCATGGTTCCACTCCTCTCTGGGCTGGATGATGTCGCAGTGTCTTTTATTATATCCTATTTCCCGCAAATAGGCCAGATGTTTTTTTTCAATCGTCTCTCCCGGCGCGATCACCGGCACGCCGGGGGGGTAAGGAGCGATCTGGCAGGCGGCGATGCGGCCCAGGCTGTCCGCCAGGAGCGCCCGGGCACGGGGGGCGAACAGAGCCTGCCGTGGGGTGAGGACCGCTTGAGGCGGCTCCGGCGGAGGCGGGCAAAAGGCGCAAGGGCCGGTGAGGCCCGTTTCGGCCAGCGCACGCTCCAAGCGTCCCACCTCCGCCGCGCCGGTGGCGCAGGTGAGGATGGACACCACATGGCCCCGGTCGGAGAGCTCCGTGTAGATGTCCCGGCGGCGAAGCGCCTCCCCCAGAGCGAAGCCGTCGGGGCTGGACAGGGTGAGGCGGGCAGGGTCCAGAGCGAGGCCGTCCCGTTCCCGAAGGGAGGGCCACCGCCGGCGCAGGGCTTGGGTGAGGCGGGCGGTCTCCTGATAGCGGGCGGTCCCCTCCCCTTCCATATGGTCCCGCACCGCGTCCAGAGCGGCCATGAGCACATAAGAAGGGGACGAGGTACCATAGACGGCCCCCCACCGCTGGAGTTCGGCCAGCCCTACGCCGTTGGCCAGCAGCAGGGCGGTCTGGCCGGGGGCGGGGAGGGTCTTGTGGGCGGACATGACCACCACGTCCGCCGCTTGGAAGCCGGTATAGCCCAGGAACGGCAGGTGGGCGCCATGGGCGCCGTCCACCATCAGCCTTGCCCCGTGGGCATGGCACACCTGGGCGATGGCGGGGATATCAGACAACACACCGTAATAAGTCGGCGATGTGATACAGACAGTGCTGCACCCTGGGTGGCGGCGAAGGGCATCGTCCACCGTCTCGGGCAGGATGGGCCCGGCCACCCCGTCCTCGGCCAGCCAGGGACGCAGGAGGAAGTGGGGGGCCAGATCTAGCAGGGCCAGGGCGTGGTGGACGGAACGGTGGCTGCCCCGATCCACGACGGCGCGCCCCCCTGCCCCGGTCAGCATCGCCAGCCCTGCGTGGATCCCCTGGGTGGAGCCGCCGGTGAGGAACAGGCAGGCGTCGAAGCCGAAGCGGTCGGCCCACAGGCGTTCCGCCGCCTGGATCGCGTCCGCCTCTTCCCCGAACAGGTCGCCGGTGGCGCCGTTCTCCGTGAAGTCGATGCCGGAGGGCCAGAGGGGCCCACCGGGCAAGGGCTTTCCCTGGTGTCCGGGCATGTCCAGGCGCAGGGGGCCTCGTGCCGCCAGCGCCTGGAGGCTGTCATACAGTGGAGTGGGCATGGGTCAGCGTCCGGCCAGGAAAGCGTCCGCTTTTTGGAGGACCTCCCGGTCGGAGCCGTGGGTCAGCGCGGCCAACGCCCGCTCGAAGGGCAGGAAAGCGGCGTCCGCCACCTCCTCGGGCTGGCAGGTCAGCGTGCCGCCGGACACACGGGCCAGGAAGAACACCACGTCCTTGGTGTATCCGGCATAGGGAGAATAGGTGATGACCTCCCGGAAACCGTCGAGGAAGTCCACCGTCAGGGCGGTCTCCTCCATGATCTCGCGCACGGCGGTCTGCCGCTCGGTCTCCCCTGCCTCCACATGGCCTTTGCACAGCGTGGTGTGGCCCTTGACGCTGTGCAGGACGAGATAATGGCGCTGAGCGTCTGTCTCGCGGAACATCACGGCTCCGCAGCTTTTTTCCTGTTTCATGGGATCAGTCCTTGTCCGTGTATTCTTTCAGCTCTTCCAAAAACTCCTGATAGTCCTCTTCGGACCAATGGAAGGTCAGGTCCTCCGGGGTGTGCTCCTGCCCGGAGGGATCCATAAAATGGTCTCCCACGTCATAGCCCAGCCGTTCCAGCACGCATTGGGCGAACTCCCGGAAGAACATCCCGATGGCGGTGATCGTGTTGCCGCTCTCCACCACGGGCCGGTGGACGAAATGGGCCGTGTCGATGAAGGGGAAGGCGTCGGCGAACTGCATGAAGAACCCGGCGGTGAAGTCCTTACCGTCCAGCAGGCCCGCCTTGGACAGCAGGGCCGGAGCGCTGGAGATGGCGGCGAACAGGGTGTCCGAGCCCCTCCCCCGGCGCAAAAAGCCGATGAGCTTCTCGTCGAAAAGGGCGGGCAGGGGATCCACCGTGCCGGGGAGGATGATGCAGGCATAATCGGAGGGTTCCGCCTCGTCCAGCGTTTTGATCGGGGAGACGGAAAAACCGTCCTCACTGATATACGGCCGATCCTCGCTGGCGATCGTGTCGATCGGTTCTCCGAACCAGACAGCCAAGCAGGAGGTCAGGCAGGTGACCTCCTGGAGAGAAAAGCCGGGGTAGATCAGTACTGCATACTTCTTTCGTTCCATATATCTGTCCCTCACAGGTCTCCATGCTCTTTGGCATAGGCGTCGAAGTCCGGCGTGCGGGACCAGTAACGCACGCCCCACTCCTCGAAGCTCCACTGGTCCATATAGCCGTTGCATTCGTAGTCCACATAATACAGCGTGCCGTCCCGGCACATGAAGTTGGTGGGGAACCAGTCGAGGTTCAGGCCCTGGGCCCGCAGCGCCCCGGACAGCGAACGGACCTGCTCCAGATGCCACGGCTCCAGAGCGTCCCGCAGGACGAGCTGGTAGATGGTCTCGCCAGGGATCAGCTCCTTGAGCAGCCGCTCCGCCGCCCGGTCCACGTCCAGCAGGGCGGGGATGGGGACGCGAAGGGCGGACAGACGCTGATGGTCCCGCAGCTCGGCGGCAAGCTTGTCACCGAACTGGTAATAGTCACAGGGCTCGTGGTGGATCTGCTTGAGGGCGTATCGGGCCCCGTCCCGTTCAGCCAGCCAGGTGTAGCCGCCCTTCCCCTTCCCCAGCAGGCGCAGCACGGCGTACTCCTTCCCGTTCACGCGCAGGACAGCGGGGACGTCCATAGCGCTCATTCGTCCGTATCGTCCCCCGCCAGCTCCAGCAGGCGCATCCCGGCGGTGCCGGTGACGGGCAGGGAGAACACGATGGACTTGGCGTCGCTGTTCAGCCCGGCCTTGTCCATGATGGCGCGCATGATGCGGTTCTTGGTGGCGGTCTTGACCACGATGAGCACCATCTCTTTTTCGTTCACCAGGGTGACCCCCAGGAACTTTTCCGCCTTCTCCATGCCGGTGCCCTTGGCGTGCAGGACGGTGCCGCCGCCGGCCTGCTCTTCCCGTGCGGCATCCATGATCAGCTCGGTGTAGCCCTGGTTGGCGATGACCACCAGCAGCTCGTATTTGGTGTTTTTCAAGACGCTCTCCTCCCCTGTCTCATGATCCTGGCCGTCTGTGAGGAACTGCAGCGGCTTCTTCCCGCCGATGCTGCTCATCGGGACGATGAAGGCGATGCCCGTGCCGGGCACGTCGATCTTCAGCTCCCGCTGCATGGCGGACTTCACCGAACGCCAGGTGGATCGGGTTACCACGGAGAAGATGACCGCTTTTTCCGTCTTTTCCAGGCCAAAATAGTCCAAAAGCTCGTTCCCGGCCGTGCCCGCGCCCAAGGTGCTCAAGGTGACGCCGGCGTTGTGGCGTGCGAACAGGTCCAGGAACTGCCGGGCACAGTTCCTGGGCGCGATGGCGGCCATGAGATAGAGTTCGTTCAAGCCGGATCCGCTCCTTTACAGTTCGATGATGGCGTCGTCGTCCAGCAGGTCGAAGGGCCGCGCTCCCGGTGCGGGTTCGGCCTTGACCGCGGCGCGCTGCCGGGCCTGATAGACCATGCCCAGGACCTGGATGGCGATCAGCGGGGTCATGGCCACCATGG
Organism: uncultured bacterium; assembly: GCA_947643715.1. Classification (GTDB taxonomy): domain Bacteria; phylum Bacillota; class Clostridia; order Oscillospirales; family Oscillospiraceae; genus Enterenecus. The sequence goes on from CANRXB010000006.1 coordinate 20,273, forward strand.
CCACCACGCCGAAGGCGTCGGTGACGATGTCCCCCCCCACGGCCACGCAGGCCCCTTGGGCGAAGGGGAGCAGGAAGGTGGCGGTCATAGGGCCGGAGGCCACGCCGCCGGAGTCGAAGGCGATGGCGGTGAAGATGCGCGGCACGAAAAAGGACAGGACGATGGCGGCGGCATAGCCCGGGACGAGGAACCACAGGATGGACACCCCCGTGAGCACCCGCACCATGGCCAAGCCGATGGACACGGCCACGCCCAGGGACAGAGCGGCGCCCATCGCGGCGCTGGAGATGGCCCCGTCGGTGATCTCCTCCACCTGCCGCTGGAGCACGTAGACGGCGGGCTCCGCCTTCACGATGAAATAGCCGATGACCATGCCCACCGGGACGATGGCCCAGGGGCAGTCCAGCCCGGCCATCACCTGGCCCAGATAGTTGCCGGCGGGCATGAAGCCCACGTTGGCCCCCGTGAGGAAGAGCACCAGGCCGATGTAGGTATAGACCAGGCCCACGCCGATCTTTTTCAGCGTCCGGGGCGAGAGCTTGAGGACGGCGAGCTGGAACAGGCCGAACAGGATCACGATGGGCAGCAGGGAGACCGCGATCTCCCTCATGTACGTGGGCAGGCCGGAGCGGAACAGCGCCCACAGCTCTACGGAGTCGGCGATCTCCGGCAGGACGGGGACGGTGTAGGCCCCGTCTGCGGGACGGAAGATCATGCCCAGCACGAGCACCGCCAGGATGGGGCCGACCGAGCACAGGGCCACCAGGCCGAAGCTGTCGTCGGCGGCCCGGCGGTCGTTACGGATGGCGGAGATGCCCACGCCCAGGGCCATGATGAACGGGACGGTCATGGGCCCGGTGGTGACGCCGCCGGAGTCGAAAGCCACGGCCAGGAAGTCCCGGGGAACGAACAGGGCCAGGGCGAACACCACCGCGTAGGAGAACACCAGCATAGGGGGCAGCGGGACGCCGAACAGCATCCGCAGCAGCGCCAGGACCAGGAAGGCCCCCACCCCCGCCGCCACTGACAGGATCAGGGTCATGTTCGGCACGGCGGGCACCTGCCCCGCCAGCACCTGGAGGTCGGGCTCCGAGATGGTGATGAGGAAGCCCAGCAAAAAGCCCATGATGACGATGACGGGCAGGCTGCGGCTGCGGGTGACGGCGGTGCCCACCCGCTCCCCCATGGGGGTCATGCTGGCCTCCGCGCCCAGGGTGAAGGACATCACGCCCACCACGATCATGGCCGCCCCCAGCAGGAAGCACAGCAGGATGCTGGGAGAGATGGGAGCCACGCTGAAGCACAGCGCCACCACGATGCCCACGATGGGGAGCACCGCTTTCAGCGCCTCCAGCAGCTTTTCCTTCAATTTTGGGAGGGAACCACGCAAACGTCCCATCCTCCTTTCCGCGGCGCAGGGTCCGCCGATCGATCATGCACGATATTATATCAAAAGATCAAAGGAAAGCCAACACCTGGAGGACGATTTTTATCCAGTGTCCAAAAATCGACACAGAAGAGAGAAAAAAGAGGTCCGCAGTTGTTTTCGGCCGCCATATGTGATAAACTAAAGACCTACGTATCACAGGCCGGACATCCCGGCAGAGCAGAGGAGAAAGCTTATGGAGGAAAACAGACGGATCTTTGGCCATATGCCCGACGGGACGCCGGTGGAGGAGATCACCTTGCGGAGCAGGAGCGCGACCTGCCAGATCATCACCTACGGCGGCGCGGTGCGGTCCCTGAAGCTCCCGCGCCTGCGCGAAGAGCCGTTGGACGTGGTGCTGGGGTTCGACACGCTGGAGGACTATATCGCCCAGGACAAGTATATGGGCGCTCTGGTGGGGCGGTATGCCAACCGCATCGCCAGGGCCAGGTTCACCCTGGGCGGTGTGGAGCACAGCCTTGCCGCGAACGACGGGCCCAGTTCCCTCCACGGCGGGAACGTGGGCTTCGACAAGCGGGTGTGGACGGTGGAAGGTCTGGGGCAGGACTATGTGACGCTCTCTCTGGTGAGCCCCGACGGAGAGGAGGGCTATCCCGGCACGCTGGAGGTCCGGGTGACCTACACACTGAGCGGTGCGCACATAGATGAGAGAGGGAGGCTGGATATCGACTACAGCGCCAAATGCGACAAGGACACCGTGTTCAACCCCACCAGCCACATCTATTTCAACCTGTCCGGCCATGCCAGCGGCAGCGTGGAGGGGCAATATATCGAGCTCGATGCCTCCCGGTATACGCCGGTGGGCCCCGGCCTCATCCCCACCGGGGCGATCGACCCGGTGGACGGCGCCCCGATGGATCTGCGCAAGGCCCAGAGGATCGGGGCGCACATCGACGACCCGTTCCATCAGGTCCGCATGGCCGGGGGCTACGACCACAACTGGGCCATCGACGGCTGGGCGGAAAAGGGAGCGGGCAGGCAGGCGGCCTGGGCCTGGTCTCCCGACACCGGGATCGCCATGAGCATGAGCACCGACATGCCCGGGGTGCAGTTCTACACCGGCGATCATCTGGACGGCTGTCCCAAAGGGAAGGGCGGCGCGGTGTACGGCAAGCGCTGCGGCTTCTGCCTGGAGAGCCAGTCCTTCCCCGATTCCCCCAACCAGCCGGGGTTCCCTTCCTGCGTGCTGCGGGCGGGAGAGGGATACCGCAGCCATACAGGATATCGCTTTTCCTTCCCTTTCAGCTACGAGCTGGCCGGGAGAGGCATTAAAGAAAGAAGGGATCGCATGACCGACAAAGAGAAAAAGGAACTGATGGTGACTGCCTGCAAGGTGCGGATCGGCATCATCGAATCCACCCACGCGGCCAAAGCGGGCCATCCCGGCGGGAGCTTGTCCGCCGCCGAACTGTTCACGTACCTTTACTTCAAAGAGCTGAACGTGGATCCCAAGGATCCCAAGAAATGGGATCGGGACCGGTTCGTGCTCTCCAAGGGCCACTGCGCCCCGGGGATGTACGCGGCCATGGCGCTGCGGGGCTTCTTCCCCTGGGAGGATCTCAAGACCCTGCGGCACATCGGCAGCTATCTCCAGGGCCACCCCGACATGCGCAGCGTCCCCGGGGTGGACATGTCCACCGGGTCTTTGGGCCAGGGCATCTCCGCCGCGTGCGGCATGGCGCTGGTGGCCAAGCAGCGCCACGACCCCATCCGCGTCTACACCTTGCTGGGGGACGGGGAGATCCAGGAGGGCCAGGTGTGGGAGGCCATGATGTTCGCCCACCACTATGGGCTGGACGGCCTGTGCGCCATCATCGACAACAACGGCCTCCAGATCGACGGGCCGGTGGAGAAGGTCATGAGCCCTTATCCCATCGAGGACAAGCTGCGGGCCTTCGGCTGGGAGGCGGTCACGGTGAACGGCCACGACTTCGACCAACTGGCGGATGCCTTCGCCCAGGCCAGGGCGGTGAAGGGCCGTCCCTTCGCCATCGTGATGAGGACCACCAAGGGCAAAGGGGTCAGCTTCATGGAGGATCAGGCGGACTGGCACGGGAAGGCACCGAACGACGAACAGTGCGAGATCGCGCTGAAGGAGCTCAACGCCGAATTGGTGAGACTGGAGGGCATGTGAGATGGCATCTGTGAAAAAGATCGCGACCCGGCAGGGATACGGGGCCGCGCTGAAGGAGCTGGGCGAGCTCCATGACGACATCGTGGTCTTCGACGCCGACCTGGCGGGCTCCACCCAGACCGGGGTGTTCGGCAAAGCGTTCCCGGACCGCCACTTCAACTGCGGCATCGCGGAGGGGAACATGATGGCCGCCGCCGCCGGGGCCGCAGCCATGGGGATGGTGGCGTTTGCCTCCTCCTTCGCCATGTTCGCCGCCGGGCGGGCCTATGAGCAGGTGCGCAACTCCATCGGCTACACCCAGCTCAACGTGAAGATCGGCGCGTCCCACGGGGGCATCTCCGTGGGGGAGGACGGGGCCTCCCACCAGTGTCTGGAGGATTACGCCCTCATGCGCTCCATCCCCGGCATGGTGGTCATGTCCCCCGCCGACGAGGTGGAGGCCCGGGCCATGGTGAAGGCGGCTTATGAGCACGAAGGGCCGGTATATATGCGCTTCGGCCGCTCCCCGGTGCCCGTGTTCCACGACGAGGACGAGTTCGTGTTCACCATCGGCAAGGGCGAGGTGATGCGGGAGGGCACGGATGTGGCCATCATCGCCAACGGACTTCTGGTGGCGGAGGCGGTGGAGGCCGGGAAGCTGCTGGAGCAGCGCGGCATCTCCGCCAGGGTCATCGATATGGCCACCATCAAGCCGCTGGATGAGGAGCTGGTGCTCAAGGCCGCCCGGGAATGCGGGAGGATCGTCACCTGTGAAGAGCATTCCGTCATCGGCGGGCTGGGCGAGGCGGTGTGCTCCCTGCTCAGCGAGAAGCTCCCCACTCCGGTGAAGCGCATCGGCATCGACGACGTGTTCGGCCACTCCGGCCCGGCGGCGGCGCTGCTGGAGGAGTTCGGGCTGTGCGCCGAGAACATCGCCCGTGTGGCAGAGGGCTGGTCGAAGGGCTGAGGCCGGACCGATCTTCCAGATCTTGGAGAGTCGTGGGATCCACGGAAAAAGTCCCGCTTTTTGGTCTTATGTAAACCGGGCGTCGAGGAAAAACCTCTCTCACGTAGTTGCACAAGGCTGTGGAAGTTCCTGTTGAAGTTGTGGAAGCCTTGATATGACTGGGGTCTGCGGGGAGAGGCGCGCAAGGCCCCGGTAGGATCTCGACGTTTTTCGTACTGTACGATCCGACGAAAGTGGTTTATGATAACGGCGAAAAAAGGCGCTGCATGGGATATGGTCCCATGCAGCGTCCTTTTTTGGTTCATCTCAGCAGGGCGTTCTCGCCGGTGACGGTGCGCAGGGAGCTGTCGGTGGAGAAGTATTGGGCCAGGATGCCTGCGGCCAGCTCGGCCAGGCTGCCGCCGGCGTCCCCCCCCTCCGCCACCAGGCACAGGGCCACCTGAGGATCGTCATAGGGAGCGAAGCAGACGAACACGGCGTTGGTGGCCGCAGCCTTGGCCGCGACCTCGGCCGTGCCGGTCTTACAGCCCACCTCCACCGGGAGGGAGGAGAAATGCCGGGCCATGGTGGCGGTCTTGGACAGGTCGTACATGCCCCGGAGCACCGCGTCCAGGTTGCTCTCTTCGATGTCGATGGAGTCCAGCAGGACCGGCTCATAGACCTCGGTCACCTGACTGTAATCGCTGGACTTGAACTCCTTTAGGAGATGGCACTGGTAATGGTGGCCTCCGTTCACCAGGGTGGCCACATAGTTGGCGATCTGGAGCGGGGTGAACTGGTTGTTTTCCTGGCCGATGGAGGCGTACATGGTGTTCCCGTCGAACCAGGGCTGGCCGAAATGCTCCGAGGTCTCCGGGCCGGCCATCCAGCCCTTCTCCTCGGTGATCTCGATGCCGGTGTATTCCCCCAGGCCGAACTTGGCGGCGTACTCCCGCAGGACGGCGATGGTGGTGCGCCGTCCCACGTCGTAGAAGAAGATGTTGCAGGAGTCGGTGATGGCGCGGGTCACGTTCTCTTTGCCGTGCCGCCCCGGGTTGATCCAGCAGGCGGGGTGGACGTCGGGATAGAACCGATACCGGCCGGTACACTCCACCGTCTCTCGGGCGGTGATGGTGCCGGAGGACAGGGCGGCGACGGCGGTGAGCATCTTGAAGGTGGAGCCGGGGGAATACAGGCCCTGGGTGGCCCGGTTGTAAAGGGGCCTGTTCGTCGTGTCGTTGACCAGCTCCGAGTAATTGTCCCAGAAGGAGGACAGCTCGTAGGTGGGATAGGAGGCCAGGGCCAGCACGCCGCCCGTCATGTCCACCACCGCCGCGGCCATGGGCTTGGGCTCTTCCTGCCGGGCGGCGTATTGGGCCAACAGGTCCTCCGTGGTGGCCTGGAGGGCGATGTCCAGGGTGAGCACCGCGTTGTCCCCCGGCTTGGGAGCCACCCGCCACTCCTGGCTGGTGATGTTGTTGTTTTCGTCCTTCACGATGCGCCGGGTGCCGCTGGCGCCGTGGAGGCGTTCCTCGAAGGCCAGCTCCACCCCGTCCCGGCCCACGGTGGCGTCCATGGGATAGCCCAGCTCTTTGTAATGCTCCGTGCTGGCCTTGGTGATGGCGCCCGTCCAGCCCAGCACATGGGCGGCATAGTTGGTCTCGTACCGCCGGGCGGTGTCCGTCTCGATGCGCACGCCGGACAGGGCGTTCTCCTTCACCTTGGAGATGAAGGTGATGTCCACCCCCTGGGCGAACACGTAGGTGTTGTTGTTGAGGCCGGTGTTACGCAGATAGAGCTCGTACAGTACCCCGGCCAGCTCCCGGTCCCGCAGGGAGGGGACCTCCCCCTCCTCCACCAGATCGAAGGTCGTACACATGGCCAGCAGCAGGTCGGAGGCGGAGGGCTCCGAGTCCTGCACCCATTTATATTCCTTGGCGAGGCGGCCCAGCAGGGTGCTGTAAGTGTGCATCTCACCTTCCTCGTCCTCGGCCTGATAGGAGAGTGGGGTGTCGGTGGTATAGGTCCAGGGGGCGGTCTTGGAGATGGGCAGGGAATCGGACCAGCTCACCCCTTCGTCCAGGCAGATGTCCAGCAGACGGCCCAGGATGTCGTTGCGCCGATCCTCCATGGCGGTGGTGTCCAGTTCCACGTCGTAGCTGACCACGTTCGTCACCAGGATCCGGCCGTAGCGGTCCAGGATCTCTCCGCGGACGCTGTCCACCTGCTCGGTCTGAGCGATGCGGATGGCGGAGTCCACCAGGTAATTGGCGCCGTCCACCACCTGCACCTGATAGAGCACGGCGAAGAAGCCGCCCAGCACCGCGCAGAACAGGGCGATGAGCAGGTTCGTGCGCAGCTTGAGGCGGCGGGACTCCCGTTCCGCTTTCTCCTCCTGGATGTGCATGGGGTCGAAGGGGTTATTCATGGTAGATCCTCCCGTAGTTGACGCAGCAGGCCCGGCCCAGCCAGTAGACCGGCAGGATGAAGGCCAGGGTCCAGAGCAGCTCCGGCACGGCCACCCGGAGCAGCACCTCCAGCGGGGCCGTGTGGGCCAGCAGGCGGCTGCCGACCGCCCACAGCTCCCACGCCAGGATGGCGATGACGGAGCAGATGAGATGGCCCCACACGTCCCGGCGCAGGACGTATTGGGTGGCGAGCCCGGCGAACCAGCCCATGGCGGACAGGACGACGATGCAGCCGGGGCTGAGATGGCCCAGGCCGGACATCACCGCCCCGGCGACCCCGCCGTAGACGGCGCCGAAGGGCGCGCCCTCCAGCGTCCCCCCCGCCACCGCCAGGATGGGCAGCAGCAGGGGCAGGGCCATGGGGAGGGGGCCCAGGACATAGTAGTTGACCACCGCCGTCAGCCACAGGACGACGAGGTATGCGGTCCATTTGATGATGGTGTCGCGTCTTGTCATGGCGGCTCCTGTCTGTTACCGGGCCAGCTCGCCGGACAGGGCCCAGGTGGAGCAGCCGGTGATGCGCACGGGCGCGAACTGACCGATCAGGGCGGGGGCGCCGCTGAGGTGGACCAGCCGGTTGCCCGGGGTCCGGGCGGTGAGGCCGCCGTCGGGGCCTTGCGCCGTGCCGTCGATGAGGCAGCGCTGTACGCTGCCGATGTAGGCGCGGTGCTTCTCCAGCGAGATGCGGTCCTGCACCGCCACCATGCGCTCGAAGTTGGCGGACTTCTCCTGCTTCGGCATGGGGTCGGGCAGCTCTGCCGCCGGGGTGCCCTTCCGAGGGGAGTAGATGAAGGTGAACAGAGCGTCGAACCGGACGGCTTCGATGAGGGACAGGGTGTCCTCGAATTCCTGGGTGGTCTCCCCTGGGAAGCCCACGATCACGTCGCTGGTTAGCACGATGTCGGGGATGCGCTGGCGCAGGGCGTGGACCTTTTCCAGATAGCCCTCCCGGGTGTAGCGGCGGTTCATGGCGGCGAGCACCCGGGTGTTCCCCGACTGGAAAGGCAGGTGGAGGCAGGGGGCCACCTTCTGGCACCGGGCCATCACGTCGAACAGCTTTTCCGTGGCGTCCTTGGGGTGGCTGGTCATGAAGCGCAGGAGGAAATCGCCGGGGATGGCATCGGCGCGCTCCAGGAGGGCGGGAAAGTCCATCTCCCCCTCCAGATCCTTGCCGTAGGAGTTCACGTTCTGGCCCAGCAGGGTGATGTCCTTATAGCCCTGCTCCACCAGCGCCCGGATCTCGGACAGGACGATCTCCGGCTCCCGGCTGCGCTCCCGGCCCCGGACGTAGGGCACGATGCAGTAGGAACAGAAGTTGTTGCAGCCGTACATGATGGACACCCAGGCTTTCAGCTTGCCGGACCTGCGCACGGGCAGGCCCTCGGCGATCGCGCCGTCGGAGGGCTCCGTCTCGAACACCCGGCCCCGGCGCAGGTAGACCCGGCGCAGGAGTTCCGGGAAACGCCACAGGGCCTGGGGCCCGAACACCAGGTCCACATGGCGGTAGGACTGGCGCAGCCGGTCGGCCACGTGGGGCTCCTGGGCCATGCAGCCGCACAGGCAGACGATCTGGTCCGGGTGGCGCCGCTTGCCGTGGACCAGCGCGCCCACGTTGCCGAACACCCGCTGCTCCGCGTGTTCCCGGATGGCGCAGGTGTTGATGACGATGACGTCCGCCCCCTGCTCCGTGTCGGAGATCTGATAGCCCATCTCGCACAGCATCCCCCGCAGCAGCTCGGAGTCGGCCTCGTTCTGCTGGCAGCCGTAGGTGTCCACCCAGGCCAAGGGGGGGACGGGCCGGCGGGCGTTCAGCGCGCGCAATTCATCGCAGTATCCCATCTGCCGGCGGATGTCCTCGGCGGGGACGACAGGTGTGGTTCGTTTCAAGGGAAGGCCCTCCAGTGAAAATTTGTAGGATCAGCCGGACAAGTCATGCTTGACAGCGGCCGGTAGTGCTCCAACCTGGGGAAAAGGGACTGTGGAAAACTATGTGCAACCTGTTGAAAACTGTGGAACGGTGGGGATATGCGTCGTTCGGCCCCGAAAAGGATCGGGTGGACGCGTCACTTTTTGAGGGTGAAAAACTGGACAAATAAAATGACCGAAAGCCCGGCGGCGGGCCTGTGGAGGGCTATCGGGACAGCCGCGCGGATACGACCCGCGCCGCTTTCACGCCCGACGCGCCCGCTTGGGCCAGGCCCCTGGTCACGCCCGCGCCGTCGCCGACGGCGAAGAAGCCGGGCAGGGCGGTCTCCAGCTCGGAGGAGAGGCGGATGCGGGAGGAGTAGAACTTCACCTCCGCGCCGTAGAGCAGGGTATCGTAGTTGGCGGTGCCCGGGGCCAGCTTGTCCAGGGCGTAGATCATCTCGATGATGTCGTCGAGCTGGCGCTTCGGCAGGGCCAGGGACAGGTCCCCCGGCACGGCGGCGGTGAGGGTGGGGGAAACGAAGGACTGGCTCATACGGTGGCTGTTGGTCCGCCGGCCCCCCACCAGGTCGCCGAAGCGCTGGACCAGCACGCCCCCGGCCAGCATGTTGGACAGGGAGGCGATGTGCTTGCCGTAGCGGTAGGGCTCGTTGAAGGGGGAGGTGAAGCGGTTGGACACCAGCAGGGCGAAGTTGGTGTTCTCGCTGCGCAGGGCCGGGTCCGAGTAGGAGTGGCCGTTCACGGTGTTGATGCCCTCCACGTTCTCCGCCACCACGTGGCCGTAGGGGTTCATGCAGAAGGTGCGCACCGAGTCGCCGTACTGCTTGGTGCGGTAGATGAGCTTGGACTCGTACACCACGTCGGTGATGTGCTCGAACACTGTGGCGGGCAGTTCCACCCGCACACCGATGTCCACCTGGTTGTTCAGCAGCTCCAGCCCCAGGGCCTTGCACTGGTTGGCGAACCACTCCGCGCCGGAGCGGCCGGGGCCCGCGATGAGGTACGGGGCGGTATACCGCCTGCCGTCCTCAGTGACCAGGGTGTATACGCCGTCCTTCGCCTCGATGGAGGTGACGGTGGTGTCGAACAAAAAGGTATGGTGGTCCCGGATCGCCTCGTAGATGCTGGTGAGGATCTTGAGGTTGTTCTCGGTCCCCAAATGCTTGCACTTGGCCTGGAGGAGATGGAGGTCGTACTTGAGCGCCTCCCGTTCCAGGGCGCGAGCCTGGGGAGTGGAGGTGGAATAGACCTCGGTGGTGGCGCCGTGCTTGACGTTCAGCTCGTCCACATGGTCGATGAGCTCCATCACCTCCCGCTGGTCCAAGAAGTCGGTGAGCCAGCCGCCGAAAGCGGTGGTGAAGTTGAACTTCCCGTCGGAGAAGGCCCCCGCGCCGCCGAAGCCGCACATGGTGCCGCACACCCGGCACTGCACGCAGGAACGGGCCTTGCCCGCGACGATGGGGCAGTGGCGGCGGTAGATGTCCGCCCCCCGGTCGATCACCAGCACCCGGGCGGCGGGGCATTCCAAAGCCAGCTCGTAGGCGGCGTAGATACCGGCCTCTCCGGTGCCCAGGATCATCACGTCATATTTGGTGTCCATAAAAAGCGGGCCCCCTTCTGGAAATGATCCCGCCTTATGCGGCGGGTGCGTCCTCCGAGAGGCCGCATATGTCGATATTATATCATCGATGCCCCGTCAGACACAAGAGGGTGGGAGATATTTTGAGCGTGGATGGACGATCTGTGCGTTGCCGGCGCTCCCCGCCCCCTTGGCCTGAACGGCGGGAAGGCGCATATTTCAAAACTGTAAAATTTGTTCTCGGGGACTTGTCAGCTCCTGTCGGATCATGTAAAATAGAGGCGAAAGACTATCCACTTCCGGACCTGTGAAAAGGAGACCACATGAAAAAACGCACTGCTGTCCTTCTACTGGCCGTCCTTCTGGCGGTCACAGCCAGCCCCATCGCCATGGCCGCCCAGGAACGGGGCTCCCCGTTCGCCGATCTGCGGGAGGACCATTGGGCCTATCCCTATGTCCTGGACCTCTACGATCAGGGCGTGGTGGCGGGCGACCCGGACGGGACCTTCCGCGGGACGGATCCGGTCACCTGGGGAGAGTCCTTCAAGCTCATCCTGTTGGCCGTGGGCGTCGAGGAGCCGGAACGGGAGCCGGACCAGCATTGGGCACACTGCTACATACAGCCCGCGCTGGACAACCGGCTGGTATACGCGTTCAGCGAGGGCGCACTGGACGATGTGCCCACCCGGCTGAGCGTGGCCCGGATGGCCGCCCGGGCGCTGGACCTCACCGACATCTCCGGCGAGAGCCCCTACGTGGACTGTGAAGACGGCTACGTGGTGGAGCTGTTCGAGAAGGGGATCATGGAGGGCACCGTGGAGGCCGACGGGATGCGCTGGTTCTACCCCGACCGGCCCATCGACCGGGAGGAGATCGCCACCATCGTGTGGCGGATGATGAACATCGACGTCACACAAGGGATGTTCCGGTTCAACAACTACTGGCTGGACACGCTGGAAGGGGTGCCTCCCGTCTCGTTCTCTCCGGAACAGTTCCGCAAAGACGAGTCGGGCAGGATGACCTACTCCGGCGGCTACTACGCCCGGGGCATCGATGTGTCCGGCCACAAGCAGGACATCGACTGGCAGGCGGTGGCCGGGGACGGCATCGATTTCGCCATCATCCGAGCGGGCAACCGCACCTACGGTTCGGGCCTGCTGTTCGAGGATTCCTACTTCCACCGGAACATGCAGGGGGCCATCGCCGCCGGGCTGGACGTAGGGGCGTATTTCTTCTCCAACGCCATCACCGTGGAGGAGGCGCTGGAGGAGGCGGACATGTTCCTGGCCATGGTGGAGCCGTACCGGGAATACGTCACCTATCCGGTGGTATGCGACTGGGAGTATCTGGGGGGCAAGGACTCCCGGGCCTACGGCGTGGACGCCAAGGTGATCACCCAATGCGTGGCCGCGTTCTGTCAGAGAGTGGAGGAAGCGGGCTATACCCCCATGTTCTATTTCAACGACTACTGCGGCTATGTGAAGATGGACCTGAGCGAGCTCACCCAATTCGACGGATGGTACGCGGAATATGCCGACGTCCCGGGTTTCATTTATGATTTCCAGATGTGGCAGTACTCCTCCAAGGGGAAGGTGGCGGGCATCAGCTCCGACGTGGATATGAACCTGTGCTTCGTGCCCTATCCTGAGCCGGAGCAGACGTGGCCGGACCCGGATCCCGACCAGACGCAGACATGGCCCGATCCGGATCCCAGCCAGACGCAGACATGGCCCGATCCGGATCCCAACCAGACGCAGACATGGCCCGACCCGGAACCCAGCCAGACGCAGACATGGCCGGACCCGGAGCCCAGCCAGACACAGACATGGCCGGATCCGGAACCCACCGAGTCGCAGCCATGGACCGGTCCGGACATCGTGGTGCGGGAGCATCCGGTCCCGCGGCCCTTGGACACAGCATCCCTGCGATGATGGGATAGAGTGCCTCTCATGAAAAAGCAAAGGGCAAGGTATACCGTCTGGTATACCTTGCCCTTTTATTACGAAATGGCTTGCTGCGATCCTATCGGGAAAGCGTCCGCAGGCAGCAGGTCCGGCACCGCTCTGAGCATCTCCCGGGACGGACGATCATGGCGTGTTCCGGACAAGGCGGTCAATACCGGCCGAAGTCGGCGGAACGGCCCTCGGTGACGTCGGAGCCGAACTCGTAATCCTTGCCGGGGAGGATAGCGTTGAGGGCGATGCCTGCGATGGCGGCGATGGCCAGCGAGGTGAGGGTGATCGAGGTGCCCAAGACCTCGAAGGTCAGCCCGCCGGTGAAGCCCAGGCCGCACACCAGGATGATAGCGGCGATGATGAGATTGCGGGAGTTGGTGAAGTCCACCCGGTTCTCCACCACGTTACGTACACCGATGGCGGAGATCATGCCGTACAGGATGAAGCTGACGCCGCCCACGATCGCGGCAGGCATGGAGTTGACCACAGCGGCGAACATGGGGCTGAAGGACAGGATCAGGGCATAGAGCGCGGCCAGCCGGATGACCCGGGGGTCGTACACCCGGGAGAGCACCAACACGCCGGTGTTCTCGCCGTAGGTGGTGTTGGCAGGGCCGCCGAAGAGGGCGGAGAGAGACGTGGCGACGCCGTCTCCGATGAGGGTGCGGTGGAGGCCGGGATCCTGGATGAAGTTCTCCTCCACGGTGGCGGAGATGGCGGACATGTCGCCGATGTGCTCCATCATAGCGGCGATGGCGATGGGGGCCATGACCAGGATGGAGGTGATGTCGAACTTGGCGATGGAGCCGCCGAAGTTGGTGAGGAAGGGCTGGAGGCCCACGATCTTAGCGGAGGCCACAGAGCTGAAGTCCATCAGGGGCACGGCCACGGGCTCAGCGCCGGAGAAGTCCAGCGCGGTGGCGCCCAGGGCGTTGGCGGCCACGGCCACCAGATAGGAGCCCACCACGCCCAGCAGGATGGGGACGATCTTGATCATGCCCTTGCCCCAGATGTTGGCGGCGATGATGATGGCCATGGCCACCAGGGCCAGCCACCAGCAGGTCTTGGCGTTGTTCACCGCCGAAGGGGCCAGGTTCAGGCCGATGAGGATGATGATGGGTCCGGTGACCACCGGGGGCAGGAAGCGCATGACCTTCTTCACGCCCACCGCCTTGATGACGCCGGCCAGGACCACATACAGGAGCCCCGCCGCTACGATGCCGCCGCAGGCGTACTGGAGCTTCTCTGCGGCGTCCATCCCGGCATACTTCCCGGCGTCCAGCTTGGACATGGCCTCGAAGCCGCCCAGGAAAGCGAAGGAGGAACCCAGGAAGGCGGGCACCTTCAGCCGGGTGCAGACGTGGAAGAACAGTGTGCCGAGGCCGGCGAAGAACAGTGTGGTCTGGATGCTCAGGGGAAGGCCGTACACGTTGTTGACCAGGATGGGCACCAGCACGGTGGCGCCGAACATGGCGAACATGTGCTGCAGGCCCAGGACGAGCATCTTTGGCACGCCCAGGGCGCGTGCGTCGCGGATAGGTCCTTGATCGTTCATGATCTCTCTCCTTTTCCTTTGTTTGCGCAAAAAAAGAGGCAACCGCCCAACGGCGACTGCCCGGTCAGGAAAAATAGGAACGGTATGCCCGCAGAGAAAGCTTCCCGGCAAACATCGACTCGCGCATATCGTCCCCTCCTTTTCGCGTTCGGTCTATGATACCAGAAGCTGGGGGAGAATGCAACATGGCAGATCGCACAAAAACCGCCCGGGACGACCGGGCGGTCTTGGCACGTGCTCAGAGCACCTTGGACAAGAATTCGATGGTGCGCTGCTCCTTGGGGTGGGCGAAGAAAGCCTGGGGTTCGTCCTGCTCCAGGATCTTGCCTGCGTCCATGAACAGCACACGGGTGCCCACCTCCCGGGCGAAGCCCATCTCGTGGGTGACCACGACCATGGTCATGCCCTCCTGGGCCAGCTCCTTCATGACCTCCAGCACCTCGCCCACCATCTCAGGGTCCAGGGCGGAGGTGGGCTCATCGAAGAGCATCAGCTTGGGCTTCATGGCCAGGGCCCGGACGATGGCGATGCGCTGCTTCTGCCCGCCGGATAGCTGCGCGGGGTAGGCGTCCGCCTTCTCCTCCAGCCCCACCCGGCGCAGCAGCGCCGAAGCGGCCTCGTCCGCCTCGGCCTGGCTCATCAGCTTGGTCTGCACGGGGGCCAGGGTGATGTTCTTCCGGATGGTCATGTTGGGGAAGAGGTTGAAATGCTGGAACACCATGCCCATCTGCCGGCGGATGGCGTTGATGTCCGCCTTGGGATCGGTGATCTCCTGGCCCTGGAAGGTGATGGTGCCGGAGGTAGGCTCCTCCAACAAGTTGAGGCAGCGCAGGAAAGTGGACTTGCCGGACCCGGACGGGCCGATGACCACCACCTTTTCCCCAGGATGGATGTGCTCGGAGATGCCGTTGAGCACCAAGTGCTTGCCGAAGGACTTGGTGAGGTCTTTAACGTCGATCACTTTGCCGCAGCCTCCTTTCCAGCCTGCCCTGGAGCCAGGTGAAGATCAGCACCAGGATGAGATAGATCACGGCGCTGCCGATGAGTGGGAACATGGCGTCGTAGGTGCGGTTGATGACGTCCCGGGCGGCTTTGATCAGCTCCTGCCCGCCGATGACGGAGATCATGGACGTGTCTTTGAGCAGGACGATGAACTCGTTGCCCAGGGAGGGGAGGATGGCCTTGAACGCCTGGGGGATGACGATGAAGCGCATGGTCTGTATGTAGTTCAGGCCCAGGGAACGGCCCGCCTCCATCTGCCCGGGGTCCAGGGACATCAGCCCGCCCCGGATGATCTCCGCCACATAGGCCCCCGAGTTGATGCCCAGGGTGAGTGCGCCCACCATGGTGAAGTTCCGGCTGCTGGAGAAGATGACCATGCCCATGATGAGGATCTGCACCATCATGGGGGTGCCGCGGATGATGGTCACATACACCCGGCACACGAGGTCGGCCAGGCCCAGCAGAAAATTGCGCCGTCCGGGCCGCTGCTGATCGTGGGCGGTGCGGATCACCGCCACCAGCACGCCCAGGACCACGCCCAGGCACAGGGCCATGGCGGTGACGTACAGGGTGGTGCCCACCCCCCGAAGGTACTGCTGCCAGCGGCCGTTCTCCAGGAACGCCTGATAGAAGCGCACGAAGAACACCTGCCACCAGTCCAGGTCGCCGGACGACATCATACTGCGCCACAGCTCGTAGTGATAGGCCAGATCCATCCTTCTCCCCTCTTTCTCATATGGCGCAGAGGAGCGGTGCTACCGCTCCTCTGCGCCGCTTCCTTACGGATCAGTCCGCGGTGATATACTTGTCGATGATCCTCTGCACGGTGCCGTCGGCGATCAGCTCGTTCAGGGCGTTGTTGATGGCGTCGAGCAGGGCGGTGTTGCCCTCGTCGACAGCGGCGCAGTAGTCCTCTTCCACATACTTGGCTTTCAGGATGGTGAGGCCGGGGTTGGCTGCCACATACTCCTGCGCGGGGCCGTTGTCGATGACCACGCAGTCCACCTGGCCGTTGATCAGGGCCTGGACCGCCAGGGAGCCGTTGTCCAGAGAGGTGACGTGTTCCGTGCCGTGGGCACTCTGGCAATACTCCTCGCCGGTGGTGCCGCGCTGCACGCCGATCTGGATGTCCTCCAGCACGTTGCCGTCGGCGTCCACCAGCTGCAGCTCGTCATTGGTGCCGGCGATGGTGTCGTCCCCCTCGTTGACGATGATGACCTGGATGCCGGTGGCGTACTTGTCGGTGAAGTCCAGTACCAAGTCGCGGTCCTCCCGGTAGGACAGGCCGGCCAGCATCACGTCGTGGCGGTTCTCCTGCACGGAGATCAGGGCGGCGTCGAAGTCGATATCGTCGATGACCAGCTCCAGGCCCAGCTTGTCGGCGATGGCCTGGGCGATCTCAGGGTCGATGCCGATCACGTTGCCGCTGTCGTCGGTCATCTCATAGGGAGGGAAGGCGGCGTTGGTGACCATCAGCAGCTTGCCCGGCTCGATGGTGGTGAACTCAGCGCCGGCCTGGCTGGGCTGTGTGTCGTCGGGTCCCTGGGACGGGGCGCTGCTGGTGGGGGTCTGGGAAGGTGTGCTGCTGGGCTGATTGCCCTGATCGGAGCAGGCAGCCAGGGCGAACGCCATGACCGCTGCCAACAGCAGGGCGGTGAGTCTCTTCATCGCTTTCATTTTCATTCATCTCCTAGAATAGTTGCGCACAGGAGGCCGGCAGGGCGCTCCTGAAAGGACCAGCCTTTCGGCCGGTGATTGGATTATAAACGTTATGCAAAAAGAATGCAAGGGGATGACGCGGATCTCCCCTTGCATTTTGCTCATTTCATCGTTTTGACGGACGTCGGACGAATAAAGATACATTTTTATGCAAATTTGAGTGGATACGGCGGGCCGATCAGACGGCTCGGGCGGTGTACTTGGCCACCAGGACGTCCGGCTGATAGGACAGCTTTGCCCGGCGCAGGCCCTCCAAGCCCAGATCGTCCTCGCGGTTGAGCCACTTCACCTGGGGGTGGCGCTCCCGGACGAGCCGGGCCATCTCCCGGTTGATGGCGGGATAGGCCCCCTGGATGTCGCCGAAGGATTTCTCGAAGTTCACGTCGAAGCACTCCGGCGTGATGAGCCCGCCCAGGGAGAAGGCCACCGGACTGCCGTCGGCCCGGATGAGCAGGCCCTCCAGCCCCAGCTTGTCCATGTGGTAGAGCGCCTCGATGACGGCCACGGTCTCCTCGGAGACCGTCTCCTCTCCCCCCTCCTCCTCTTGCCGGATGGCGGTCCACTGGCGTTCCAGCTCCACGCATTCGGGGACGTTGGCGGGGGTGATGTCCTCGGCCAGCCAATCGGGGAACTGCTCGTCGAAGCGCCGGATGTGGTTGCGCTTGGCGTGGAGCTTCTTGCCGGGCAGGTCGGCCAGGCGGTCGATCTCATAGAGGTAATCGAAGCCGTTCCGATCCTCTTCGAAGGTGAAGCGGCCGGGACATGCCGCCTCCAAGGCGGCTCGCTGCTCCTGCGTCACGCATACTAGGGTGAGGGAACGGCCCTGAGAGGCGGCGTCCGCGGCCAGGGCGTCCACCGCCGGGGCCAACGGGCCGCTCCCGGCGGGGTACAGACAGCTCGGGCCGAGGGACCCCTGGATGCACACCAGCAGACGGTCGCCATGGCGGGCGATCTTCTGGGGCCAGGCCCGGCTCCACAGATAGATGTTGGCGAAGCTGTACTCGCAGGCGAGGCTGCCCTCGGCGTCCAGCAGAGGCTGGGCCCACTGACGGTCTTCGAACTGGGGGGACGTGAATGTGATCATGGTCACCATTCCTTTTGGTAGTGTTGGGATATCGTATCACAACCCTAAGAAAAACGCAACGGGAAAACGCGCCGCCGTGGAGCCCCACAGCGGCGCGCTCGTTCATTTTGCATACTCGATGGCCTTGGTCTCCCGGATCAGGTTCACCTTGATCTGGCCGGGGTACTCCAGTTCCTCCTGGATCTTCATGGCGATCTCCCGGGCCAGCAGCACCATGCGGTCCTCGGGCACCTCCTCGGGATCGACCATGATGCGCACTTCCCGGCCCGCCTGGATGGCATAGGCCTTGTCCACGCCCGGGAAAGAGGAGGTGAGCTCCTCCAGCTTCTCCAGCCGCTTGATGTAGAACTCCACGTTCTCCTTGCGTGCGCCGGGCCGGGCGGCGGAGATGGCGTCGGCGGCCTGCACCAGACAGGCCACGATGGTGCGTGCCTCCACGTCCCCATGATGGGCCTCGATGGCGTGGATCACGTTCTCGCTCTCCCGGTACTTCCGGGCCAGCTCGACGCCGATCTGCACATGGGAGCCCTCCACCTCGTGGTCGATGGACTTGCCCAGGTCGTGGAGCAGGCCGGCCCGTTTGGCCTCGGCCACGTTCACGCCGATCTCGGCAGCCAGCAGGCCGGCGAGCTGGGACACCTCGATGGAGTGGTTGAGCACGTTCTGCCCATAGCTGGTGCGGTAGTGCTGGCGGCCCAGCAGCTTCACCAGTTCCGGGTTGAGGCCGTGGACGTTGGTCTCGAACACGGCGCGCTCGCCCTCGGCGCGGATGGTGGCGTCCACCTCGCGCTTGGCCTTCTCCACCATCTCCTCGATGCGGGTGGGGTGGATGCGCCCGTCCAGGATGAGCTTTTCCAAGGCCAGCCGGGCGATCTCCCGGCGCACCGGGTCGAAGCAGGACACAGTGATGGCCTCGGGGGTGTCGTCGATGATGAGGTCCACGCCGGTCATGGTCTCCAGCGTGCGGATGTTGCGGCCCTCCCGGCCGATGATGCGGCCCTTCATCTCGTCGTTGGGCAGGGGCACCACGGACACGGTGGCCTCCGCCACGTGGTCGGCGGCGCAGCGCTGGATGGCCAGGGCGATCTGCTCCCGGGCGTAGGTCTCCGCCTCCTCCTTGAAGCGGGCCTGGATCTCCTTGAGCTTCAGGGCCTGCTCGTGGGTGACGTCGTCCTCCAACTGGTCGATGAGGTAGCGCCTGGCTTCCTCCACGGTCAGGCCGGAGATGCGCTCGAGCAGCTCGAGCTGGCTATCCTTCAATCCGTCCAGTTCACGCTTCTCATGCTCGAGCTGGGCGATGCGGGCGGACACGTTCTCTTCCTTGCGCTCCAGGTTCTCCAACTTGCGGTCCAGGTTCTCTTCCTTGGAGTTGAGCCGGTTCTCCTGGCGCTGGATCTCGTTGCGGCGGTCCTTGACCTCTTTGTCGAACTCGCTGCGGGCCTTGAGGATCTCCTCCTTGGCCTCCACTGTGGCTTCCCGCTTCTTGTTCTCGGCGCTCTTGATCGCGTCGTTGATGATGCGGCGGGCCTCTTCCTCGGCGGAGCCGATTTCCCGTTCGGCGGCGGCCTTCCGCCGCTGATAGCCCAGCACGACGCCGGCGATCAGGCAGATCAGGCCCACCGCTACGGCGACGATCACTGTGACATAGACTGGCACTTGCATGTTGGGTACCACACCTCCTGTTTTCTGTTTTGTGAAAAAATAAGCAAAATAAGACGCGATGCGTGGGAGACGCACCGCGATAACCGAAAAACCGCCCCCTCATCAGGGCGCACCTACACTATTTGAGAGTCAATAGAATCTATGAACGCTCGATAGACTATATGGACACGCCCTCATGGGCGATGTAAACGCTCAAAACGGTGGAAAAGCACGGCGGCTCTTCAAAATTATCCTTATCCATTCTAATGGCAGGAAGCTTTCCTGTCAAGTGGAAATATGGAAGTCCCGCGCATATTCCATAAATTTTCTGTGCAACATGCGCAAGCGGCCCCTGGCCCAAAGGGGCTCAGGGGCGGGCGATGGTGAGCATACGGTCCGGCTCGGCCAGGGTGAAACGTCCCTCCAGCCCGGCGGTGACGGTGACGCTGCCGTCCTCGGAGACGAACACCGCCTCGAAGTCCCGGTGCTCCCGCCAGTGGTCCAGCGCGTCCTCCAGCCCCATCACGAACAGGGCGGTGGACAGGCCGTCGCACAGCAGGCCGCT
Source organism: uncultured bacterium (assembly GCA_947643715.1). Taxonomy (GTDB): domain Bacteria; phylum Bacillota; class Clostridia; order Oscillospirales; family Oscillospiraceae; genus Enterenecus. The sequence goes on from CANRXB010000006.1 coordinate 40,273, forward strand.
GTCCCCCACGACGGTGACGGACGAGAGCCCGCTCCGGGCAGGTGCGCCGGTCGCCGGGGCCAGGATGTGCCAATAGCGCACGCCGTCCCGCTCGAAGTACCGTTCGTACCCGCCGGAGGTGACCACCGCCTGGCCGGAGACCGTGATGACGCCGAGCTCCCCCTCCCCTGCCGGATCGCGGATCGCGACGCGCCAGGGGGAGCCGTCCGGCTTGGTCCCAACGGCCTGGATGTTCCCGCCCAGGTCCAATAGGGCGGAGCCGACGCCGCGCTGCTCCAGCAGAGCGCACAGCGCGTCCCCGGTATAGCCCTTCGCCACGCTGCCCAGGTCGATCTCCATGCCCTGGGGCAGTGTGGCCATGGTCCCGTCCAGATCGATCCGGGCATGATCCACCAAGGGGAGCAGCCCGGCCAGCACGTCCTCCCCGGGGACCGTGTACGCGCCGGTAGTGAAGCCCCAGGCGCGCAGCACCGGATAGATGGATATGTCCAGCGCGCCGCCGGTGCGCTGGCACAGCTCCAGTGCGCCGGCCAGCAGCTCCGCCGCCTCCGGGGACAGCTCCGCCGCGCCGGTCTCGTTGAGCGCATATATCTCGCTGTCCGGGTCGGTGACGGACACGAGGGCCTCCAGGTCCTCTACGAAGCGCTGGGCCTCGTCCAGCAGGGCCGCGTCCCCGCCCTGGTACAGCCGGACGGACATCATGGTGTCCATGGCGAAGAACACGCTCTGTTCCGGCTGGGCCTGGGCGCAGCCGGACAGCAGCAGGAGCGCCAGGCACACAGCGGCCAGCCGTTTCATCCGCGTCGGTCCTCCGGCCGGAGGTGCGGCGGGATGGAGTCGTCCTCGTCGATCCACTCCTTCTGCACGTCCACCACGCGGTATCGCTCGGCGCTGTCCCGTATGACCACCTTGGCGATGCCCGCGTTGATGATGAGGCGGCGGCACATGGAACAGGAGGTGGAGCCGGGGATCAGGTCGCCGGAGGCAGGGTCCTTGCACACCATGTACAGCGTGGCCCCCAGCACCTCCCGCCGGGGGGCGGAGATGATGGCGTTGGCCTCGGCGTGGACGGAGCGGCACAGCTCGTAGCGCTGCCCGGAGGGGATGTTCATGGCCTCCCTGGCGCAATAGGCCAGGTCCGCGCAGTTCCGCCGCCCCCGGGGCGCTCCGTTGTAGCCGGAGGAGACGATCTCATCGTTTTGCACGATGATGGCCCCATAGTGCCTGCGCATACAGGTGGAGCGCTCCAGAACGGTGCCTGCGATGTCCAGATAATAGTTCTCTTTATCGATTCGGGCCATGCCCATCCCTCCCGATGTTCCCGGCGGTCCTCCGAGGGCCCTTCCCCCGCGGCCGGCCGCCACAAATTCACATTTTGTTTACGCTTGCCCCATTGACGCGGCCATATCGGCGCGTTATATTTATGATCGTACCCTAAAAACCCGAGGACCCGATCCCCAGCAGGAGGTGTGCGCCTATGATCCGCCGTTTCATGGCCGGCTTTATGGCCGGGCGCTATGGAGGAGACCAGTTGAATCTGCTCTTGACGGCGCTGTATATGGTCCTCTATGTGGTCTTTCTGTTCACCAGGATGCTGGTGTTCGAGGTGCTGGTGCTGATCCTGGTGGTCGTGAGCCTGTACCGCGCCCTCTCCCGGGACGTGGCCCGCCGCCGGGCGGAGAACGCCCGCTTCCTCCAATTCGTGCGGCCCGTCGCCCGCCGGTGGAACACCTTCCGCGCCAGGACCCAGGACCGGGAGCACCGTTATTTCAAATGCCCCAACTGCGGCCAGCACATGCGCGTGCCGCGGGGCAAGGGGCGCATCACCGTGCACTGCCGCTCCTGCGGCGCGGTGTTCGAAGAGAAGAGCTAGTCCAGCGAGAGCTCCCCGCCGTCGGCGGGGGGCTCTCGAGCTTATCGGGAGGGGCTCACGGGACGTCCTCCTGGGCCGGCGTGGGGCCGTCGGGGCGGGCGACCATCACGTTGTCCCGGGTCATCCGCTGGCGCAGCAGCACGAAATCGGGCATCCCTCCGGCGGCGCACACCTGCTTGACCAGCACCTCCCCATAGGGGAAGAGCTGCTGGTAGCACATGACGTGGAAGTCCCGCTTGTCCTCGTCCGTGAGCTGCCCGGAGATCTCGAACATGCCCACCAGCTCCACAGAGACGAAGAAGCGGTGGTCGGGGCCGTCCGTCTTGTCCTTCACACACTGATACAGCTTGGCCATACAGCGGGTGTGGTCCTGGCTGTAGTTCACGGAGAAGGAGAAATTGTTCTCGAGCTGGATCTGGCCGGGGGCCTCCAGCTTGTTGAAGAATTGCAGGTCCTGGAGCTTGTAAGAGAGCATGTCGAGTCGCGCCATCGAGGCACCTCCAAAACAGTAGATTCGCCTATAGTATACCACGGATCGGCCCGCCGACGCAACCTCGCGTTGAAAGATCTGCCGGATCGTGTTAAGATATCACAAAACGGTCCCGAGGTGATCCGCTATGCCCGATACCATCGCAGCCATCGCTACCTGCCCCGCGCCCTCCGCCATCGGCATCCTGCGCCTGTCCGGGCCGGAGGCCATGGGCGTGGTGGACCGGGTGTTCGTCCCGTTCCGCGGCGGGCCCATGGGGGAACGCCCCGACCGCACGCTGATATACGGCGTGCTCCACGACCGGGAGGGCGTGCCCATCGACCACTGCCTGGCCACCGTCTCCCGTGCTCCCCACAGCTATACCGGAGAGGATACGGCGGAGCTGCAGTGCCACGGCTCCCCCGCTGTGCTGACGCTGGCGCTGGAGGCGCTCTTCCACGCGGGGGCCCGGCAGGCTCAGGCCGGAGAGTTCACCCGCCGGGCCTTCCTCAATGGAAGGCTGGACCTCACCCGCGCCGAGGCGGTGGCCGATCTGATCCACGCCGAGAGCCCCGCCGCCGTGCGTCATGCGGTGGGGCGGCTGGGCGGCGCGCTGGAGCGGGCGGTGGAGGGGATCTATCAGGAGCTGGCCGACCTGTGCGCCCATTTCCACGCCGTGTTGGACTATCCGGACGAGGACATCGAGCCGTTCGAGGCGCGGGAGCTGGCCCAGGGGCTGGGCCGGGCGGCGGCGGAGCTGGACGCGCTGGCGGCCACCTACCGCCGGGGGAGGCTGCTGGACGAGGGCGCGCCCTGCGCCATCGTGGGCAGGCCGAACGCGGGGAAATCCACCCTGTTCAACGCCCTGCTGGGCTACGAGCGGGCCATCGTCACGCCGGTCCCCGGCACCACCCGGGACACGGTGGAGGAGCGTTCGAGCTTCGGCGGCGTGCTGCTGCGGTTCATCGACACGGCGGGCCTGCGGGAGACGGACGACGAAGCGGAGCGGCTGGGGGTGGAGCGGTCCCGGGCCGCGATCGAGCGGGCGGAGCTGATCCTGGCGGTGACGGACGGCTCCGAGACGCCGTCCCGGGAGGACGAGGAGGCGCTGGGCATGGCCGCCGCGTCCGGGAAGCCCTGGATCTGGGTGGTGAGCAAACGGGATCTGATGGGGCCCGGCGCGTCGTGGAGCGCGGACCGGGCGGGCCGCGCCCCCGCCGCTGTGGTCTCCCTCTCCGCCAAGACCGGGGAGGGGCTGGAGGAGCTGGAGCGCACGGTGGCGGCACTGTTCCCCCAGGACGCGGGAGAGGCGCAGGCCGGGACGATGCTCACCAACGCCAGGCAGGCCGAGGCGGCGCAGCGGGCGCGCCAGGCAGTGGAACGGGGCGCGCAGGCGCTGGCGGCGGGCTTCTCCCCCGACGCGGTGGTGGCCGACGTGGAGCAGGCCATGTCCGCCCTGGGAGAGCTGACGGGGCGCACCGTGCGGGAGGACGTGACGGCCAGGATCTTCCAGCGGTTCTGCGTGGGAAAGTGAGCGTTCGGGAAAATAAAGAATGACAGGGACGCTTTCCCGGTGTATAATGGGGAAAACGGAAGGCGTCTCCGCTCCGAAGGACAGCGGGAGCGCAAGGCGCTCGAGATGAGAAAAGGAGGGCTCGCCATGCGGGCGGTGGTGACACGGGTGAAAGACGCCCGGGTAGAGATAGAGGGACAGGTCAACGGGGCCATCGGCCATGGCCTGCTGGTGCTGCTGGGGGTGGGCCCGGAGGATGGCCAGGCCGCGGCGGACAAGATGGCGGACAAGGTATGCGGCCTTCGCATCTTCGAGGACGCGGGAGGCAAGATGAACCTGGATCTGGCCGCGGTAGGAGGCGCGTTGTTGGTGGTGAGCCAGTTCACCCTGTATGCCGACACCTCCTCCCGCCGGCCGGGATTCTCCCATGCGGCCAAGCCAGATCTGGCCGCTCCCCTTTATGAGCGGTTCATGGAGCAGTGCCGGGAGCGGGGCTTCCGGGTGGAGCACGGCGAGTTCGGAGCCGACATGCAGGTGTTTTCCCAGAACGACGGCCCTGTGACCATATTGCTCGAGGTGTAGGCCATGCCGACGATCCAACGATTGGACCCTCATGTGGCAGACCTGATCGCCGCCGGCGAGGTGGTGGAGCGGCCCGCCAGCGTGGTGAAGGAGCTGATGGAGAACGCCGTGGACGCCGGGGCGGGGGCCGTCACCGTGGAGATCGTCCACGGGGGGATGACCCTGATCCGGGTCACGGACGACGGCTGTGGCATCGCCGCAGGTCAGGCGGCCACCGCGTTCCTGCGCCACGCCACGTCCAAGATCTCCACGGAACACGACCTGGAGGCCATCGGCACTCTGGGGTTCCGGGGGGAGGCGCTGGCGGCGATCTCCGCCGTAGCCAAGGTGGAGATGCTCACCCGTACGGAGGACGAGGAGCTCGGGACCGCCCTCACCGTGGTCGCCGGAGAGGTGACGGGCCAGGAGGAGGCGGGGTGTCCCAAGGGCTCGGCCATGACCGTGCGGGAGCTGTTCTTCAACACCCCCGCCCGGCTGAAGTTCATGAAAAAAGACGCCGCCGAGGGGGCGGCGGTGTTCTCGGTGGTCCAGCGGATCGCCCTGTCCCACCCGGAGATCTCCGTCAGGTTCATCCGGGACGGGAAGCAGGAGCTGCTCACCCCGGGGGACGGACAGCTCAAGAGCGCCGTTTACGCCGTCATGGGGCGGGACATCGCCCTGGGCTTCCTGCCGGTGATGGGCTCGGGCGAGGGGATGAGCGTGGAGGGCTTCGCCTCCCTGCCCGCCTGCTGCCGGGGGAGCCGGGGGTATCAGCACTTTTTCGTCAACGGACGGTATGTGAAGAGCCGCCTCATGATGGCGGCGGTGGAGGAGGCGTACAAGAACCAGAAGATGGTGGGGCGGTTCCCCGGCTGCGTCATCCAGCTCACCGTGAAGCCCAACGAGGTGGACGTGAACGTCCACCCCACCAAGACCGAGGTGAAGTTCCAGCGGGAGCAGCAGGTGTTCTCCACCGTGTACGGCGCGGTGCGCGGCGCATTGGACGCGGGCCATGCCCGGCCCCAGGCGGTGATGTCCAAGCCCAAGAAGGAGGACTCGGTGACGGGGAGCCAGACCAGTCTGCCGCTCCACGACGGGGCGAAAGAGCTGTCTGGCACCAGGTTCATGCCCGCCGCTCGGTTCAAGCCTATCCCCGGCCTGTCGCCGGGGGTCCAGCCGGATCCGGCTGGACCGCCCCCCACCTCCGAGCGGACCAAGTCCCCGTTCCGCTGGGTGGAGCCGCTGCCGGAAAAAGAGCGCCCGGCCCCGGTGCGGGAGCCGGACCGACCGGTTTCCCCGTGCCCCGAGCCGGAACGGACCACGCCGAAGCGCGCAGGAGAGGGAGCGCCTGCTCCGATGGGGCCGCGTGTGCCAGAGCCGGTCCCGGCGTCTGTCCCTGAGCCGAAGCCCGTCTTCGCGCCGCAGGCCGCTCCCCGCCCGTCCCCGCCCGCCCCGGAGCCCGTCTCAGAGCCGGAGGAGCCCTGGACGGTGCGGGGGGAGCTGTTCCACACTTACGTCCTGGTGGAACAAGGGGACAAGGTGCTGCTCATCGACAAGCACGCCGCCCACGAGCGGGCCAACTTCGACCGCCTCAAGGCGGAGGAGCACCGGCCCATGGTGCAGGAGCTGCTCACGCCGGTGACGCTCTCCCTCGCCCCGGAGGACCGGGAGGTCCTGCTGGAGCAGACCGGACTGCTGGCCCGGTTCGGCTTCGACGTGGAGGAGTTCGGCTCCTCTGCCCTGGCGGTGCGCTGCGTGCCCGATCACCTGGACGTGCAGGACGTGGAGCCTACCCTGGCTGAGCTGGCCCGGCGGCTCCGGGTCACGGGGACGGCGGACCCGGAGGGGGCCAGGGACGAGCTGCTCCATACGATGGCGTGCAAGGCGGCCGTCAAGGGCGGCTGGCACAGTGAGCGGGAGGAGCTGGAGGCGGTGGCCGGGCTGGTCATGTCCGGCGCGGTGAAATACTGCCCCCACGGTCGGCCCGTGGCCATCGAGATGACGAAGAAGCAGCTCGAGAAGCAGTTCAAACGCACCTGAGCCGGGGCGGACAGGTCACGGCCACTTTTTCCGGGCCTGCCAGAGCTTGGCCAGGATGTCTTTCAGCACCAGGAAGGCATCCAGCTCGCCGTAGCCGTACTGGGCCTTGAGCCGGTCCAGCAGCTCGCCCAGGCCCTGGACGTAGGGAGCAGGGTCCACCTCGCTCTGGTAGGAGAGCAGGATGGGATACTTTTTCCCCCATGCTTTCGTCCAGTCTACCTTTTCCGTCACCGCGTCGCTGGTCTTTTCGATGGCCTGCTGGATCTCCTGCACGTCGGTGTCGAAGTCGATGAGCTCGTCCAAAGACAGTCCGTAGAGCACGGCCAGCCGCTTGGCCTGCCGGATGTCCGGCAGGGTCTCGTCCGTCTCCCACTTCGAGATGGTCTGACGGCTCACCCCCAGCTTTTCCGCGACGGCCTCCTGAGACAGCCCGCTCTTTTTTCGGGCGCGGTACAACGCGTTGCCCAGATCCATAGATCTCACTCCTTTCTGTCGATGTGCTATATTATAAACGAGGCCGATATGGGAATCCACCACTTGAACGGTACACTTTCGCCCCGATATCTAACATTTCGAACATCATGATCCAAGGAGGAAGCGATATGGCATTCCAGCTTTCAGACATCAACGCCGCTGTGCGGCGGGACCCGGTGGGGTTCATGGAGGAGTGCGACCAGGGCTATCAGGACAAGATATCCCAGGCGGCCGACCAGATCTGCGAGAACATGAAAAAGAGCCCGGTGGTGCTGCTGTCCGGCCCTTCCGGATCGGGCAAGACCACCACGGCGGAGAAGCTGGGCCGGGAGCTGGAGCGCCGGGGGGTGCGCACCCACGCGGTGTCCATGGACGACTATTACATCCGTCCCGACCCCGCCCACACGCCCCGTACCCCCGACGGGGCCGTGGATTACGAGTCCCCGGAGATGATGGACCTCAAGCTGCTGGACGAACACTTCGCCAAGCTCACCAAGGGCGAGTGGATCCTGGTGCCCAAGTTCGAGTTCGCCCGCCAGATGCGCAACGACAGCCGGGGCACTCCGCTGAGGCTGAGCAAGGACGAGGTGGCCATCTTCGAGGGGATCCATGCCCTGAACACCCAGCTCACCAGCCGCCATCCCGACGCCACCCGGCTGTATATCTCCGCCCGGAGCGACATCCTGGACGAGACAGGGGCGCTCCTGTTCAAGCGCACCTGGCTGCGCCTCACCCGCCGGGCGGTGCGGGACTATAATTTCCGGGGCACCGACATCAGCGGTACGCTGGACATGTGGGCCAACGTGCGCCGGGGGGAGAAGCTTTACATCTCTCCGTATAAGGACACTGCCCATATCAAGTTCGACTCCGCGCTGGCCTACGAGACTTCGGTGATGGCTTGTTATGCCAAGCCCATCATGGCGGCGGTGCCGGAGGAGAACCAGCGGCGCTGTGAGCTGCTCGAGCTGGTGAGCGCGTTCGCGGGTTTGCCCCCCATCTACCCATTGGGGGCCCCGCCCTTTCCCATTAACCAGTTTTACTGGTTTTTAAACGGGCGGGCGGGCCCCTAAAAAGAGCGCCGCGCTCCGTTTTGTGCAGGGATCACGAACACAGGTCGATGATGATATGGGTGAACAGCTTGGCGGACAGCATCAGATCGCTCACCCGCACCCGTTCGTCCGGGCCGTGGAGATGGGTGTCGAAGCCGGGCAGGGTGCAGCCGAAGGCCACGCCGCCGGGGATGTCGTGGACGTAGGTGCCGCCGCCGGTGGACAGGCACTCCCCCTTCAGCCCGGTATATTCCTCATACCGGCGCAGGAGGGTGCGGATGAACGGACTGTCGGAGGGGACGTGATGGGGCGCACCCTGGGTCCCCTGGAAGGTGAAGCCGCGGCTCTCAAAAGCGGCGCGGGCCGGTGCGAGGCAGTTGCTCTCGTCGGCGCACAGGGGGACGCGGCTGTCGAACCGGCCCTCCAGCCCGGTCTCGGTGACCTCCAGCAGAGAGAAGGCCACGGTGAGCGGTCCGGCCACGGGCTCCTCCTGAGCGATGCCCAAGGCCCGGCCTTTGTAGTCCCCATGGGGGAGCAGGGCGTTGAGGTCGCGCAGGGCGTCCCGGCATCCCCCGTCCGCCAGGGGCAGGGCGCACAGCAGGGCGATGAGCCCCGTGACGGCGTTGTTGCCTCCCTGGGGCCAGGCGGCGTGGGACGCCTCTCCCCTGGCCTTGATGACGGTGAGGCCGTTCTCATGGGCGAAGGTGAACTTGATGCCGGTGCGGGAGGTGACGTCCCGGGCGATGGGCTGGATGTCGTACATGGTCAGGCCCTCCACCGCGGCGGAGGCGTCCCCGGGCAGGATGTTCAGGCGGATCCCACCATGGAGCCACTTCACCCTGGGCAGCGCGTCCTGAGCGGGCCAGCTCCGGGAGAAGGAGGGCCGGAAGCCTCCCTTTTCCGTGTTGACGACGGGGAAGCCGGAGTCGGGAGAGAAGGTGGCGGGGGCGTAGGGGTGGCGGGCGAAATACCAGGCGATGTCGCCGGACCCGCTCTCCTCATTGGTGCCCATGATGACCTTGCAGTTTTTCTTCAGCGGCACGCCCAGGTCCTTCACCGCCTTCATGGCCAGCAGGGACGCTGCCACGGGTCCCTTGTCGTCGTCGGTCCCCCGGCCGTACAGCAGCCCGTCCACCAGCTTGGGGGCATAGGGGCTGGTCACCGTCCACCCTTCTCCGGGGGCCACCACGTCCAGATGGCCCAGGATATGCAGGGCGTCCTCCTGAGCGTTGAGGTCGGCGGTGCCCACATAGCCCTCGTGGTCCTGGGCAGCCAGCCCCCATTCCTGGGCGATGGCCAGCGCTTCGCGCAGAGCGGCGGCAGGACCGGGGCCGAAGGGCGCACCGGGGGCGCTCGGGCCCTCTACGCTGTCGATGGACACCAGGCGGCTGACCGCGTCCACCAGGAGCTTTTCTTTGTCCGCGAAATAAGTCTCGATCTGTTCTCTTGTCATATGTAACACTCCCCGGCGGCGCACCGCCTGTTTGATCGATATCCATTCTATCCTTTTTTCCCGTCGATTACAAGAGAAAAACGGCATTCAGTCCTCGCCGTCCTCCTCCAACTCCTCCAGATACTTATAGACGGTGTACCGGGAGACCCCCAGCCGCCCGGCGACATAGGGCACGGATTTGCGGTAAGAGAAGGCGCTGCGCTGCCGCAGCAGGGCCACCAGCTTCAGCCGGTCCGTCTTGGACAGCGACTCCAAGGGCTTCCCCATGGCAGACAGGCACTGATCGAACAGGTCGGCGAGCTGGCGGGAATCCCCCGGCCGCCACAGAGCGGAGCGCAGGTCGGATTGGGCGCTCATCAGGTCCACCAGGATACGGTTGGCGAACACCAGGGAGGTGTAGTCGAAATTGATGCCCAGGGCCAGGTTGTACCCGTCCCCGATCATGTGGAAGGTGGAGGATTTCGTCTGCCGCCCGTCGGGGGTGACGGCGGCCAGGTTCACCTGGTCGGTGGTGGCGGCCTGCTCGTCCAGTTCCAGGCCGACGCCCATGATGTCCATGGTGGAGCCCACCTCCCGGCCGGATACATGGCCGTTGTAGATGGACAGGATGGGGTGGGTGGGCACCCCCATGTCGTGGACCAGGGTCTCACAGGTGGAGCCGAACATCTCGGCGATCCCGCGGGCGGTGCGGTCCAAAAATTCAAAGGCTTCGTCTCGCGTCATGGCAGGCAGCTCCTCGTGCAAAGTTTGCCGCCGGGCTGGGCCCGGTCCGTCTATTGTAATCCATTCCCGAGGAAAAGACAACCCCCCGAGGGAACGGCCGGCCGCTCCGCCGGGCGGTGGGACGTGCGCGGAAATCGCTGTTTACTTTATCCCTTTCATCTGCTAAAATAGGGGAAAAGCCTGAGAGCGGGAGGGATAGCGATGCCAAGAACTACCAATAAGGAGCGCAGCATGGCGCTTTATGAGAGCATCCTGGAGCTGAAGAGCATAGAAGAGTGCTGCGCCTTTTTCGACGACCTGTGCACCGTGGGCGAACTGCGGGCCATGGAGCAGCGGTACGACGTGGCCCTGCTGCTGGACGAGGGACTGGTGTACACAGAGATCCTGGAGAGGACGGGAGCCAGTTCCGCCACCATCAGCCGGGTGAACCGCATCTTCTCATTTGGAACGGGGGGCTTCCGCAAGATGATCCAGCGCAGGAAGGGAAAGGGACAGTGATGCACGACAGAGCGTCTGGGACGGCCCAGGCGCTTTTTCGCGCTCTACGCTGCGTAGGTGGACAGCGGGGCGGGGCCGTGGTATGGTGGAGGGGAAAGGTGTGAGACGATATGGACAACTATGTGACAGGAGAGGCGATCAAGCGCCTCCGGGAAGCCCGGCGCATGACCCAGGCCCAACTGGCCGGGAAGCTGGGGGTGACGGACAAGGCGGTGTCGAAATGGGAGACCTGCCGCGGCCTGCCCGACGTGTCTCTGCTGGAGCCGCTGGCCCGGGCGCTGGGCATCTCGGTGCCTGAACTGCTCAGCGGCGAGCAGGTGATCAATGCCAACCGCTCGGCCAACATCCTGCGCTCGGCGCTGTATGTCTGCCCGGTCTGCGGGAACATCATCCAGGGCACGGGCGCGGCGGTGGTATCCTGCTGCGGGGTCGCCCTGCCGCCCCTGGAGGCGGAGGAGCCGGACGAGGCCCACCGTCTGGTGCGGGAGGAGATCGACGGGGAGCTGTTCCTGACGGTCCCCCATGAGATGAGCAAGGCGCACTACATCTCCTTCATCGCGTATGTGACCACCGGGCGGTCCGATCTGGTGAAGCTCTATCCGGAGGGGCAGCCCGGGGCCCGGTTCTATCCCCGGGGCAGCGGCTGGCTGTATTGGTACTGCAACCGCCACGGCCTGTTCCGGGAACGGCTGGGGCCGGAGCGTATCCGCCGGGGCAGCGTCCCGGCGTCCCCCAAAGAGGGCGAGGGGCCCACAGCGTGAGGAAAGAGCGGCGGCAGGTAGATGTCTACCTGCCGCCGTTTTTCTATATGCGTTGGGGTGCCCGTGCTCGGGGCGGAGGTTTTCAGCGGAAGTACAGCGCGCCGGAGTCGAAGATAGGCTGGAGCTTGTTGCCGGGGACGTTCTTGGCCACGTGCTCGCCCCGCCGTTCGCTGTGGCCCATCTTGCCGAACACCCGGCCGTCGGGGGAGAAGATGCCCTCGATGGCGCACATGGAGCCGTTGGGGTTCACCGAGATGTCCATGGACGGCACGCCGTGCTCATCCACGTATTGGGTGGCCACCTGGCCGTTGGCGATGAGCTGATCCAGTACCGGCTGAGGGGCCACGAAGCGGCCCTCGCCGTGGGAGACGGGGATGGTGTGGAGGTCGCCCACATGGCTGAGCAGCATCCAGGGGGACTTCACCGACGCCACGCGGGTGGTGACATAGCGGCTCTGGTGCCGCCCGATGAGGTTGTAGGTCAGGGTCGGGGCGTCCTCGTGGACGGGGCGGATCTCCCCATGGGGGAGCAGGCCCAGCTTCACCAGGGCCTGGAAGCCGTTGCAGATGCCCAGCATCAGCCCGTCCCGGTGCTTGAGCAGGCCGTGGACCGCGTCCGTGAGCCGGGGGTTGCGGAAGAAGGACACGATCAGCTTGGCGGAGCCCTCCGGTTCGTCGCCGCCGGAGAAGCCGCCGGGGAGGAACACGATCTGGGCGTGCTTGATGGCCCGCTCCAATTCGACGGCGGACTGGGCCAGGCCCTCCGGGGTCAGGTTGCGGATCACCACGGTCTCCGCGTCCATCCCCGCCCGCAGGCAGGCCCGGACGGAGTCGTACTCGCAGTTGGTGCCGGGGAACACGGGGATGACCACCCTCGGCCGGGCGATCTCGCCGTCGAACACGGCGGGAGAGCGGCGGTCCCAGGAGACTGCCTCCACCGGCTCGGAGGTCCCGGCCCGGGTGGGGTAGACCGCCTCCAAAACGCCCTCGTTGAGCTCCAGCAGCTCGTCGATGGGGGCGGGATCGTCTCCGATGGTGATGACCGGCTCCTCCGTGGTCCAGCCGATCTTGGCCCACAGCCCGTCCGGATGGCAGTTGCCCAGATCCTCGGTGAGCTCCGCCACGATGGCGCCGGGCCGGGCTGCGTACCACGCCGCGCCGCCCTTGTCCAAGGATCGGAAGCCCACCCGGTCGCCGAAGGACATCTTCATCACGGCCTCAGCCAAGCCGTTTTCCACCGCCCAAGCGGCCTTCACCTTCCCTGCCTGCGCCAAGGTGTGGAACTCCGTCCAAGCCGCTTTCCGGCTATCTGCACTGCCGTCCAGGCCGTCCTCCAGGAACAGGTACACCGGGTGGCCCGCCTCCTTGAACTCGGGGGAGATCACGTCGCCTGCCCTGACGGGGGCGATGGCGAAGGAGATGAGGGTGGGGGGCACGTCCAGGTCCAGGAAGGATCCGGACATGGAGTCCTTGCCGCCGATGGCGGCGCAGCCGTAGGAGAGCTGGGCGTCCAGCGCGCCCAACAGGGCGGAGAAGGGCTTACCCCAGCGCTTTGGATCGTCCCGCAGCTTCTCGAAGAACTCCTGCATGGTCAGGTAGGCGTCCTTGTAGTCCGCCCCCGCCGCCACGATCTTGGCCAGGGAGAGGGTGACGCTGGCCCGGGCCCCGGCGAAGGGGTCTGCGGACAGCCACTCCGGGTCGCAGCCCCAGGCCATGACGCTGGCCTGGTCGGTCTCCTCGCCGGGCATGGTGGGCAGCAGCGCCGCCATGGCCTGGGCGGGTGTGGTCTGGTACTTGCCGCCGAAGGGCATGAGGACGGAGCCCGCGCCGATGGAGCCGTCGAACCGCTCCACCAGCCCCCGGCGGGAGGCGCACTTGAGGCTTGCCGCCATCTCCCGGAGATTGGAAAGATCATGCCCGATCACGGAGAGATCCCGCTCCGGCACGGACACGCGGGCGTGCTTCACCGCGCCGTTGGTGTTCAGGAACTCCCGGCTGAGGTCCACGATGGTCTGGCCCTTCCAGGTCATGACCATCCGGGGGGACTCGGTGACCACCGCCACCCGGTACGCCTCCAGGTTCTCCGCGCCGGCCGCGGCGATGAACGCCTCCTCGTCCTCCTGGGACACCACCACGGCCATGCGCTCCTGGCTCTCGGAGATGGCCAGCTCCGTGCCGTCCAGGCCGTCGTATTTTTTCCGCACCGCGTCCAGGTCGATCTCCAGGCCGTCGGCCAGCTCGCCGATGGCCACGGACACGCCGCCCGCGCCGAAGTCGTTGCACCGCTTGATGAGCCGGGTGACGTTCTCGTCCCGGAACAGCCGCTGGAGCTTGCGCTCCTCGGGGGCGTTCCCCTTCTGCACCTCGCTGGCCATGGTGGCCAGGGACTTTTTGTTATGGCTCTTGGAGGATCCGGTGGCCCCGCCGATGCCGTCCCGTCCGGTGCGTCCCCCCAGCAGGATCACCACGTCCCCGGGGATGGGACGCTCCCGGCGGACATGGCCGGCGGGGGCGGCGGCGGCCACCGCGCCGCACTCCAAGCGCTTGGCGATGTAGCCGGGGTGATAGAGCTCCGCCACATGGCCGGTGGCCAGGCCGATCTGGTTGCCGTAGGAGGAATAGCCCGCAGCGGCCGTCTGGGCGATCTTCCGCTGGGGCAGCTTGCCCTCCAGCGTTTGGCTCAGCGGGACGGTGGGGTCGCCGCCTCCCGTGACGCGCATGGCCTGATGGACGTAGGCCCGTCCGGACAAGGGGTCGCGGATGCAGCCGCCGATGCAGGTGGCCGCGCCGCCGAAGGGCTCGATCTCGGTGGGGTGGTTGTGGGTCTCGTTTTTGAACATGAGCAGCCAGTCCTGGGTCTCGCCGTCCACCTGGGCGGGGACGTGGATGGAGCAGGCGTTGATCTCCTCGCTCTCGTCCAGCTCGGGCAGCTCCCCCCGCTTTTTGAGGACCTTCGCGCCGATGGTGGCGATGTCCATCAGGGTCTGGGGGCGTTTTTTGGCCTTCTCCTGGCCGTACACCTCCTCCCGGGCGGCCAGGTAGCGCTCGTAGGCTCCCCGCACCTGGGGGTCCTGGATGTCCACGCCGTCCAGATGGGTGGAGAAGGTGGTGTGCCGGCAGTGATCGGACCAGTAGGTGTCCACCACCCGAACCTCGGTGATGGTGGGATCGCGGCGCTCCCAGTCCCGGAAGTAGCCCTGGAGGAAGCTCAAGTCGTCCAGGTCCATGGCCAGGCCCAGCCGGTCCAGCAGGTCGGCCAGGGCCGCTGCGTCCAAGGTGATGAAGCCGTCCAGCGTCTCCACCTGGGCGGGGACGTCATAGGTCCGGGCCAGGGTGTCGGGCTTGTCCAGGGACGCTTCCCGGCACTCCACGGGGTTGATGAGGTAGGCGCGGATCTCGTCCAGGCTGGCCTGGGACAGCGTGCCCTCCAGCACGTATACCCTGGCATAAGCGACGAGGGGACGCCCGCCCCCGGTCATGAGCTGGATGCACTGAGCGGCGGAATCCGAACGCTGATCGAACTGCCCCGGCAGGGCCTCCACCGCCAGCACGCTGTGAGGGCGGTCCGGACGGGGGAAGTCCTCGTCGTACACCGCATCGACCTGGGGCTCGGAGAACACGGTCCCCTTGGCCTGTCCATACACGTCGGGGGAGATGCCCTGGATGTCGTAGCGGTTCAGGATGGAAAGACCGCTCAGCTCTTGGATGCCCAGATGCTCCCGCAGGTCCCGGCACAGGCCCTGGGCCTCCACGTCGAAGCCGGGCCGCTTTTGGACGAAGCAGCGGGATACTTGGCTGTTGCTCTGATTCATGGTCGATATCTCCTTCTCTCGGCGGGGTCTCCGCCGGCCGGGCGCCGCGCCCGGCGTTTTCAACTATAAGAAGTGGTAGTCCACTCCTCGATCCGGTAGAAGGGGTTCGCGCGGGTGGGCTGGAGGTTGGAGGCCATCCCCCAGCGCACCAACAAAGAGCCCCGTTTGAAACACAGTGGAGCGATGGGCGCGTCCTGAGCGAACTGCTCCCACAGGGCCTGGGCGGCGTCGGCCCGGGCCTCGCCCCAGGCGGACTTCCACTCTGTCAGGGCCTGGGTGAGAGCGGCGCTGGGATATCCGCCGTAGGACAGCGTCCCGGTGAGCAGCACAGAGGGATCGAAATCTCCTGTGAGGCGCACCTCGCCGATGTACAGGTCGAACCGCCCCGCCTCCAGCGCGGAGATGTAGCTGTTCCACGGCAGGGTGTCCACCGTGACGCTGGCCCCCAGGCTGATGAGGGCATCGGCTAGGGCGTCGGCCACGGCCTGACGGTGTTCGTTGTCGCTGTTCACCAGCAGAGTGAGCGTCAAGGGCGTGCGGCGGTGGTAGAGCAGTCCGTCCTCCTCGCTGCGCTCGTAGCCCGCCTGGGCCAGCAGGGCCGCAGCGGCTTCCAGGTCGAAGCTCAGGGCCTGCGCCGCGTCGTCGCTGTAGTGGGCGTGGAGGGGGGAGATGGGCAGGCAGGCCGGGTCCGCGTGGCCGGACAGGAGGACCTGGGCGATATCCTCCCGGTCGAAGGCCCGGGAGAACGCCTGCCGCACCAAAGGGGACTGGCATGGGCCGCCGGAGGCTTTGAAGCCCACGTACAGCAGGGCGGTGGTGGGGTGATCGCAGGTCTCATAGCTGCTGGAGTACCCCAAGGCGTAGGCGGAAGAGAAGTCGGTGGTGACGGCGGTGATGTCCCCGCTGTCGAAGGCGGCGATGCGCTCATCGGCGCTGGTCACCGCCGTCAGGGGGATGGTGGAGTAAGGCAGCGCGGCGCAGGCGGGGTGGTGTGGATTGGCCTGGAGGAACAGGCGGTCCCCCGCGTGCTCATATTGATAATACCCGGTGCCCAAGGGGGCGATTGCGTCCTCCTGCTCCAGCACAACCGGCACGTCCAGCAGGGCGGGAAGGTCCCCGTTCGGGGCGGAGAGATAGACCGCCAGCGTGGCGTCGTCCACCGCGGCCGCCCCCACGACCCCAACCAGCCGGGCGGCGTAAGGCCCCGAGAGCCGGGCGGCGTTCAGGGACGAGGCGGCGTGCTGGGCGGTGAAGGGCGTGCCGTCGGAGAAGAGCACGCCGCCTCGCAGGGTGAAGCTCCAGCTATATCCGTCCTCGCTGGGGGAGCCGGAGACGGCCAGCACCGGCTGGGGGACGAACTCGCCGTCCAGCTCGTACAGGCCCTGATAGACCAGCCCCGTCAGCTCCTGGTTCACCTGACCGTCCCCTGTGATGGGGTGGAAGGAGGCGGTGGGATCGCAGCCCAGGCTGAAACGGACGCTCTCCGGCGACCGGGTGGGGACGGGGGACGGATCCTGGGAGGGGGACGGGGAGGGCGAAGGGACGTCCTGCCCGCAGCCCGGCAGGGCCAAGGCCAGGCAGAACGCCAGGAGCAGGCACAGCCAGCGCCTCATGCCAACTGGATGGCGGCGGCCATGGAGCCGCGGTTGGTGCCCAGCTTGCGGTGGCTCCAGAACCGGTCCGGGTCGCAGGCGGTGCACAGGCGGCTGGTGGCGATGTGGTCCGGATCCAGCCCGGCCTGCTCCAGACGCATGGCGTTGATCGTTTTCAGGTCCACCGCGAACTTGCCGTTCTCTTTGATCGCGATGTGCTGGAGCACGCAGGTGGACAGCGCGGCGGTCATGGCGTTGGGCACGTCCTCGTGGGTCTCGAAGCAGTCCGGGCCGATGCCCGGGCCCACGGCGGCCAGGATGTCCGCCGGACGGCAGCCGTATACGTCGCGCATACGCTCCACGGCGGCGGTGGCGATGCCGGCGGCGGTGCCCCGCCAGCCCGCGTGGACGGCGGCGATCACCCGGCGGACCGGGTCGTAGAACAGGACGGGGATGCAGTCGGCGGAGAACACCACCAGTGCGGTCCCGGGCAGGTCGGTCATCAGTCCGTCGGCCTCATAGCTCACCTTGTCGTAGGGGTCGGCCTTCACGTCGGCGGTGGTGACGCAGCGCACCACGCCGCCGTGGACCTGGTTGGTCATGACGATCCGATCCCCGGATGCGCCGATAGCGGCGAAGAAGCGGCGGTAGTTCTCCCGGACGTGGTCAGGGTCGTCCCCCCGGCTGGGGCCCAGGTTCAGGCTGGCCCACATCCCTTGGGACACGCCGCCCAGACGGGTGGAGAAGCCGTGGACGACGCCTCCGGCGGCATCCATCCCGTCGGAGCTGAAGAAGGTCACGCCGTTACGAGTACGTTCCGTGATTTCCATTTGCATACTCCTCTCGCAGCAAGCCGTACCGAATATAGATCCTTCCAAAGTCTGTCCTGCCCCGGGACATCGCCCACGGACCGCCGGGGCCGTCCCCGGCAAGGTCCCGCAGGATCGGCCGGTCTGTCTCCAGGCGCATCTATGTCACGCATCCTTATGATACTCCGGACAGGTGCATTTCTTCCATTTCAGCCCGGAGCCGCAGGGGCAGGGGTCGTTGCGGCCGATCTTCACGACCTTTTTCACCGGCTGCTTCTTCACGGTCCCGTCGCCCCCGGAGGACTGGCCGGTGATCTTGGCCACCCGCTCCCGCTTGAGCTCCTCGTTGGTCTTGATCCGAACGGTGAACAGCCGGCGCACGGTCTCCTCCTGGATGGCGGCGATCATCTGCTCGAACATGTCGAAGCCTTCCCGCTTGTACTCCACCACGGGGTCGGACTGGCCGTAGGCCCGCAGGCCGATGCCCTGGCGAAGCTCGGTCATGGCGTCGATGTGGTCCATCCAGTATTCGTCCACCACCCGCAGCAGGATCACGCGTTCCAGCTCCCGCATGGCGGACTTGCCGGGCTCCATCCGCCCGGCCATGGCCTGCTCGATGAAGGCTTCCCGTTGGGCGTAGTTGGCCTGCGCGGCCTCCAGCATCTCGTCCGGCAGTCCGTCCGGGGCGCTGTCCTGCGCCCGCTGCCGGAACTGGGCGATCTGGGCGGGGGTGAACATCGCCCCGGAAAGGTGGGCGCTGGCGGCCAGCAGGTCCTCGCCGTTGGGGTCGGGCTGCTGGCCGGCGTAGGCCGCAGACAGCCCGGCGACGGTGGAGGAGATCATGTTCTCCACGGCGCCGTGGACGTCCTCCCCGTCCAGCACCTGACGGCGCTGCTTGTAGATCACCTCACGCTGGGTGTTCATCACGTCGTCGTACTCCAGCACGTTCTTACGGGTCTGGAAGTTCCGGGACTCCACCTGCTTCTGGGCGTTCTCGATGGCGCCCGACAGCATCTTCTGGTCCAGGGGGGTGTCGTCGTCCACCCCGAAGCGCTCCATCATGTTCTGGATCCGCTCGGAGCCGAACAGGCGCAGGATATCGTCCTCCAGGGAGAGGAAGAACCGGCTCTCCCCCGGGTCGCCCTGACGGCCGGCGCGGCCCCGGAGCTGGTTGTCGATGCGCCGGGACTCGTGGCGCTCGGTGCCCAGGATATACAGCCCTCCCGCGTCCCGGACCTGCTGGGCCTCCTCCCGGATCTCCTCTTTGTACTTGGCCTCCGCCTCGGCGAAGGCGCGCCGGGCGTCCAGGATCTCCTGGTCGTCCGTCTCGGCGTGGCCGGTGGCCTCGGCGATGAGCTCGTCGCTCATCCCCGCCTTGCGGAGCTGGGCCTTGGCCATGAACTCCGCGTTGCCGCCCAGCATGATGTCGGTGCCGCGCCCGGCCATGTTGGTGGCCACGGTGACCGCGCCGAGCTTGCCCGCCTGGGCCACGATCTCCGCTTCCTTCTCATGGTGCTTGGCGTTGAGCACGTTGTGCTTGATGCCCGCTCGGGTGAGCATCTTGCTCACCAGCTCGGAGATCTCGATGGACACGGTGCCCACCAGCACGGGCTGGCCCTTCTCGTGACAGGCGCGGATCTGCTCCACCACCGCGCGGTACTTGCCCTCCTTGGTCTTGTACACCACGTCGGGCTGGTCCACCCGGGCCAGGGGCCGGTTGGTGGGGATCTCCACGATGTCCAGGTTATAGATGGTGCCGAACTCCTCCTCCTCGGTCATGGCGGTGCCCGTCATGCCGGAGAGCTTGTCGTACAGCCGGAAATAGTTCTGGAAGGTGATGGTGGCCAGGGTCTTGGACTCCCGCGCCACGGTGACGTGCTCCTTGGCCTCGATGGCTTGGTGCAGGCCTTCGTTGTACCGCCGGCCGTACATCAGGCGGCCGGTGAACTCGTCCACGATGATGACTTCGCCGTCCTTCACCACGTAGTCGATGTCCCGGCGCATCACGCCCCGGGCCTTGATGGCCTGGTTGATGTGATGGGACAAGGTGGTGTTCTCCGGATCGGACAGGTTCTCCACGTTGAACGCCTGCTCCGCCTTGGCGATGCCCTTGGAGGTGAGGGTGGCGGTGCGGGCCTTCTCGTCCACCACGTAGTCCGCGTCGGACCCCGCGTCCTCTTCCTCCTTGGCGTCCACCGAGGCCACCCGCTGGCACTTGAGCCGGGCCGCGAAATTGTCCGCGAGCTGGTAGAGCTGGGTGGACTGCTCCCCCTGGCCGGAGATGATGAGGGGGGTGCGGGCCTCGTCGATGAGGATGGAGTCCACCTCGTCCACGATGGCGAAGGCGTGGCCCCGCTGGACCAGCTCCTGGGCGTAGATGGCCATATTGTCCCGGAGGTAGTCGAAGCCGAACTCGTTGTTGGTGCCGTAGGTGATGTCGGCGGCGTAGGCGCGTTTCTTGTCCGCCTTCTCCAGCCCGTGGACGACCAGGCCAACGGACAGGCCCAGATACCGGTACACCTTGCCCATCCACTCCGAGTCGCGCTTGGCCAGGTAGTCGTTGACGGTGATGATGTGCACGCCCCGCCCGGACAGGCCGTTGAGGTAGGCCGGGAGGGTGGCCACCAGGGTCTTGCCCTCGCCGGTCTTCATCTCGGCGATGCGGCCTTGGTGGAGGATGATGCCGCCGATGAGCTGCACCCGGTAGGGGCGCATCCCCAGCACCCGGTCCGCCGCTTCCCGGCAGGCGGCGAAGGCTTCGGGAAGGATATCGTCCAGGGTCTCCCCCTGGCCGAGTCGGGCTTTGAACTGTTCGGTCTTGGCGCGCAGGTCGTGGTCGCTGAGGGCGCGGTACTCGTCCTCCAGCGCCTCGATCTTGTCCACGGTGGCGGTGAGCGCCTTGACTTCCCGCTGGGAGCGGGTGCCGAATATCTTTGAAAACAGACCCATAGCTCGCGTGTCCTTTCTGTATCCTGAATCGTGAAAAAGTACGATGTCCCAATTTAACTCGATACAGTATATCACGATCCCCAGGCAGAAAAAAGAGGAAAATGTAAATAATATGTGGTCTGGTCAACCCCGGTCCGTTGTGGTAGAATGTTCATAAACGCCCCGCCCGGCGGCTCCCGCGCCGGCGGGGGCCTGCCCGCCCATCTTGAAAGGAGGCCCTCCTCATGCCCTGTTTCGCTCAGGTCGTCCGCCCTCATATCCAGCCCGGCCGCCGTGTCGTCGCCGTCAGCGACGTCCACGGGGACCTGCCCTTTTTGAAGGGCCTGCTGGCCAAGGTCCGCTTCTGCCCTGACGACGTGCTGATCGTCGTGGGCGACCTGCTGGAGAAAGGGCGGGAGAGCCTGGCCACCCTGCGGTATGTGATGGAGCTGGGCAAGACCCACACCGTGTATACCCTGAGCGGCAACTGTGACCACATCGACCGGGTGCTGCTGGAGGGGAAGGACAGCCAGGACGTGAGGCTCTCGGCCCTGATGAGGCAGCGGTACGGACTGCCGCCGGAGGGGGGGCCCGACCCGGACGTGGAGCTGTGGCCCATCCTGTCCGGCCCATGGCGGAACACCTCCGTGCTGGCCCAGATGGGGGCGGAGCTCGGGCTGCCGTTCCCCAAGGGCCCGGAGGAGCTGCCCGCCCTGCGCCGCGCCCTGCGGGAGCACTTCCCGGAGGAGACCGGGTTCCTGCTGGGGCTGCCCACCATCCTGGAGGCGGGGGGCTTCCTCTTCGTCCACGGCGGCATCCCCCGGGAGGACCGGCTGGAGGAGCTGGAGGCATACCCCTGCATGAAGTTCGACGATTTCCTGGGGAAAGGGCTCAGCTTCCGCAAATGGGTGGTGGTGGGCCACTGGCCGGTGACCTTGTACGACCCGGCCGTCCAGCGCACCTCCCCCATCCTGGACCGGGAGCGGCACATCGCCTGTATCGACGGCGGCTGTGTGCTGAAGGTGGGCGGGCAGCTCAACGCCCTCATCATCCCGGACATCTACGGGGAGGCCCTGGAGTACGACTGGTACGACGGCCTGCCCACCGTCACCGCCCTGGACGGGCAGGAGGCGTCCGAACATCCGCTGAACATCCGTTGGTCGGACAGCGTGGTGGAGGTGCTGAAGGAGGAAGGGGACTGCGTGCTGTGCCGCCATGTCTCCTCGGGCCGGGAGCTGTGGGCGCCCCGGACCCATATCAGCCGCTGGCGGGACGGGAAGACCCATACCGAGGACATCACCGACCTCCGGCTGCCCGTCTCCCCTGGGGACGAGCTGGCCGTGGTGTGCCAGACCGGGCGCGGCTTCCTGGTGAAGAAGGACGGGATCACAGGATGGTATCACGGCCGGATCGAGTGTGAGAAGGGGACGTGAGGTCCGCATGAGCGCAGATACGTCGCCCGCTCCGGTACGCCGGGGCGGGCGTTCCCGCGTCCGGGCGAGGCTTTGCCTGGGGCCGGCAGGCGGGGAAAGATGACAAGGGGGTTACAAATGATTACAGGTCCGCACAGCCCCTTGATTTTCGACAGGCTTCGACCTATACTGGGAGGCAGTAAACGAGATCGGGAGAGGATCTGCTATGGAACGTGCTGCCCACCACGACGCGCTTTTGGACGAGACGGGAGGGACCGCCGCGCCGACCGAGGAGGGCCGGAAGGCCGCCCGGGTGCGCACGGTGTTCAAGCCCCTGTTCGCCGCTGCCCTGACTGCGGCGCTGGCCCTGTCGGGGGTGTGCGGCTGGCTGGTGGAGCAGCAGCAGGCGGCGCTGCTGCGTCAGTTCGAGCTGGACCGGCGGGTGGCCCAGCTCGAGCAGGAGCTGAGCCGCCAGATGGATCTCTCCCAACAGCAGCGGGAGGAACTGGAGCGCCGGGGGCGGGAGCTGGAACAGGCCCAGGACACCATCGGGCTGCTGGAGGAGTACTCTATGGCCACCCGGGAGGGCGTGGTGCCGGGATATACCCAGATCTACCCGGAGATGTATGTCCAGCCCTGGGAGGGGGAGCGGATCGACGGCGGGAAGGTGTGCTGCCTGACCTTCGACGACGGGCCCTCCCCTAACACCGACCGGGTGCTGGAGGTGCTGGGGCGCTATGGGATCAAGGCCACCTTCTTCGTGGTGGGCAAGACCGGCCAGCAGGACCAGGAGCGTATGCGCAGCATCGTGGCAGCGGGACACACCATCGCCATGCATAGCTGGAGCCATGACTACAAGAGCGTATACGCCTCGGTGGACGCCTTCCTGGAGGAGTTCCACCGGCTGTACCAATGGATCTACGAGGTGACGGGGGTGTATCCCCAGGTGTTCCGCTTCCCCGGCGGCAGCATCAACGGCTATGACCGGGGGGTGTACCAGGAGATCGTGGCGGAGATGACCCGCCGGGGCTTCGTCTACTACGATTGGAACGCCTCCGCGCAGGACGCCACCGTCACGCCCCTCTCCCCTGCCACCGTGGCGGCCAACTGCCTGAAGGGGGTGGGTCAGGACCTGGTGGTGGTGCTGGCCCACGACAGCGCCGCCCGGGGCACCACCGTAGACGCCCTGCCCGCCGTGATCGAGGGATATCAGGCGGCGGGGTACACCTTCTCGCCCCTGCATCCGGGGGTGGAGCCGGTGATCATGGGTTATCCCGCCGTGCGTTGATAGAAGCCCGTCCGCAGTCTTGCGGGCGGGCTTTTATCCTGTGTGGGAGAAAAAAGTCTGGGCGGGCCTTGACAGGGCGCGTCGGCTGTGGTATCTTATGGATGACAAATAAAGTTGTCAAATAGACAAGGAAGATTGTCAGAACGACAAAGAGACCTGTCAGGAGGGATGTGGCATGTGGGAAGGGACGTGGATCGCCGCAGGCAGGCGGGACGGGCGCGGGAGAGGCTGGGACGCTCTGTCCGGAAGAGGCGGCTGAACGGGAAGGAGGTATGGCTTTGCTGCGCAACCGTTTGAAGGAGCGACGAGCGGCACTGGGCGTCAACCAGCAGGAGCTGGGACGTATGGCCGGGGTGTCCCGGCAGACCATCAGCCTCATCGAGCGGGGGGACTATTCGCCGTCGGTGACGCTGGCCCTCACCCTGGCGAAGATCTGCGGGGTGACGGTGGAGGACATCTTCATTTTGGAGGAGGAGAACGATGAGCAACGATAACGATGCTATCCGGCAGGCCAACAAGAAGGCGCTGCCGAAGTTCCTGGCCATCATGGCGGTCTGTATGGTGGGAGGTGTCATCCTGGGGATAGCCACAGTGTCCCTAATGTCCCTGGGAGATCTGAGAGGTCTGGGAGATATGTTCGCCGCCGCCGGGCTGTTCCTGACCAATGAAGTGGCCGTATGGCTGCTGATCGCGGTCCCGGTACTGGAGCTGGCGCTGTGCCTGCCGATCGATCGTAACGCGAGGAAGCGGATCGGACAGTGGGACGGCGAGGACGAGCGGGTCAGTGATGAGATCGAGAACAGGCTCTCGGTGTGTATCTGGATCGGCAGTCTGGCCACCGTGGTGGAATTCTTCCTGCTGTCCGTGCTGATCTCCGGGTTCGTGAGCCGGGCAGGGACGCAGGAGATGATGCCTCCCCTGGTGTTTTTTGGAGGCTTGGCGGCTTTCCTGGCCGAGCTGATCGTGTGCGTAGCGATCCAGCAGCGGATGGTGGATGCGGCGAAAAAGCTTGCCCCGGAGAAGCAGGGCTCGGTGTATGACGTCAAGTTCGCCCAGAAGTGGCTGGCGAGCTGCGACGAGGCGGAGCGGGCGATGATCGGCCAGTGCGCGTTCAAGGCGTATCAGGCCATGACGTGGGCCTGCATGGCGCTGTGGCTCGTGTTCGCCCTGGGTGGGATGATATTCGACCTGGGGTTCCTGCCCAGCCTGGCCGTATGCGTGGTGTGGGGCACGGGGCAGGTGGCATATGCCTACTGGTGTTGGAAGTTGGGCCAGTCCGGCGGCAAAGGCTGAGGAGATCGCGGTATGGAAAGGCCGAAAAAACACGTCCCGGCGGCGCTGGCCATGGGCGCATCGGGAGGCCCAAAGTGGCCATCTGTCCAGAGCGCGGCGAGGTGTGCGTCCATCTGGCGGACATATCCAAGCGGAAGGGATGAGCATCGATACGAAACGGAGCAGCCGCTGATGCCAGCGGCTGCTCCTTTGGCTGTTTGGGGCCGGTCTGGACGAGGAGGCGGGACGCGTTTGACGGGCGGCGGCCGCGCCCGGCCCTGACGGCGCAAAAGGACGCCGCCCCCAGGCGGTTGATTTTTTCCCCGCTTTCGTGTAGAATAGAAGTCCGATCCGTCGAAACGACAGAGAAAGAAGGTGGGGACGGTGTCCGCGCTGCTGCTGCCCAACGAGATATTGTCCATGTCCGCCCAAGCGGCGCGGCTCATCGTAGAGTCCGGCGACGGCGACGGGGCGCTGCTGTACCTGGCCCTGCTGGAGTGCGGCGGGGATCCGGAGCGCGCCGCTGTCCGCCTGCGTTGGGGGGAGGACCGCCTGCGCCCGGCCTGGGAGCGGCTGTCCGCCATGGAACTGGTCCGGCCCCGGGCCGTCCGCCCGGCTGCGCCGCCCCCACAAAAGACCGACGAGCGGCTGCCGGAATACACCCGGGAGGAGATCACCGCCGCTCAGGAGCGGGAGCCGGTGTTCCAGGGCCTGTGCCGGGAGATGGAAGCGCGGCTGAACCGCATCTTTACCGACAACGACCTGAAGTGCCTGTATACCATCTACGACCATCTCGCCCTGCCGCCCGAGGTGATCCTGCTGCTCACCGGCTGGGTGGTCCGCCGGGAGCGGCGGCTGAAGAACAGCCCCGCCGTGTTCCCCAGGATGCCCCAGGTCCGCCAGGAGGCATTCCGGTGGAAGCGGCTGGGGGTGGACACCCTGGAACGGGCGGAGGAGCACCTGCGCCGCCAGGAGGCGGTGGACGAGCGGGAGTGGGCCGTGCTGTCCGCCGTGGGGGTGACGGAGCGCCGCCCCGCCGTGGAGAAGGAACGGGAGTTCATCTCCGCCTGGGTGGGCATGGGGCTGAGCGACGAGCTGATCCGCATGGCCTATGAGCGCACCGTGTACCAAAAGAAGGCCATGAACTGGCCCTATATGAACAAGATCCTGTTGTCCTGGCACAAGGCCGGCTGGCACACGCCTACCCAGGTGGAGGCGGGGGACAAGCCGCCCAGGCAGCAGCCTGGGCCCGTCAAGGGCCAGCCCAAGGACCTCCAGCCCAGCCAGGAGCGCATCCGGAAGAACGCGGACTGGCTGGACAAGTTCCTGGAAGAGCAGACGAAAGGGGGAGGATGATCCATGGCCTATGAACCGGACGTGATGCGCCGGGCCCTGGCCCGGCTGGAACACCGCCGGGACAGCCGGGAGCGCCGCCGTTTCGAGTTGGAGCGGGAGCTGTATCGAAAAGAGCCCCGTCTGAGGGAGGCCGACGCCGCCCTGCGGGGCGCCATGGCGGACCTGGCCCGGCTGGCCACCAGCGGGAAGCCCGTCCAGGCGGACGGACCGGAGATCGCTGCCATCCGGGCGCGCAGCGAGGCCATCCAGGCGGAGCGTGATCGGATGCTGACGGAGCTGGGCCACGCGCCGGAGGAGCTGGACCATATGCCGGCCTGCCCGCGGTGTAGGGACACAGGCTGGGCGGACGAGGGCATGTGCTCCTGCCTGAAGGAGCTGTGCGCCCAGGAACAGCTCAAGGCCCTCACCGCCCTTTTGAACCTCACCGACGAACAGGACTTCGACAGGCTGCGGATGGACGTGTACAGCGACCAGCCCTGGCAGGGGCAGGCCCGCTCCCCCCGGGAGAACATGCGCCGGATCGCCACGGTGTGCGAGGGCTACGCCCGGCAGTTCCCCCGCTACCCGCTGAAGGACCTGCTGCTGTCCGGAGGCACAGGGCTGGGCAAGACGTTCCTGTCCGGCTGCATCGCTCGGGAGGTGTCCCGCCGGGGCTTTTCCGTGGTGTACGACACCGCGGCCAACCTGTTCGCCACCTTTGAGACCCGCCGCTTCACCCGGGACGCCGGGCAGGAGCGCCAGGCCAGGGACGGCACCCGGCGGTATCTGGGCTGCGACCTGCTGATCCTGGACGATCTGGGTAGCGAGCACACCCTGCCCTCCACCCAGGCCAGCTTGTACGAGGTGGTGAACGCCCGCCTGCAGGCCGGGCGGCACACCATCATCTCTACCAATCTGTCTTTGGACGGCGTGGCGGCCCGATACACGCCCCAGCTCGTCTCCCGCATCGGAGGGCTGTACCAGGAGCTCACCTTCTATGGGGACGATCTGCGGTTCTCACGATAAAAGATCCTTGCAACCAGATAGAAAATCCGGTAGAATCAGAGGGACAGGGCCCGGATCCCATAGCGCCCTGGGGACGGCCCGGCCCGCTTGGCGGCGTTGGCAGCCGCAAAAGGCAAAGGAGACAAGCATACATGAAAAAAAGGTTCCTGGCAGCGTTGCTGGCGCTGGTCCTGTGCGCAGGGCTGGCGGTCCCGGCGTTCGCGGCCGATGGGGCGGCTCCCGCTCCGGCTGTTAAGATCCACGGGCCGAATGGCTTCATCCCGAACCAGGAGACGGCCGGATTCAAGCTCCGGCGCCTCGTCCAGTCGGACCATGCCCTGGCTTACGAGGACGAGTCGGCGGACGAGACGCTCACGTACACGCAGCTCCCCTTGGACACCACCCTGGTGGTGAACGATCTGCGCCAGCAGGACGGGACGGCGGATTGGGTGTTCGTCTCGGCCTGGTCCGACCCGGACGGCGACGGCATATATGAGCAGAGGCTCTTCGTGAGCGAAGGGTTCTCCGTGACCGTCGTCCCCGCGACACGGCGGGGGCCGTTCATGGACACTGAGGGAGCGTCCTATCTGGAGCAGGCCCAGGCCATCGGCTCCGACGGCGTGGGCAAGCCGGGCATCCTGTCCAGCTCCGTGTCCCTGACCACCGACCATCTGTACCAGCTCTTCGGCCCTGATACGCTGCTCTGCCTGGAGGTGCGCCGGATGGAGAAGGAGGGCGGCGATTGGGTGGCCAAGGAGAGGAAGGCGAGCTGGTATCTGCTCCCGGGAGAGGAAGAGCCCGGCCTTGCGTTCACCGACGTGCCCGACGGCGCGTATTTCCAGGCGCCGGTGGAGTGGGCGGTGGAAGAGGGCATCACCAACGGCACCTCCGATACCACGTTCTCTCCGGACAGGGACTGCACCGAGGCGGAGATCCTCACCCTGCTGTGGCGCGCCGCCGGTGAGCCGGAGGCGGAGGGCGGCGGGTCCGTCGCCAATGCCGGGGAGGACGATTTCTTCTACGGCGCGGCGCTTTGGGCCAGTGATATGGGGATGATCGATCCGGAGGAGTTCGACCCCGGCGCGGCGTGCACCCGGGCCCGGGCCGTCACCTTCCTGTGGCGGGCGGCAGGCTCGCCCAAGGCCGAGGCCAGCGGCTTCTCCGATGTGCCTGCCGGTGCGGACTATGCCGCCGCAGTGGACTGGGCGGTGGAGAAGGAGGTCACGAATGGGGTCTCCGACACCGCTTTCGACCCTGACGGCGTGTGCAGCCGCGGCCAGATCGTGACGTTCCTCTACCGGGCATACGAAAGCTGAGTGAATGAAAGGCCCCGCTTCCCGGCAGATACCGGGGAGCGGGGCTTGTTTCATGAGAGCTTTTTCAGAGCGCCGACCTGTTCCAGATCCTCCAGGATCTCTTCCAGGGTCATGCCCGCCTCCGCGTCGATGGTGCCGGTGACGGCGCCCTCGGCTACGGGGCAGTCCGCGAGGCGCAGCTTCTTGTCCTCCATGGCCTCCATGACCATCTCGGCGGTCATCACCGCGCTGCCCATGTCCATGAGCAGGATGACGCCGTCGTCGGAATAGACCTGCTCCACAGCGGCGGAGATCTTGTCGAAGCTGGTGCCGAAGCCGCCGTCCTCCAGGCCGCCTGCCGGGGCGATGGGGGCGGACTTGGCCATCATCCGGGCCAGGTCGGCCACGCCCTCCGCCAGCTTGGCGCTGTGGGAAACGATCACGAAACCGACCATATCACACCTCGCCCGCCACGATCTCCAACAGCATGGTGAAGGAGGTGGCTCCGGGGTCCTGGTGGCCGATGGACCGTTCGCCCAGGTAGCTGGCCCGGCCCTTGGTGGCGGCGATGGCCTTGGTGGATTCCACGCCCTCCCAAGCGGCGGCCACACCCGCGGCGAAGGCGGCCTTGGCGTCCTGGGTCTCGCCCCATTTGGCCTCCATGGCCTCTTTGGCGGGGATCATAGCGTCCAGCATGGTCTTTTCGCCCTGGGTGGAGCGGCCCCGCTGCATGATGCCCTCGATGGCGGCCTGGAGGCCGGCCAGGAAATCGGAGACGGACACGTCCGCCTTGCCTTTGAGCACGCCGCCCATCTTCATGAAGCCGGTGCCGTACAGCGGGCCGGAGGCCCCGCCTACGGTGGACACCAGGGTCATGCCCACGCCCTTGAGCACGTCGCCGGGCTCTTTGTCCTTGAGGCCGTCCAGCTTCTTCCCCACCTCGCCGAAGCCCCGGGCCAGGTTGATCCCGTGGTCCCCGTCGCCGATGACGTTGTCCAGCTCTGTGAGGAAAGCCTTCTCGGCTTCGATCTTCTCTCCGATCTTTTGGATGGTGGAGATCAGTTTTTCTGTGTTCATGTGGATCTGCCTGCTTTCCTTGGGGATGTCACGCCTTGAAGGCCGGGGTGTCGGCCTTGGCGTCCAAAAGCTGCTTGAGCTGGTCGTCCAGCTTCAGCAGAGAGATGGAGAACCCGGCCATCTCGATGGAGGTCATGAACTCGCCCACGAAGGTCTTGTACACCTTCACGCCCTTTTCCGCCAGCACGTCCGCCACATGGTCGTTGATGATGAACAGTTCCATGAGCGGGGTCGCGCCGGAGCTGTTGATCATCACCGCCACCTCGCTGCCCGCGAAGTCCAGGTCGGCCAGGATCTGATCCATGAGCATATCCACGATCTCGTCGGCGGGGCGCAGCTTCTCCCGGTGGGTGCCCGGCTCGCCGTGGATGCCGATGCCGACCTCCATCTCGTCCTCGCTGAGCTCGAAGCCCGGCTTGCCCGCGGCGGGGACGGTGCAGGGCTCGATGGCCGCGCCCATGGTGCGCACGTTGTCGATGACCTTCTGGGCCACCGCCTGCACGGCGTCCAGGTCCGCGCCGGTCTCCGCCATGGCGCCGGCGATCTTGTGCACGAACACGGTGCCGGCCACGCCCCGGCGGCCCACGGTGTACAGGCTGTCCTTGACGGCCACGTCGTCGTTGACCACTACCTGGGCCACCTTGATGCCCTCGTCCCGGGCCATGTCGGCGGCCATCTCGAAGTTCATCACGTCGCCGGTGTAGTTCTTGATGACCATGAGCACGCCCGCGTCGGTGGCGACGGCCTTGATGCCCTCATACACCTGGTCGGGAGTGGGGGAGGTGAACACCGCGCCGGCCACGGCCGCGTCCAGCATCCCTTGGCCCACATAGCCGCCGTGGGCGGGCTCGTGGCCGCTGCCGCCGCCGCTGATGAGCGCGACCTTGCCCTCTTTCTTTTGGCTGCGCACCACGACGTTGCCGCACTCCAGCTTCCGGAGGTACTGCGGATAGGCCTTGACCATGCCCTGGATCATCTGGTCCTCCACTTTGTCCACTGCGTTGATGAACTTTTTCATTGTCGTTACGCTCCTTTTATGAAATGTCAAGATTTTCTGGGATATGGACGGGAAAAAGCGTTGCGGGAAGGGACAGGAAAGGCTATAATGCACAGCGATGCTGCGCCCCGGGAGCGGGCCGCAGGAGAACGGGCAGGAGGGGACGTGCTTTGGATCAGCGATTTTATGACGCGGTGCTGGCCTCGCCGGTGATCGCGGCGGTGAAAGACATGGAGCAGTTGGAGGACTGCCTCGCCTTGGACAACATCCAGGTGGTGTTCCTGCTGTTCGGCGACCTGTGCTCCATCGCGGGCATCGTGGCCCGGGCCAAGGACGCGGGCAAGATCGTCATGATCCATACGGATCTGGTGACGGGGCTGTCCTCCAGCAAGGAGATCGCCGTGGACTTCATCCGCACCGCCACCAGGGCGGACGGCATCATCTCGACCAAGCCCAACTTCATCCGCCGGGCCAGGGAGCTGAAGATGTTCACCGTGCTGCGCCTGTTCGTCATCGACTCCATGGCGCTGGCGGGGGTGAGCAAGCTGGAGGGCGTCAAGCCCGATTTCATCGAGGTGCTGCCCGGCGTGATGCCCAAGACCATCCGCAGGATCGCCCAGACCACCCGCATCCCCCTGCTGGCGGGGGGGCTCATCGCGGACAAGGAGGACGTGATGGCGGCGCTGGGCGCGGGGGCCATGGCGGTGTCCGCCACCAGCCGCGAGGTGTGGCGGATGTGACCTGCCGGGAAAGGGAAAAGCCGTATGGGCGTGGAGCGGACCCATCGCCGTCCATCGGGACTGGCGGGACCTTTCCCTGCCGATACGGCTTTTCGAGGCGAGGGCCGCGCACCCTGGCGGTGGGTCAGTCGCCCTGGCAGTTCATGTCGTCCAGGCTGCAGCTGGTGTCCTCGTCCTTGGCCACGGCGTTCATGTCGGTGATGGAGAAGGACTGCTCCTCCTGGCCCTCCAGGCAGTTCATATCGTTCAGCGCACAGGTGCGGTCATCGTCGCTGGAGATGCCGTTCATGTTGGTGATGCCCAGGCTGCTCTTGATCTTGCTCTCCTTCTTTTCCATGATGCTGGTTCCTCCTTTACATGTGTCGTTGACGGGCACGGCGAAACGAGCGGTGGAAAGGCACGCCTCCCCCGCCCGATCCAGATCGAAACGTCAGCAATGCGAACGGATTGCTTTCTAATATAGGAGTATAGTCCAAAGATGCGAAAAATACAAGGGAAGTATCTGTCGATTTTGACAAATCTTCCGTTTTGTTGAACATGGGGATGGCGGCTGGTGGGAGATGTTGCAGGATCCGCTTGCATGATCGGGGAAAACCTGTTATCTTTAAGAGGATGAGACATGAAACATCGATATGCCGGTCGGGCCATGCCCGGAGAGGCCGACACGGCGCAAGGAGGAATACAGTCATGGCACATATGATCCACAAGGCCCTGGAGCCCTTCTCCGTCATGGGCTATCACGAAGGGGACAGCCGCGCGTACACCGAGAAAGACCTGCTGGGCCACTGGTCCGTGCTGTTCTTCTACCCCGCTGATTTCACCTTCGTGTGTCCCACTGAGCTCAAGGATCTGTCGGAGCAGTACGACGGCTTCGTGAAGGAGGGGTGCGAGATCTACTCCGTCAGCGAGGACACCCATTTCGTCCACAAGGCGTGGGCCAGCGCTTCCGAGACCATCAAGGCCATCCCCTTCCCCATGCTGGCCGACCCCGCCGGGGCCCTGGCCCGTCAGTTCGGCGTGCTGCTGGAGGACGAGGGACAGGCCCTGCGCGGCACCTTCCTGCTCGACCCCCAGGGGAAGATCGTGCTGTATGAGATCCACGACCTGGGCATCGGCCGCAGCGCCCAGGAGCTGCTGCGCAAGCTCCAGGCCGCCCGCTTCGTGGCCGAGCACGGCGACCAGGTGTGCCCCGCCCACTGGCACCCCGGCGAGGATACCCTGACCCCCAGCCTGGACCTGGTGGGCCTGCTGTGAGCCAAGGGAGGAGGAGAGCGTATGCCGCTGCGGACCGACGCCTATCCCGCTGAGAGCCCCCTGCTGTCCCCGGAGCTGGAGGGACAGCTCCGCCCGTTGCTGGACAAGCTGGCCCGTCCGATCGTGCTGGTGTGCCTGCTGGGGGAGGACCAGAAGAGCGGCGAGATGGCGGCTTTCCTGAACCATATGGCGGGGCTGTCTCCCCTGCTGTCCTGCAAGTTCTGCGCCCCGGGAGAGGACCCTGTCCTGGACGGGGAGCTGGACGCGTCCATGCTGCCCGCCACCGGCATCTACACGGAGGAGGGATCCGGACGCATGGTGTTCCACGGCGTGCCGGGAGGCAAGGAGATCACCGGCTTCGCCGGCGCCCTGCTCAACGCCGGGGGAGCGGCCAAGCCGCTGGACAAGCCCACGATGAAGGACATCGCCAAGATCAAGCGGCCGGTGGACGTCCGGGTGTGCGTCTCCCTGGCCTGCCACCACTGCGCCCAGCTCGTGATGAGCGCCCAGCGGGTGGCCTGGGAGAACCCGTTGGTGACCGCCCACATGATCGACGCCAACCTGTACCCGGAGCTCGTGGAAAGATACCAGATCCAGCGGGTGCCGCTGATGGTGATCGACGGGGACAAGACCGTCCCGGGGGGCAAGACCATGGCGGAGCTCACCAGCCTGTTGGCGAGGCTCTGACGGGACACATGACAAAAATGGCTCCGCTGACAAGATCTTGGGTCTTGTCAGCGGAGTTTTTTGTCGATTATCGCAGATCGAGCGGCCGGGTTTTGTGACTATCGTCGAAATTTACATAAGTTTACCAAAAAATATTGATTTCTATTTGTGGATATGTTAGATTATGACCATGATATCACGTTTGAGCACTTGAGGCCCGGTGGATGCTGCCTCCGGGAGAATCGAATACCATGGAACCTTTGAGACGAGCGCTGCAGGGTCTAGACAGTGGGAAACCGCTGGCTTTAGTCCTGCGCTCTTTTTTTGGTTCTAAAAAGAGGCAGGACGCGCATCTACATCTAAGGTGAGGATCCTGGGGCTTTGGCGCGCAGGAGCGGAACGCGCCGCGATTTTAGGAGGATTTGCCATAATGTGCTGTAATACGAAGCAGAAGATCGCCCGAGCGCTGCGCCAGCTCATGAACGAGCGGCCCCTGGGCAAGATCACGGTGCAGGATCTGATGGAACGTGCGCAGATGAAGCGGCAGAGCTTCTACTACCATTTCCAGGACATCTACGACGTGCTGTCGTGGATCTGTGAGCAGCAGCTCGGCCAGCCCCTCCGGGACGATCCCGATTTGGACCTGGAGGAATGGTGCCTGCGGCTGATCCGCTTGATGGAGGAGGACCGGGCGTTCTACCGCCGGGTGTTCCTGGCGGGCAACCCGGAGCTGGTGCGGGACTTTTGCGAAGGGCTGGTGCGCCCCCGGATGGGGCGGATGCTGTTCCAGACGGAGGACGTCCGGCAGATCCCCCGGCCGCAGGCTTTCGTGGTGGACTTCTGCACGAAGGCCCTCACCGGCTATTTCGTGGAGCTGTGTACCTCCCGCAAGGCGCTGGACTGGGGAGAAGTGCGGGGGTGCCTGCACAGCCTGCTGGAGGTGCTGCGGCCATCGGAGGAGCTGTGCATCCAGGTCCAGGCGGGATGAGGTCCAGAGGCCCGAAAGACGCGCGATCTTGAACGATCTATACAAAATGAGCGGAGCGACTAGATAAGATCTATAAAATTCATACAATCCCATCAGGTTGTCGAAAGCTTTTTGGGATAAGGTCTGCTATAATGGATGTCAGCAAAAGCGTTCCTGGGACTGGGCGCGGCGCCCTCACCGGCGTCTCCGGGGCAGGGACCGGCAGGAGCGAACGGCCTGCTTTCGAACCATACGAGATCTGAACCAAGAAAAGGAGGAACATGTATTATGGCTAAGTACGTAATGGCGCTGGACGCGGGCACCACCAGCAACCGGTGCATCTTGTTCAATGAGAAGGGCGAGATGTGCAGCGTGGCCCAGAAGGAGTTCACCCAGTACTTCCCCAAGCCCGGCTGGGTCGAGCATGACGCGGAGGAGATCTGGTCCACCCAGTTGGAAGTGGCGCAGGAGGCCATGAAGAACCTGGGCATCACTGCCGCGGACATCGCCGCGATCGGCATCACCAACCAGCGCGAGACCACCATCGTGTGGGACAAGAACACCGGCGAGCCCATCCACCACGCCATCGTGTGGCAGTGCCGCCGCACCTCCGAGTACTGCGACTCCCTGAAGGACAAGGGGCTGGTCGATACCTTCCGCTCCAAGACCGGACTGGTCATCGACGCCTATTTCTCCGGCACCAAGCTGCGCTGGCTGCTGGAGAACGTGCCCGGCGCCCGTGAGCGGGCCGAGAAGGGCGAGCTGCTCTTCGGCACCGTGGAGACTTGGCTGATCTGGAAGCTGACCAAGGGCCGCGTCCATGTCACCGACTATTCCAACGCCGCGCGCACCATGCTGTTCAACATCAACACCCTGGAGTGGGACGACGAGATCCTGGCCGAGCTGAACGTGCCCAAGTGTATGCTGCCCGAGGCGAAGCCCTCCAGCTGCGTGTACGGCGAGGCCGATCCTCAGTTCTTCGGCGGCCCCATCAAGATCGGCGGCGCGGCCGGCGACCAGCAGGCCGCTCTGTTCGGCCAGACCTGCTTCACCCCCGGCGAGGCCAAGAACACCTACGGTACCGGCTGCTTCCTGCTGATGAACACCGGCGAGAAGCCCGTGTTCTCCAAGAACGGCCTGGTGACCACCATCGCCTGGGGCCTGGACGGCAAGGTGGAGTACGCCCTGGAGGGCTCCATCTTCGTGGCCGGCGCCTCCATCCAGTGGCTGCGCGACGAGATGCGCCTCGTCGATTCCTCCCCCGACTCCGAGTACATGGCCCGTAAGGTGAAGGACACCAACGGCTGCTATGTGGTCCCCGCGTTCACCGGCCTGGGCGCTCCCCACTGGGATCAGTACGCCCGCGGCACCATCGTGGGCATCACCCGCGGCGTGAACAAGTACCACATCATCCGCGCCACCCTGGAATCCATGGCCTATCAGGTCAACGACGTGCTCCAGGCCATGAAGGCCGACTCCGGCGTGGACCTGGCCGCGCTGAAGGTGGACGGCGGCGCCAGCGCCAACAACCTGCTCATGCAGATGCAGGCCGACATCAGCGGCGCGCCCGTCAACCGTCCCATGTGCGTGGAGACCACCGCGATGGGCGCGGCCTACCTGGCCGGCCTGGCTGTGGGCTACTGGGCCAGCAAGGAGGACGTCATCAAGAACTGGGCCATCGACCGCACCTTCGAGCCCGTCATCTCCGCCGACGAGCGCGCCGCCCGCTGCAAGGGCTGGAGCAAGGCCGTCAAGTGCTCCTACGGCTGGGCGAAAGAGGACTGATGTCCCTTCGCGGCGCAGACGCCGCGAGTCCGGCCGGTCGTGCATGGATCTGTTTTCCGGAGCGGGGCCCTGTCCGGGCCCGCTCCGGAGATCGAGAATAAAAGAGGAGGTCATCTAGTTATGTTACCGTACATCGCAGAATTCCTGGGCACCATGCTGCTCATCCTATTGGGCGACGGCGTCGTGGCCAACGTCACGCTGAACAAGTCCGGCATGAAGGGCGCCGGCTCTATCCAGATCACCCTGGCCTGGGGCCTTGCCGTCATGGTGCCCGCGTTCATCTTCGGCGCGGCTTCCGGCGCACACTTCAATCCGGCCCTGACCCTCGCCCTGGCGGTGGACGGTAGCCTGGAGTGGGGCATGGTCCCCGGCTACGTCATCGCTCAGTTCGCCGGCGCGATCCTGGGCGCCTGCCTGGTGTTCATCCTGTTCAAGGACCAGTTCGACGCCACCGACGACCCCGGCACCAAGCTGGGCGTGTTCTCCTGCGGCCCCTCCGTCCCCAACATGCCCCTGAACCTGCTGGCTGAGGTGGTCGCCACCTTCGTGCTGGTGTTCTCCATCAAGGGCATCGGCCAGGTCGCCGGCATCGCCAGCGGCGTGGATAAGCTCCTCGTGTTCGGCATCATCGTCTCCTGCGGCATGTCCCTGGGCGGCCTCACCGGCTACGCCATGAACCCCGCCCGCGACATTGGCCCCCGTATCGCCCATTCCTTCCTGCCCATCAAGGGCAAGGGCGACTCCAACTGGCCCTATGCCATCGTCACCCTGTGTGGTCCCATCATCGGGGCCATCATCGCCGTGCTGCTCTATAAAGTCATCCCCTGGTGATCGATCCCTGAAAGCCTCCGGCCGCTGAGGCGGCGGCGAGATCGTCTCTGTAAAAGGCCCTGTGCGGGCCGTATAGGCCCCAGGTCTCTCATGCAGAGTGGATGAGCAACTGTGAGCCGGGCAGCCCTGACCTCTCCTTCCAGGAGGGGGCGGACCAGGCTGCCCGGCTCTTCGTTCCGAAAATGGAAGAGATCAGTTTCAAAAAGGAGTGAAGTACAGTATGGTCGATATCGTGATCATCGGCGCGGGCGTCTCCGGCTGCGCCATCGCCCGGGAGGTCTCCCGGTACAAAGCGGACGTGCTGGTGCTGGAACGGGAAGAGGACGTGTGCTGCGGCACCTCCAAGGCCAACAGCGCCATCGTCCACGCGGGCTACGACGCGGCCCACGGGTCCCTCATGGCTAAGCTGAACGTGGAGGGGAGCCGCATCATGCCGGGACTGGCCCAGGAGCTGGATTTCAGCTTCCAGAACAACGGCAGTCTCGTGGTCATGATGAGCGAGGAGGACCGCCCCGCCCTGAACAAGCTGTATGAGAACGGCGTGGCCAACGGCGTGGAGGGGCTGCGCATCATCGAACGGGACGAGCTGGTGGAGATGGAGCCCAACATCAGCGACGAGGCGGTGGCCGCCCTGTATGCCCCCACCGGCGGCATCGTGTGCCCCTTCGGCCTCACCTTCGCCCTGGCGGAGAACGCCGCCCACAACGGCGTGAAGTTCCAGTTCGACAGCGAGGTCACCGGGATCGAGAAGATCGACGGCGGCTGGAAGGTGTCCACCCCCAAGGGGGACGTGGAGGCCAAGGTGGTGGTGAACGCCGCCGGGCTGTACGCCGACGAGCTGCACAACATGGTGGCGGACGACGTGATGACCATCGTGCCCCGCCGGGGCGACTATTTCCTGCTGGACCACTCGGCCCAGGGCCATGTCCGCAACACCATCTTCCAGCTCCCCGGCAAGTACGGCAAAGGCGTGCTGGTGGCCCCCACCGTCCACGGCAACATCATCGTCGGCCCCACGGCCATCGACCTGGAGGACAAGGAGGGCACCGCCACCACCCAGGAGGGCCTGGACGACGTGCGGGCGAAGTGCGGCATGGCCGTGAAAAACGTGCCCCTGCGCCAGACCATCACCAGCTTCGCCGGCCTGCGGGCCCATGAGGCCCGCCACGAGTTCTTCATCGGCGAGATCCGCCCCGGCTTCGTGGACTGCGCCGCCATCGAGTCCCCCGGCCTGTCCAGCGCCCCCGCCATCGGCAGGATGGTCAGCGGCATCGTGAAGGACATCCTCGGGCTGGAAGAGGATCCTGGGTTCGATCCCAAGCGGAAGGGCATCCTGGATCCCAAGAGCCTGGACAGCGCGGCCCACGCGGCCCTCATCGAAAAGGATCCCGCCTACGGCGCCGTGATCTGCCGCTGCGAGACCGTCACCGAAGGCGAGATCGTGGACGCGATCCACCGTGTGCCCGGGGCCCGCAGCGTGGACGGCGTGAAGCGGCGCGTCCGGGCCGGCATGGGCCGGTGCCAGGGCGGTTTCTGCTCGCCCCGGGTCATGGAGATCCTGGCCCGTGAGCTGGGGGTGGACCAGAGCGCCATCACCAAGTCCGGCGCCGGGTCCGAGCTGATCGTGGGCGTCAACAAGGACGCGATCTGAAGGAGGGGCTGACCATGAGAGAATATGAACTTGTCATCATCGGCGGCGGCCCTGCGGGGCTGGCCGCGGCGGTGGCCGCCCATGAGGCGGGCCTGCGCGACATCCTGATCCTGGAGCGGGACAACGAGCTGGGCGG
The DNA here is from genome assembly GCA_947643715.1 of uncultured bacterium. Lineage (GTDB taxonomy): Bacteria > Bacillota > Clostridia > Oscillospirales > Oscillospiraceae > Enterenecus. Next base: position 78,538 of record CANRXB010000006.1, read on the forward strand.
CATCCTCAACCAATGTATCCACAACGGCTTCGGCCTGCACACCTTCAAGGAGGAGCTCACCGGCCCTGAGTACGCCGGGCGGTTCATCCAGCAGGTGAAGGAGTTGGACATCCCCTATAAGCTGAACACCATGGTGCTGGATCTGGCGGCGGACAAGACCGTCACCGCCATGAACCGGGAGGACGGCCTGTTCCAGCTCCACCCCAAGGCGGTCATCCTGGCCATGGGCTGTCGGGAGCGGCCCCGCGGCGCGCTGAACATCCCCGGCTACCGCCCCGCCGGCATCTTCACCGCGGGCACCGCCCAGCGGCTGGTGAACATGGAGGGCTATATGCCCGGGCGCAAGGTGGTCATCCTGGGCTCCGGCGACATCGGGCTCATCATGGCCCGGCGCATGACCCTGGAGGGGGCGAAGGTCCAGGTGGTGGCCGAGCTCATGCCCTATTCCGGCGGCCTGAAGCGGAACATCGTCCAGTGCCTGGACGATTACGGCATCCCCTTGAAGCTGAGCCATACGGTGGTGGACATCGAGGGCAAGAAGCGGGTAGAGGGCATCACCTTGGCCAAGGTGGATGAGAGGAACCGGCCCATCCCCGGCACCGAAGAGCACTATGAGTGCGACACCCTGCTGCTGTCCTGCGGCCTCATCCCGGAGAACGAGCTGAGCCGCTCCGC
>CANRXB010000007.1 GCA_947643715.1 uncultured bacterium
CCGCCTGCTCTGGGCCCGCGCCAGGGCCGCCAATCTGGAGCGCCGCGGGGGAGGGTCGGTGGTCTGGGCGTACCGCAGGTTCAGCCCGCTGCCCTGTGTGTTCGAGCTGTTCGCCGCCTGGATGCCCGGCTGGGCGTTCCGGCTGGCCATCGCCTGCGGGAAACTCGATCTGATATGAGGAGTCGCTTATGAGGATATTGGTCACCGGCGCCGGAGGCCAGCTCGGCTTCGACGTTTGCCGCGTCCTGGCCGATAGGGGGATGCAGTATCGGGGATCGCCCTCCCAGGCGCTGGACGTCACGGACCGGGTCGCCGTGTACGAGGAATTGACGGCATACCGTCCGGACGGAGTGATCAACTGCGCTGCCTATACGAAGGTGGATCGGGCGGAGGACGAGCCGGAGGAATGCTGGGCGGTGAACGTGGACGGGGTCCGGAACCTGGCGGCGAGCTGCCGGGAGATCGGGGCGAAGCTGGTCCACCTCTCCACCGACTATGTGTTCTCCGGCGATGGTGAGGGACCTTATGAGACGGAGGACGGCGGAGCACCCCGAAGCGTGTATGGGAAAAGCAAGCTGGCAGGAGAATTGGCGGCGCACAGCCTGTTGCGGGAGTGTTTCGTCGTGCGCACCTCCTGGGCGTTCGGGAAAAGCGAGGCCAACTTCGTCAAGACCATGCTGAGGCTGGCGCAGGAGAGGAGGGAGCTGGACGTGGTGTGCGACCAGATCGGCAGCCCCACCTATACGGCGGACCTGGCCCCGCTGCTGTGCGACATGATCGAGACGGAGCGGTATGGGACCTATCACGCCACCAACGAGGGCGTTTGCTCCTGGGCGCAGTTCGCGCAGGAGATCTTCCGGCTGGCGGGCAAGGACGTCCGTGTCAACGCCGTGCCCACCAGCCGGTATCCCACCAGGGCGGCGAGGCCGCTCAACTCCCGGATGAGCAAGGACAAGCTGGAGCGGATGGGCTTTTCCCGCCTGCCCACGTGGCAGGACGCTCTGGCGAGATATCTGACGGAAATAGAGGGAGCGCGATCGGTTTGAACAGGAAAAAACTCCAGATGGGCTGTGCTGCGGCGTTGGCCGTATACCTCCTATCGGCGGTCCTCTTCTATTGGATCGCGGGGGAACAGCTCCATTTTCGCGTGGAGGAGACCGCCGCAGTCACCCCGGCCCAGCCCATCGGGGAGCTGGTGCAGGGGATGGAGGTCCGCCAGCCCTTCACGGCGCAGTGCGACGAGGTGACGGGCGTCATGCTCCGCCTGTCCACGTATGGAAGGACGAACACCTGCCGTCTCATAGTGAGCCTTTTGGACGGAGAGGGGAGCGTCTTGGCGCAGCAGATCCTCGCCGGAGAGGACATCGAGGACGGCGCCTTACAGAAGGTCTTTTTCGCCCAGCCCGTCCGTGTGGATCGTGGCAAGTGGTATGCGGTGGTGCTGGCCTCGCCGGACGGGACGCCGGGGAACGCCGTGACGGTCTGGCAGGGGAACACCATATCCGCCGCTCGGACAGAGATCCCGGTGGAGATCCCGGCGGGACAGGAGCTGCTGATCGACGGGGCGCCGCAATGGGGGATGCTGCATGTGACGGTACAGACCCGCAGCCATATGCAGTTCGGGGCCTTCTATTGGTATTGGGCAGCGGGCGGCGGAGCGCTTCTGGCGTGTTACTGCGGATATCTGCTCTATGCGGTGGGGAAAGGGAAAGACGTCCTGATATTGCGTGTGATCTCCGCGTTCCGGCGATATGGCTATCTGATGCGCCAACTGATCGCCCGGGACTTCAAGACCAAGTATAAACGCTCGGTGTTGGGCATCCTTTGGAGCTTCCTCAATCCGTTGCTGACCATGGCGGTGCAGTATGTGGTGTTCTCCACCATATTCAGATCGGACATCCCCAACTTCCCGCTCTATCTGCTGACGGGCATCGTGTGCTTCAACTTTTTCAGCGAAGCTTCCAGTATGGCGCTCCAGTCCATCGTGGGCAACGCGTCCCTGATCACGAAGGTATACGTCCCAAAGTATATCTATCCGGTGTCCCGGGTGCTGTCCTCCACGGTGAACCTGCTGCTGTCCCTGATCCCTCTGCTGGCGGTGATGCTGCTGACCGATACGCCGGTCCGGCCGGCCATCCTCCTGCTGCCCTTCGGGCTGGTGTGTCTGGTGGTCTTTTCCATCGGGGTCGGCTTCATCCTGTCCACGGCGATGGTGTTCTTCCGGGACACCCAGTTCTTATGGGGCGTAGTGTCGATGCTCTGGATGTACCTGACCCCGATCATCTATCCGGAGAGCATCATCCCGGCGCAGTTCATGACGCTGTATAAATGCAACCCGCTCTATCACATCATCCGTTTCATCCGGATCGTGCTGATGGACGGCATCTCGCCGGAACCCAAGGCGTATGGGCTGTGCATGATTGCGAGCGTGGTGCCGTTTTTGATCGGCGCGGTGATATTCAAGAAGAACCAGGACAAATTCGTACTGAATCTGTGAGGTCGGGCATGATCAAGGTTGAAAACGTATCGGTCTGCTATCGAATGAGCTTTGACCGGGTGAAGAGCATCAAAGAATACTTGGTGCAGAAGCTCCAGGGAAAGATCGGGTATGAGGAATTTTGGGCGTTGAAGGACGTTTCGTTCCAGGTGCGAAGGGGTGAGGTGCTGGGGATCGTGGGGCACAACGGGGCGGGGAAGTCCACGCTGCTGAAGGTGATCTCCGGGATCCTGAAGCCCACGGGCGGGAGCGTCCAGGTGAAGGGGACGGTGGTGCCCATGCTGGAGCTGGGCAGCGGCTTCGACTTCGACCTGACGGGCCGGGAGAACGTGTTCCTGAACGGGGCGATCCTGGGCTATTCCGAGCAGTTCCTGAAGGAAAAGTACCAGGAGATCGTGGACTTCTCCGAACTGGGCCAGTTCATCGACGTGCCGCTGCGCAACTACTCCTCCGGCATGGTGATGCGCCTGGCCTTCTCCATCGCGGCGATGGTGGATCCCGACGTCCTGATCGTGGACGAGATCTTGGCGGTGGGCGACGCGCAGTTCCAAGAGAAGAGCAAGAAGCGGATGCTGGAGCTGATGAGCGGCGGCGCCACCGTCCTGTTCGTCTCCCACAGCATCGATCAGATCCGGGAGATGTGCGACCGGGTCTTGTGGCTGGAGCACGGAGAGATGAAGCGGATAGGCCGCACAGAGGAGGTATGCTGTGCGTATGAACACAACAGATGAAGGAGGGACAGGGATGAAGGTACTGGTGACCGGCGCCGGTGGATACATCGGCAGACATGTGGTGACGGCGCTGTGCGATATGGGCGCGGACGTGATCGCGGCGGATCTTCGCACAGATGGGATCGACGGCCGTGCTGCCGCAGTATCTTGCGATATCTTCAGCGGGAAGAAGGATCTGTATCAGGAGCTGGGCCGTCCGGACGCCTGCTTGCACATGGCGTGGCGGGACGGGTTCGTCCATGACTCCGACGCGCATATGGCGGACCTTTCCGGCCATTATGGATTCCTTCGGGACATGATCGACGGCGGACTGGGGCATCTGGCGGTGATGGGGACGATGCACGAGATCGGCTATTGGGAGGGCGCGATCGATGAGCGCACGCCCTGCGACCCCAAGAGCATGTACGGGATCGCCAAGGACGCGCTGCGCCGCAGTATGTCCCTGCTGGCGGAGAAGCGGGGGATCTGCCTGCAATGGCTCCGGGCGTACTACATATATGGGGACGATCTGCGCAACCACTCCATCTTCACCAAGCTGTGCGAGGCGGAAAAGGCGGGCAAAAAGACCTTCCCCTTCACGTCGGGAAAGAACCTCTATGACTTCATCACGGTGGACGAGCTGGCCCGGCAGCTCGCAGCCTGCGTGATGCAGACCGAGACTGTGGGGATCGTCAACTGCTGCACCGGCCGGCCGGTGAGCCTGGCGGACAAGGTGGAGGCGTTCATCCGGGAGCATGGGTACGCCATCCGCCTGGAGTATGGCGCGTTCCCGGACCGGCCATATGATTCGCCCGGCGTCTGGGGGGACGCCTCCAAGATAAGAACGATCATGGATCGATCGAGAAGTGGGAGAGAGGACGCATGAGATTGGACGAGGGCAAAAAAGTCGAACGCTTGGCGATCTATTTCTTTTATGACGTGGATGGGATCGTGGACCGCTACGTCACCTCCATGTTGGAGGAGATGGAGCGCAATTGCAGCGAGCTGTTCGTGGTGTGCAACGGGAAGCTGGCTCCGGAGGGCCGGGAGACGTTCAAAAAGTTCACGCCTCACATCCTGGTGCGGGACAACGTGGGTTTCGATGTCTGGGCGTACAAAGAAGCCATGGAGCACTACGGCTGGGATGAGCTGGCGCGGTTCGACGAGGTGGTCATGATGAATTCCACCATCATGGGTCCGCTGCGTCCGTTTTCCGAGATGTTCCAGGAGATGGACGGGCGGGATCTGGACTTTTGGGGGATCACGAAGCACCATGAGTGCCCGGTGGACCCCTTCCACAACATCTCCTACGGATACCTCCCGGAGCACATCCAATCTCATTTCATCGCCGTGCGCAGGTCGATGGTCTCCAGCCCTGAATTCCAGGACTATTGGGAGAGCCGCCCTGCGATCGCTTCCTATGACGAGGCGATCGGGCAGCATGAGGCGATCTTCACCAAGCGGTTCGAAGAGAAGGGATTCCGCTGGGAGACCTATGTGGATACCTCCGATATGGAAGGGTTCGCCATCTACCCGCTCACGGCGGCTCCGGTGCGCTTGATCGACCGGTACCGCTGTCCGATCTTCAAGCGCAGGAGCTTTTTCCACGACTATCGCGACACCCTGACCACTTCCACCGGAGAGGCGGGCAGGGATCTGCTAGCCTATCTGGAGGAAAAGACGGATTATGACGTCAGCATGATTTGGGAGAACCTCTTGAGGACTTGCAACATGGCGGACATCAAGGCCAGTCTGAACCTGGAGTGGGTCCTGCCGGCCGGCGTCGCGGAGCGGCCGGATCGTCCGCGAAAGACCGCGCTGATCATCCATTCCTATTTCGAGGATCTGATCGACGATTGTTACGATCATGCGCTGTCCATGCCGGAGGGCAGCGACGTTTACATCACGACGAACACGAAGGAGAAGCAGGAAAAGATACAGGAGCGGTTCGCCGGCGGGCCCTGGGGCCGGCTCAAGGTCATGCAGATCGAGAACAGGGGCCGGGACGTCAGTTCGCTGCTGGTCGCGGCGGCGCCTTATCTGGCGGGATATGACTATGTCTGCTTCATGCACGACAAAAAGGTGGGGCAGTTGGCCTATGGGGCCATAGGCCACGCCTTCTCGGAGCGGTGCTTCCGGAACCTTCTCGGCTCAAAGGAGCTGGTGCAGAACATCCTCTCCCTGTTCGACCGGCAGCCGCATCTGGGGATCTTATGCCCGCCCACCCCCAACCATTCGGACTATTATGGAGGGCTCGGCTGCGAGTGGGGGCCCAACTTCGACAACACCGAAAAGCTGATGGAACGGCTGGGGATATCCTGCCCGATGAGCCGGGACAAGGAGCCTGTGGCCCCGCTGGGGACGATGTTCTGGTTCCGCCCTGCGGCGCTGGAGAAGCTCACCTCCTTTGGATGGAGGTATGAGGATTTCCCCAAGGAGCCCAATGCGGTGGACGGCACCTTCCTGCACGCGGTGGAGCGCGTCTATCCGTTCGTGGCCCAGGCCGCGGGGTACTTCAGCGCGTGGGTCGTGTCGGACGATTATGCGCGCACGGAGCTGACCAACCTGACCTACATGCTGCGGGGCATCAACACCAGGGCGGTGCAACTGTTCGGCTATAAAGATTACACGGGCCTGGTGCTGACGATGGACTATCTCATCGTTTCACCGAAGGGGCAGGTGGTAGACAAAAAGATCCGCTGGAAGCGAAAGCTCAAGGAAAAGATACCGGGACCCATTTGGGCCGTCATGAAGAAGGTCTACCATTTCTTCGGCGGGAAACGATGGGTCGGGTGACAGGAGCCGGGAGGGAATATGGTATTTTCATCGACGATCTTTCTGTTTTTCTTTCTGCCGGCGGTCCTTTTGGGCTATTATCTGATCCGCGCGGAGCTGCGCAACGCGTTCCTCCTGGTGATGAGCCTGCTGTTCTACGCAGTGGGAGAGCCCAGGTTCGTCTTTGTGATGATGGCGTCCATCGCCGCGAACTATCTGCTGGGACTGTGCATCTGGCGGGCACGGGACGCCGGGCTGTGGGTGAGGCGCGCGCTGTTGATAGCGACGATGGCGGTGGACCTTGGGATCTTGTTCTACTACAAATATTATGATTTCACCATCGCGAACATCGACCGCCTCACCGGCGCGGGACTGCCCCTGCGCCACATCGCGCTGCCGATCGGGATCTCCTTCTTCACCTTCCAGGGGATGAGCTATGTGCTGGACGTATACATGGGCAAGAGCGAGGTGCAGAAGGATCCCCTGAACGTGGCGCTCTACGTCGCGCTTTTCCCGCAGTTGATCGCCGGGCCTATCGTGCGATACAGCGACGTCGCCCGGGAGATCATGTCCAGGAAAGAGACCTTGGACGATTTCGCGTCCGGTGTCCAGCGGTTCGCGGTGGGCCTGGTGAAAAAGGTCATCCTGTCCAATCAGTTCGCCCTGCTGGCGGACCAAGCGTTTGGGACCGCTCCGGAGTCGTTGGGGGCGGGGCTGGCCTGGCTGGGCGCGATGGCGTACACGTTTCAGATCTATTTCGATTTTTCCGGATATTCGGATATGGCGATCGGTCTGGGACGCATGTTCGGCTTCCATTTCCAGGAGAATTTCGACTATCCGTATACGTCGGACAGCGTGACGGTGTTCTGGCGGAAGTGGCACATCTCGCTGTCTAGCTGGTTCCGGGACTATGTCTATATCCCCATGGGCGGCAACCGCCGGGGGAACGTATATCTGCATCTGCTGGCGGTGTTCTTCCTGACGGGCCTCTGGCATGGCGCATCCTGGAACTTCGTGGTCTGGGGACTTTGGCACGGGGCCTTCCTGATCGGGGAGAGGCTTTTGAGAGGCCGTAGTACTACGGCCTCACTGCCTTTGGCAGTGAGATGGATCTACACGATGCTGGTGGTCGTGGTGGGCTGGGTGTTCTTCCGGGCGGCGGACCTGAGCGCGGCGCTGGAGTATCTCAAGTGCATGGCAGGCGCGTCGGGGGCCGGGGGGACGGAGGCGCTGTACGCCATCCAAGACTACGGCGTGACCTTCGCGGTGGGCGCGGTGGCGATGCTGCCGCTGGCAAAAGGATACCGCCGTTCCTGCGGCAGAAACGAGGCTTTGTCGAACGTGTCGAGGTTCCTGGAGCCGTTGGCCTGCGGGGCGCTGCTGCTGGTGGGGATCGCATATACGGTCTCGTCCACGTACGACCCGTTCATCTATTTCAATTTCTGATGTGGTATGGGTGCTATGAAAAAAATATCTGATCCAAAAACATGGACGGCCCTCGTGTTCGTCGCGATGATCGCTCTGCCCATCCTATCCATCCGGTGGACCGGCGGAGAATACTCCCAGGCAGAAAAACGTTTCCTGGCCGGGTGGCCGGCGCTCTTTTCTCAGGACGGCACGCTGGCTGCCGAGGCGGGCAGCTCGTTCAAGAGCTGGTTCGAGGACCATATCGGCTTTCGCGAGAAGCTGGTGGCCCTCCACGCTCAGGTCCGGTCCGGGCTGTTCCGGCTGTCCCCGTCCGACAGGGTCCACATCGGGAAGGACGGCTGGTATTACTATACCCTGGACGAGAACCTGGAGATATCCACAGGGAGATATACGCTCACACAGGAGACGCTGGAACAGATCCTCTCCCGGCATCTGGCGGTCCGGGACAAGCTGGCGGGCATGGGCATCGACTACGTGATCCTCCTGCCCACGAGCAAGGTGAGCATCTATCCGGAATACATGCGCTATGGGGACGGACAGATACGGGAGACCCCGGTGGATATCGTGGCGGACTATCTGGAGGAACGCTCCGACCTGAAGGTCGTCCGCCTGAAGGAAGCGCTGCTGGAGGAAAAGAAGGACCGGCAGGTATATTTCAAGACCGACACGCACTGGACGCAGGAGGGGGCATACGCAGCCTATCGCGAGATCGTCCGCAGGATGCAGGAGTGGGGCCTGTGCGAGACGGGGCCGATCGACGTCGCCTTCGCCGATACGACGTTCACAGGGGAGCTCGGCGCCATGATGGGACTGGAGCTGCCGGCGGAGCCTGCCAAGGAGATCGTGTTCCCGCGTAAGGATGCGGTGCTGGATCCTCCCACCCAGCGCAGCGCCCGGTTTTCCCAGGCGGTGGCCGCGGCGGGGGTCCACGATCCCTGCCGCCACTTCGAGAACGGCGCGGCGCAGGGGCCCAGTGTGCTGATGTTCGGGGACTCCATGTTCGGCGGATGGAACGCGACGGACCTGCTGGCGGAGCATTTCCCGGAATTCTCCTACGTTTGGAGCACGGACATCGACGGAGGCATCCTGGAGGCCATGGAGCCTGACGTCGTGATCTATGAGCTGACGGAGCGTTATTGGAACGTGTTCCCCAGCAAGAACCGGGGGTTCATCCAAACGGCCCTGGACGGCCATCAGGCCGAGGTGGTCTCGTATGAGTGGGAAGGAGAGACGCTGCGCGTGACCGTGCGCAACAGCAGCGCCTGGGCCTGGAGCGGCATGGATTGGATCCGCCTCGGGGTGTTCAAGGACGGGATGGATACCGGGCTGCGTGCGGACATGCCGGGGAGCGAGGTAGTGGATCCGGGGGAGGAGATCGTGTTCACAATCGACCTGGAAGATGGGGCGACATCGTCTGGTGTCAAGGTGGAGGTCCAGATGCTCCAGGAGGGGATCTGCTATTTCGGGCAGAGAGTGCAGGTCGCCGGTGCGCCGGGGTGAACGCAGGCCCATCCGCTGGAGACGATAAAGATGGTTCGGAGGGGAGACATATGGAACGGCTGCTGATCTATTTCGTTTATGACAAAGACGGCACGATCGACGATTACATCCTTTTCGCGCTCGAGAAGCTGAGGCCATTCGTGGAAAAGCTCCTGGTGGTCGCCAACGGCAAGGTGTGCGAGAAGGGACAGAGGGATCTGGCGCGGTGGGCGGATGAGGTCACGATCAGGCCGAACACGGGCTTCGACGTGTGGGCGTACAAGACCGGAATCGAGTCGGTCGGCTGGGATCGGCTGGAGGACTATGACGAGCTGATCCTGATGAACCACACGATCATGGGGCCTGTCTACGATCTGGAGGACATGTTCCGGGCGATGGAGTCGCGGGATCTGGACTTTTGGGGCATCACGAAATGCTTCGAGGAGAACGACCCGGCGGCGGTCGCCATGTGGAAGAACCCATACGGCTATATCCCGGAACATATACAGTCCAGTTTTTGCGCGTTCCGCAAGCGTTTGTTCAGTTCCGATGCGTTCCATGCGCTGTGGGACGGTATGCCGATGATCCAGTCCTATCATGAGTCCGGCGGGACCTATGAGCAGGTCATCACCAAGAAGTTCGCCGACCTGGGTTATCGGTGGGACTGCTATACGGATCACAGCGGCCTGGATCCCAAGCACTATGGCTGCTGTCCGCTGATCACAGCGCCTTTGGTGATGGTCAGGGACTTGAAGTCGCCGTTCTTCAAAAGACGCTCCTTCTTCACATCGAAGCTCGAGTTCCCGTCCGCAGTGCCGTTCGTCCGCGACTTTTGGGATTTCCTGCGTGATGAGACGGAGTATGACACGGGTATGGTGATGAAGAACATGATCCGCTGCTGCAATCAGCGGGATATCGTCGAGTCCCTGCTGTTGTTCCATGTGATAGATGTCTAAAAATGACGGAGGAGGGGATGGCCGTGGCGAGGGGAGCAGCATGTAAAAAAGCGATCTTCATCAATTCCGAGAACATCGTCCTCAAGGACAAGCTCGAAAGGGCCGTGAAGCAGTTCGATGGCTCGTACAGCGTTTTCGTCGGCACGCGATCGGACAACGACCTGTCGTCGCTGTGCACAGGGACCGGCGCGTCCTATCGTGATCACGACTACATCGTGTGGATCGATCCGGAGTCGATCTCAAAAAATGAGGTGTTCCGGAACTATACGGCGAGGCAGGACTACCATGTGTTCGACCTTTTGGAGAGGCGCGAGGTGGTGGAACGGGCGATATCGATCATGGAACAGGACAGCTCGATCGGCGCGCTCTCTTTTCCCGTGGACTACCTGCAAGCTTCCAATTGGGATCAATACGAATGCTGGGCCGATTATTTCAAGCTGGTGGAGAGATGGATGCGGGTCAACGACATCGATGTGGGCATCGATATCGACAGACCTCCGGTCATCACCGCGGACGGCTGCTGCGTGATCCGGACGAAGGCCATCTGGGACCTGGAGGAGCTCCGATTCAAGCTCTATAATACGCAGTTCCTGGCCTTCGCGATCGCCATCATCTGCCAGAAGAACGGTTATCTGCCCCAGTACATGCTGACCAAGCGGATCTTGATCAACAACAGCTTTGGATATGAGACCTATACGAGCTGGATGCCGGATGTGCTCAAGGTGAAAAAGGAGTATTACAGGCAGCTCACGCAGTACAACAAGGAGAACCAGGAGTATTTCGAGCAGACCCTGCAATGCTTGAGGGACCAATTGGCGCAGGCCACGCAGTGCCACAGCGAGCGGGAAGCCTATTTGGAGCAGGTGCAGCAGTCCTTGCAGGGGCAGATCGCCCAGCAGCAGGAGACGATCGCCCAGCTTGGAGCGGAGCTGGAAGCGGCCCGGAGCCGCGCGACGCTGCGCGGCAGGCTCCGGCGATTGTTCTCATGACCACGACCGAAAGAGAGGGGACCGGCTTGGAGCAGACGGGAAAGAGACATCACACCCATAGGATCGGCATCTTCTTCTACTATGACGGGGAGGACAAGGTGGACCGGTATGTCGGCGATCTGCTGGACGCGGCCTGCGTCGGGATCGACCGGCTGCTGGTGGTGAGCAACGGTCCTCTCGACGCGCAGGCCCGCGAGCTCTTCCGGCGGTACGCGGCGAAGGGCGACATCCTCGTGCGTGAGAACCGGGGCTTCGACGTGTGGGCCTACAAAGCGGGGCTGGATCGCTTGGGTTGGGAGGAGATCGGCGGGTACGACGAGCTGATCCTCTTCAACCACACCATCATCCCCGTCGTTCCCAGCTTCGCCGGTGTCTTTGAAAAGATGGAGGCCAGGCAGGAGCTCGATTTCTGGGGCCTGACCGCGCATCATGGCTCGCCCAATAAGGACCCGTTCCACGGACCATACGGATATCTTCCGGTCCACATCCAGTCGCATTTCCTCGCTTTTCGCAGGAGCGTCACATCCGCCGCCTCGTTCCGGCGCTTTTGGGACGAGCTGGTCCCGATCGAAAGCTATGAGGACTCTGTTTCCAGGTTCGAGAGCTACATCACCAAGTGGCTGGAGGACCAGGGCTTCCGCTGGGACGTCTACATAGATATGAGCGCCCTGGTGAAGTACACGCCGTACCCCCTCTTCGACCTGCCCGTATATGCGGTGCGCGACCATGGCGCGCCCGTCGTGAAACGGAAGGGGTTCGTGATGGGGAACGAGCATTTCCTGCTCTCCGGCAACGATCCCCTGGTGAGCAGGGAACTGCTGGACTACCTGCGGGCCGAAGGCCGCTGCGACACGGAAAAGATCTATGACAATATCATCCGGACCGCGCCGCAGCGGGAGATCTTTGAAAGCGCTGGCATGATGTACCCGGTGTCCCAAAACGCCGGAACACCGGGGCGCAGGCCGTCGGCTGCGGTGGCGATCGTCGTGGGCCGGGGCTGGGAGCTCGAGCTGGCGTCGTTCAAAGAGCTCGTTTCCCTGTACTCGGTGTTCGTGGTGGCGGAGCGGGAGTGGATCGAAGCGTTTGGCGACAGGGTCCCGGCGGAGGTCGTCCTCACGCAGAGCGGGACGATAAGGCCCTCTGCGCCCGACCTGTTCACCGGCGCGCCGTTCGACTATCGGGACTATGAGTTCGTCTGCGTGATCGATCCGCACCAAAAAGACGCCCCCGACGGGACGGTGGAGGCGCAGCAGATATGGAACATGGGGCAGCTCGTCTTGGTGAGGGAGGCCGTCAGATTACTGCTCACTACCCTCCGGGGGGGGGTTATAGAAACGATGACGGAGGCGCCCCACGTCGGCCTGCTGACGATCCCGCCGCGTTCCCAGCAGCTCGATCGTTCCGAGCTGATACACCTCTGGAGGACGCACAGAGAGCGGATCCTGGAGCACCTTGGAGGGGTCGATCCCGCAGCGTTCACGGAAAAAAGCGTTCCGATGTACATCCAGAGCGGCGTTTTTTGGCTGCGCACCTGCGCAGTCGCAGGAGACGCGGAGCGGATGGAACGCTTCTATGAGGACCTGGACGATCCGCGTTGTTTCCATCTGTTCCTGCCGCTGCTGATCCAAAAGAACGGATCCCTGCCCGGTATGGTCTGCGATGAGTCCATTTTGATGAGCAGGTATTTTGAATTCGGATATGAGGTGCGGCAGATGTATGAGCTCTTGGGGATGAAGAACGAGATGGATCAGATCCGGCAGATATATCTGTGCGAAAAGGACGAGCTGGACCAGATCCGGCAGATATACCTGGACGAGAAGGACGAGCTGGACCAGATCCGGCGGATATACCTGGGCGAAAAGGACGAGCTGGACCAGATCCGGCGGATATACCTGGACGAGAAGGATGAGCTGGGCCAGATCCGGCGGATATACCTGGACGAGAAGGACGAGCTGGACCAGATCCGGCGGATATACCTGGACGAAAAGGACGAACTGGACCAGATCCGGCGGATATACCTGGATGAAAAAGACGAGCTGGACCAGATCCGGCGGACATATCTGGGCGAGAAGGACGAGCTGGGCCAGATCCGGCGGATATACCTGGATGAAAAAGACGAGCTGGACCAGATCCGGCGGATATATCTGGACGAGAAGGCGGGATTGGAACAGCTCCGGTATGGATGCTTGGGCGAGCGGGAGGAGTTGGACCAGATCCGCCAGGCGTATCTCCGCCAGATGGACGCTTTGTCGGCGGCATTGCAGGAGTGCAGGGAGAGGACGGAGCGCAGCCTGACGGCCAGGGCCGGCCGGGCCTGCAAGAAGATCTGGGCGCGGCTGAAAAGGTGGCTCGGGAGAGCGGACCCGACGCCGGCAGGGGCCGATGCGGGCGGGACGGGCCATGATGGGGACCCGGGCAAAGGAGCGTGAGACCATGGAAAAGAAGGACTGGAAAAAGATATCGTTCCTCATGATCGGCGTGGTCATGGCGGGGATCTATCCGCTGGTGTTCCTGTGGACGGCCAACGCCGCTATGATCGTCCAGGTGGGCGGCATCCTGATGACGCTGGCCGGTCTGGCGGCGGCAGCGGCGGGGGCGTTCTTCCTGCTCGTTTGGATCGGCAAGAAGCCCTCATCGGCGGCGCTGGCGTCGTTCGTCCTGATCCTGCTGTTCGAGAACGGGGCGTTCCTGCACGAAGCCATGGTCTGGGCCGTCCCTCGGCTGCGCTATTGGCATACGGCCGCGCTGCTGGCGGTCTTTGGGGGCGCAGCCGCATATCTCATGTTCAAGCTCAAGGAGACCGCCGCGGACACGGTGGCGTTGGTCGTTTCCCTGATGTTCACGGCGCTGGTCTGCTTCAATGCGATCGGGGCGGTCCCGGCCGCGATCTCGGCGCAGAGCGCCTCGACGCCGTCCGACGGAAAGACGCCCCAGGGAGAAGGGGAGACCGCCGGGCGGAACATCTACTGGCTGCTGTTCGATGAATATTCCAGCGATTACGTGTTCCAAAAGTATTTCGACTACGACAACAGTGCGTTCACCGGCGCGCTGGAGGAGATGGGGTTCGATATCTCTCGCACGTCGGTGAATGAGTGCAACAAAACAGCCGTCATCACCGCCAATATCGCCAATCTGGGCTACGTCGCGGCGTATAGCGATGACAGGACGGCACAGGAGGACTGGGCGCTGGTATTGGAGGCGCGTAAGTCCGGCGTGATCGTTCCGATGGCTGAAAGCCATGGATATGAAGTGGTGGGCATCGGCAGTGCCGATTACTATGGATATACGGGTGAACCTGTGGCGGCCAAGTCGGACAGCGGCGTGACCATGGATGGGGAAAACGTGCCGGTGCTGTTCTGGAAGCAGACCATACTTTTCCCCTTTACGACGATCGACGCAGATGTGCAGGCCAAAACGATCCTGTCTCAGTTGAGATACCTCCAAGACCCGGAAAACATCCCAAAGGGGAACACGTTCGTCCTGTCGCACATCAATTCGCCCCATACACCGTTCTTGTTCGACCGGGACGGGAAGCTGCTGCCGGCGAACGTCTCGCGTGATGCGGCGTATTACATTGGGCAATGCCAGTTCTTGAATGGCGAGATCCTCAAGATAGTGAGGACGATCGTCGAGAACGATCCGGAAGCGATGATCGCAGTCATTTCGGACCATGGGCGAAGAGGCGGGGTCCCATATGACGATGATAGGAGGATCTATGCGGCCTTGTACGATGCGGGGAACGAGGTGGATATAGAAGGTCTGAGCGGTATGAACATCATGATCGAGATGCTCAATGGGGTGTTTGGGACGGACATCGAGCATGTCGAGCCCATCGTTTTGGAGGAGGTGTCCCATTGATGCGCAGAACTGTGAAGATAGTATCGCTAGTCATCCTGGGGACTGTGTTCCTCCTGTGGATGACATGCTCGACCGAGCTGATCGCGCGATGGAGGAGCACTTCAAAGATCGTGGAAATCGGACCGCTTGGTGAGGAAATGATGGGGCTCTCTTTTTATCAGGCTGCGAACTTCGAGCAATTGGATACGTTGTTCGACACCATGCGGTTGGAAGGGTATGTCTACAACATCTCACATGCCACCGATGACGAGGCGACCAGGAGCTTATTGCTGGCGTCGGAAAAGGGCTGTTATCAGATAGAGCTGGAAGAATTGGTGAACGTCGCGAAGATATATTACACCAAATTTGACGAGACACCGAAATCATACACTGGGTTCGGCCTGGACTTTTGCCCGCTGGGGCTGGAGGACGGCTCGTATGAGCTGCTCCTCCAGGTAGAGGAGAACGGCACGCCTGTCACCCGAGTGCCAACGGGCTATGTGATCGAAAAGGTGGATGGCTATTCCACCCTGCGATACCGGCCGTCCGATCCGGCGCCGGAGATCTTGGAGGCTTCGGGCTGGGCGAACGCGGGCATCGATCGATCGGAGCTGAGTGAGGACGGGACCTTGGAGCTGTCAGGCTGGGCCATCGTGGACGGGGTGGGCTCCACCGAGGAGACGAACGTCTTTTTAGAGGTGTCCAGCGGCGGGGAGGCGGTCGGGACCTTCAGCACGACGAAGGAGAACATCACCTACATCGCGGACTATTTCGGGAACGAGGGCCTGTATTCGGCGGGGTTCCGGGCGTGCGTCCCCGGCGTCTCGGCGGACGGCCTGGAGGTCAGGGTGTTCGTGGAGCATCAGGGCACGTTCTACAAGTGCTCGTATCATTTCGAGCCTGATGCCGGACTGGAGGGCATGGTGTCCGTATCGGATCTGACCGGGACGCCGGTGGAGGACGAGTGGGCGCAGACGCAGGCCGTAGAGATGGAGGACGTCCAGGAGGCCCTTGGCTGGGCGAACGCGGGGCTGAGCCGGTTCGAGCTGAGCGAGGACGGGACGCTGCGCCTGGCCGGCTGGGGGATCGTGGACGGGGTGGGTTCCGCCGAGGAGACGGAGGTCTATGTCCAGCTCTGCGATGGGACAGGCTCTTTGGGGACGTACCAGACGAAAAAGGAGCCTGCCGCCTATATCGCGGAGTATTTCGACAACGACGGCTATCAGATGTCGGGGTTCCGGGTCTCGATCCCCGGGGTCGGCACGAAAGAGGTGGAGATCAGGGTGTTCGTGGGATATCACGGTGGGATCTACCGCTGTGCGTACCATTTCGAGTACGATGAGGGCAGTGGAGGGCCGATCTCCGTCTCCGATCTGGAGTAAAGGGGCCGATCTGGTCGAAGTGCAAAAAAGCAGATGTGCACAGAGCATACTCTATGCGCATCTGCGATCGATGTCCCTCATGGCACGATACGATTACTTATTCGACCAGATCGGCAAAAATATAACCCCATATCTGAAATTTTTCGACTAAGGGCAACATGATCAAAAAGTATACTTTTTGCACACCTTGCCGAAAGGCAAGGTGTGCCATCCCTATTTTTGGATACGAGATATCCCGACGATCAGGAGGCGGTCTCGATTGCTTGAGCAGATATTGGGCATGCCGTTGGGGCATGTGTTGAGCTGGTGCATCTCGGTATGCGGGAGCTACACGGCGGCCATCGTGCTGTTCACGGCGGTGACGAAGGTGGCGCTGTTCCCGGTGGCGATGTGGACGAACCGGAACGGGCTGAAGATGGTGGCGTTGATGCCGGAGCTGGACCGGCTGAAGATCGAGCACTACGGGGACAAAGAGGCGGTGGCGGAGCAGACCCAGGCGCTGTACCGCCGAGAGGGGTATCATCCCCTGGCCGGGACCGTGCCGATGATCGTGCAGCTCGTGCTGCTGGTGGGCGTGATCGGCGCGGTACGGGAGGCGCTCGAGGGCGCGCAGAGCATGTTGAGCGTCTATCCCGTCCAGGCGGGCGGGGCGGCGCTGCTGATGCCTCTGGCGGCGGGGGGCGCCGCGCTGGTGCTGGGCCTGGCGCAAAACCGGCTCAACCCCCTCCAGCGGGAGCAGAGCAGGGCGTCCCAGTGGATGACCAACGGGCTGTCGATCGGGGTGTCGCTGGCGTTAGGGGCTTTCGTGCCCATGGGCGTGGGGGTGTACTGGATCGCCAGCAACCTGCTGACCATCGTACAGCAAGTGGCGCTCAACGCGCTGATGCCGCCGTCGCGATATGTGGACTACGAGAAGCTGGCCAAGAGCCGGCAGGAGCTGGCGGGGATGGACGCGCTGTCGGCCCACGTGTCCAAGGAGGACCAGCGCAGGGAGAAGGAGGACTACAAGCGGTTCTTCTCCATCGCCAACAAGCACCTGGTGTTCTATTCGGAGAGCAGCGGCTTCTACAAATACTTCAAGGGTCTGATCCAGGAGCTGCTCCGGCGCACCAACCTCACGATCCATTATATCACTAGCGATCCGAAGGACCAGATCTTCGCCATCGCCAAAGAGCAGCCCAGGATCCAGCCCTATTACATAGGTGAGAAGCGGCTGATCACCCTGATGATGAAGATGGACGCGGACATGGTGGTCATGACCATGCCGGACCTGGAGAACTTCCACATCAAGCGCAGCTATGTACGCAAGGACATCGAATACGTCTACATGTTCCACTATCCGCTGAGCACGCACATGGTGCTCCACACCGGCGCGCTGGATCACTATGACACCATCCTGTGTGTCGGCCAGTTCCAGTTCGACGAGATCCGGTACTGTGAGAAGCTGCACGGTCTGCCGGAAAAGAAGCTGGTGGGGTTCGGCTACGGGCTGTTGGAGGACCTGCGTGACCAGTACGATCGGGATCCTCCTGCGCCCCGGGCGCGCAAAAAGATCCTGATCGCCCCATCCTGGCAGACGGACAATATCCTGGATAGCTGTATCACGGAAGTGCTCGATCAGCTTTTGGGGCGAGGTTATCAGGTCGTGGTCCGGCCCCATCCGGAGTATCTGAAGCGCTACCGCCCGCGGATGGATCGGCTGGTGCAGCGTTACGCCGGATATGAGGGCAGCGACCTTGAGTTCGAGCTGGACTTCACCAGCAGCCGGTCCATCTACGACTCGGACGTGGTGGTGACGGATTGGTCGGGCACGGCTTACGAGTTCGCGTTCGTTACGGGCAAGCCGGCGGTGTTCATCGATACGCCGCCCAAGATACACAACAGCGAGTACGATCGGTATCCGATGCAGCCGCTGGAGCTGACGCTGCGTTCCCAGGTGGGAGTGGCGCTGGGCACGGCGGAGCTGGACCAGCTCGCCGCGCGGGTGGAAGAGCTGCTCCAGCATCCGAAGGAATACGAAGAGAGGATCGGCCATGTGTTGGCGGACACGATCTCCAACTTCGGCAGCAGTGCCGGCGTGGGCGCTTCGTATATCATCTCACGATTGAAGGAGAGACAGCAACATGGACGCTGAGCTTTTTTTGAGTCTCGTAGAGGGGCTGGGCGTGGACTTTTTCGCTGGCGTACCGGATTCCCTGCTGGCCCCATTGTGCGACACCCTGTATCGCAGGTATGGCGCGAAGCACCGGCGGCACGTGGTCGCCGCCAATGAGGGCGGGGCGGTAGGACTGGCCGCGGGCCACTATATCGCCACCGGCCGTCCCGGACTGGTGTACATGCAGAACAGCGGGATCGGGAACGCGGTGAACCCGATCGCCTCGCTGCTCCATGAGGACATCTACAAGATCCCCTGCCTGTTCGTGGTGGGCTGGCGGGGCCAGCCGGGCATAGCGGACGAGCCCCAGCACAGGTTCCAGGGGAAGATCACGGTGGAGCTGTTGGAGCTGCTGGGGATCGAGACCTTCGTGCTGAAAAAGCAGGCGTCCCCGGACGAGGCGGGAGCGATCCTCGCTCAGTGCGGCGCTTTGCTGGAGGAGCGCCGCTGTGCGGCCGTCGTGGTGGAGAAAGGCGCATTGACGCAGTCGGAGAAGGCGGACTATCGGAACGGGCACAGCATGGCCCGGGAGCGGGCGCTGGAGCTGATCCTGGGCGCGGCCGGAACGGATGACATCTTCGTGTCCACCACGGGGAAAGCCTCCCGGGAGCTGTTCGAGCTGCGGGAGAAGCGGGGAGAAGGGCATGAGCGGGACTTCCTCACCGTCGGTTCTATGGGACATGCCCTGATGATCGCCCTGGCGACGGCCATGGAGCGGTCGGAGCGCACCGTGTGGTGCATCGACGGGGACGGGGCGGCGCTGATGCACCTGGGCGGCCTGCGGCTGGCCGCAGGGATGGACTGTCCCAACCTGATCCATGTGGTGCTGAACAACGGCGCCCACGAGAGCGTAGGCGGTATGCCTGTGGCGGGCGGGACGTGCGGCTTCGCCCCGCTGGCGCGGAGCGCGGGATATCGGACGGTGTCCTGCGCCGGCAGCGAGCAGGAGCTGGCTCAGGAGCTGCCCAAGCTGCTGGCTGGGCAGGGGAGCCGGTTCATCGAGATCGAGGTGGCCTTGGGTTCCCGGGGAGACCTGGGCCGGCCCACGGTGTCCCCCCAGGAAGACCTGGCGTCGTTGAGGGAGTGTTTGAAATGAGAGCATTGATCTTGAATTCCGGCATGGGGCGGCGGATGGGGCCCCTCACGCAATGTCTGCCGAAGTGCATGACGCCCATCGGGGCGGGGCATACCATCGTGAGCTGGCAGCTCGAGATGCTGAAACGGGCAGGGGTGACGGACGTGGTGATGACCACCGGCCCCTTCGACGGCACGCTGCGGGAGCACGCCTCGGCCCGTATGCCAGACGTGCGGTACGTACATAATCCGTCGTACCAGGAGACGAACTACATCTATTCCATGTATCTGGCGCGGGAGTGGCTGGACGACGACGTGCTGCTGCTCCATGGCGATCTGGTGATGGAGGAGTCGGTGCTGCGGGATCTGATCCAGGCCCCGCACAGCGCGGTGGCCGTGGAGGAGGACGCGCCGCTTCCCCAAAAGGATTTCAAAGCGCGCAGGAAGGACGGCCGCGTCGCCCAGATCGGGGTGGAGCTCTTCGGCCCGGACTGCGTGGCCAGCCAGCCGGCGTACAAACTGCTTCGCTCGGACATGGCGGTCTGGCTGGAGACGATCGGGGCGTTCTGCGACCGGGGAGAGCGGGGCGTCTACGCGGAGGATGCCTTGAACACTGTGCTCGAGGATGTGGCTCTGTATCCGCTGCCGCTGGGCGGACGTCTGTGCAGGGAGATCGACAGCCCGGAGGATCTGGCGGACGTCACGGCAGACTTCCAGCGGTATCAGGCGGACCAGCCCAGGAAGCAAGTCTATATGTGCTTCGGCACGGATCTGATCCATCCCGGCCACCTGCGCATCATCCAAAAGGCGTCCGGTCTGGGCGAGCTCACTGCCGGCGTCCTGACGGACGAGGTGGTGGCGTCCTACAAGCGGTATCCGCTCATCCCGCTCAGCGAACGGCTGGAGATGTTCTCCGCGATCAGAGGGGTCAGCCGGGTGGTGGTGCAGGATCAGCTCTCTTACGAAAAGGTGCTGCGGGAGCTGCGCCCCGATGTGGTGGTGCACGGCGACGACTGGAGGACGGGGCGTCAGGCCGGGATACGCCGGGAGGTCATCGAGCTCCTGTCCGAGTGGGGCGGAGAGCTGGTGGAGTATCCGTACACGAATTCAGAGACGGACGAGGCTCTGGGGAACCTGGGCCGGCTGCTCAGCCTGCCGGAGAACAGGCGGCCCAGGCTGAAGAAGCTGCTGACGTATAAGCCGTGCCTGTCGGTGCTGGAGGCGCACAACGGACTGACCGGGCTCATCGTGGAAAAGACGGCGGTGGAGCGGCCCGGAGGGATCAAACAGTTCGACGCGATGTGGGTGTCCAGTCTGTGTGATTCCACGGCCAAGGGCAAGCCGGACATCGAGTTGGTGGACATGACGTCCCGGGTCAAGACGCTGGAAGAGATCATGGAGGTGACCACCAAGCCGATCATCCTGGACGGGGACACCGGGGGGCTGACGGAGCATTTCGTGTTCAACATCCGCACGCTGGAGCGCATCGGCGTGTCGGCTGTGGTCATCGAGGACAAGAAGGGGCTGAAAAAGAATTCTCTTTTCGGCACGTCCGTGCAGCAGACACAGGACACGATAGAGGACTTCTGCGCGAAGCTCCGGGCAGGCAAGGAGGCATTGAAGACGAAGGACTTCATGATCTTTGCCCGGTGTGAGAGCCTGATCCTGGAGCAGGGGATGCAGGACGCGTTGGAGCGGTGCTTCGCTTATGTCAAAGCCGGAGCGGACGGGATCATGATCCATTCCCGGCGCAAGGAGCCGGACGAGATCTTCGAGTTCTGCCGGAGGTTCCGGGAAGTGGAGCGGGACGTGCCCCTGGTGGTAGTGCCGACGACCTTCAACACCGTGACGGAAGAGGAGTTCGCGAAGGCCGGGGTGAACATCGTGATCCATGCCAACCACATGATCCGCAGCGCGTTCCCGGCCATGCAGCGCTGCGCGGAGATGATCTTGGAGAACTCCCGCTCCCGGGAAGCGGACAGCGTTTGTATGCCAATCGGCCAGGTCCTGACGCTGATCGAGGACAAGTGAGATGGAGGGACATGGGGAGTTCCGGGCGTTTTGCAGCGCCGAGGTCCGGCTGCTGGGGCTGGAGGAGGGCCGGGAACGGCTGCGGGGATCGCTGGAGGATCCGGAGGGCACGGTCCTGGTGGCCAGCTCGGGGACCGTGTCCCGCCTGGGGATGGAGGCGCTCGCGCCGGAAGGGATCCGGATCGTGTCCGGCTTTTCGTCCGATCCGACGGTGGACGATCTGCGCGGCTGCCTGACCGCGCTGAGCGGCCGCAAGGTGGGACGGCTCGTCTGCGTCGGGGGAGGCAGCACGATCGACATGGGAAAGGCGCTGTGCGCCATGCTGGGCATGGAGGGCGGAGCGCCGGAGAGCTACGACGGGCTGTGTGAGGCGATCCAAAACAAGCGGTACGTCAGGGCGGACAGGGGCATAGAGCTGATCGCGTTCCCCACGACGGCGGGGACGGGCTCTGAGGTGACGCCGTGGGCGACCATCTGGGACCTGCGCGGCGGCCGGAAGCTGTCCGTGGACATGCCGGCCCTGACGCCGGATTTGGCTGCAATCGTACCGGGGTTCACGACACATATGCCAGCCCGGCTCACACTGTCCACGGGGCTGGACGCGCTGGCCCAGGCCATGGAATCGTTTTGGTCCCGGGCACGGGACCCGCTGTGCCAGGCCCTGGCGCTGGAGGGCGTCCGGCGGATCCGCACACATCTGCCGGCGGCATTGTCCCGGCCAGGGGAGATGGAGCATCGGGAGGGGATGTGCCTGGGGGCGCTGCTGTCCGGGCTGGCCTTTTCCCGGACCAGGACGACCGCCTGTCATTCCATATCCTACCCCATCACCATACGGCATGGGGTGGAGCATGGTCTGGCCGTCGCCGTGACGCTGGAAGAGGTGGCCCGGATCGATCGCAGTGCGGTGCCGGAGATCGAACAGATCTATGATATCTTCGGAGGGCCCCAGGGGCTGCATCGCTGGCTGGAGGAGACGTCCCGGCCGATCCAGCCGTTGCGTCTGTCTGCGATGGGCATCACCGAGCAGGATCTGCCCGCGCTGGTGGATGGGGCCTTCACACAGGGCAGGATGGACAACAACCCCGTACCTTTGGGGCGGGAAGACGTGGAGGGGATCCTCCGCCGGGTCCTGTGACGGATGGGACCGATGGTATGACGATATAAGGAGTGTTTGATGATGGAGAACATGATGTATGCCCTGACTTCGCTGCCCTGTGTGGCCGGTTATCTGGACCCCAGCGTGATGACCTACGCCATCCAGGTGGTGGCGGGGGTAGTAGTGGCGGTGGGCGCCGTGGCGGGGATCTACTGGCGCAAGGCCAAGCGCAAGCTCCAAGACAAGCTGGGCATCGATGAGGACGCGAAGAAGCAGGTCGAGGACGATGTGATCGAGCTGAAAGACGAGGACAAGTGATCCAAGCCCCAGGGATGGGGCGGGATGCTCCCTGCGATCGTGCGGGAGCCGCAGCGGACCGCAGTACGTCGCATATATACCAAGCCCCGGGAGGTCTCTCCCGGGGCTTGGTCCGTTTTCAGCACGAGATCAGTTGAACAGCTCCTCGTTGTCTTTGAACAGCTCCCGGACCCGGCGCTTGAGCAGTCTGTGGGAGGACTTGCGCAGTTCCGGGTCGCTGGCGATGAGCGCTTCCGCTGCGGACCGGGCCTCCTTCAAAAGCTCGATGTCGGCGGCGAAATCGGCGACCTTGAGCTGAGGAAGGCCGTGCTGGCGTTTGCCGAAGAAATCGCCGGGTCCGCGCAGCCGCAGATCCTCTTCCGCGATCTGGAAGCCGTCATTGGTGGCACACAGCGCCCGCAGCCGCTCCCGGGCGGTCTCGCTCCGGCTGGAGGTCACCAGCACACAGTAGCTTTGATGCTTCCCCCGGCCTACCCGGCCCCGGAGCTGGTGGAGCTGGCTCAGGCCGAACCGTTCCGCGTTCTCCACGATCATCAGGGACGCGTTGGGGACGTCCACGCCCACCTCGACGACGGTGGTGGATACCAGCACGTCCAGCTCCCCTCCGGCGAAGCCGGCCATCACCGCCTCTTTTTCCTTGGGCCTCAGCTTGCCGTGGACGAAACCGATCCGCAGCTCGGGGAACACCTCTTCCTGGAGCTGCTTGGCGTAGGTGGTCACCGCCTTCAGGTCCATGGGCGCTCCACTGGGCTCGCCCCACTCGGGAAGGTCCCCGGACTCCTCCACGGAGGGGCACACGATATACACCTGGCGCCCTTCAGCCACCTGCTTTCGGACGAAGCCGTACATCCGCTGCCGTTTGTTTTCCCCGATTATGAAGGTGGACACCGGGGTCCGGCCGGGGGGCAGCTCGTCCATGACGGAGACGTCCAGGTCGCCGTAGATGATGAGGGCCAGCGTCCGGGGGATGGGGGTGGCGGACATGACCAGCACATGAGGCGACACCGACCCGCTCTTTTCCGCCAGCGCGGCCCGCTGGGCCACGCCGAAGCGGTGCTGTTCGTCGGCGATGACCAGTCCCAGGTCCCGATAGTCTACGCCCAGGGAGAACAGCGCGTGAGTGCCCACGATGAGGTCCAGGTCTCCCGAGGCCAGCGCCGCCAGGACCTCTTTTTTCGCCGAGCCCTTCACCGACCCGGTGAGCAGCCCGACGCGGATCCCGGCAGGCGCGAGCAGGGCGCTCAACGTCCGGGCGTGCTGCTCCGCCAGCAGCTCGGTGGGGGCCATGAGAGCGCATTGCACGGCGTTTTTTGCCGCGATCCACGCCCCGAAAGCGGCCACCGCCGTCTTTCCGGAGCCCACATCTCCCTGTACCAGCCGGTTCATGGCACGGCCCGAGCACAGGTCTGCGGCGATGTCCTCCATGGCTCGCCGCTGGGCCCCCGTGGGGGCGAAGGGGAGCAATGCGGCGAATTCGTCCGGCGAGCCGGTCAAGATCCGCCCCTCTCCCTGGGCCCGCCGGTCCTTCAGCCGGGCCAGGCCGCAGGTGAGGACGAACAGCTCCTCGAACACCAGCCGCCGCCGGGCGATGGCCAGCTCCTCGAAGGAGCCAGGGTAGTGGATGTTTTTTCGGGCATATCGAGTCTGGCAGAGCTGATGCTCCCGCCGCACCTGGCCGGGGAGCACTTCGGGCAGGCCGTCCAGGCATTCGTCCACCGCCCGGCGGGTGAGTCCGGCCAAGAGATTGTTGGAGATGCCCGCCGTCAAGGGGTAGACCGGCATGATCAGCCCTGTGGTCCGCTGAGCTCCTTCCCGTTCGAATACGGGATTGGTCATGGCGTAGCTGCCGCCCTGACGTTCCACTACGCCGTAAAATACATAGCTGTCTCCGCGATGCAGCACTTCCCGGATGTAATCCTGATTGAAAAAGGTGACGTTCACTGTCCCGGTGTCGTCCACGGCTTTCACTTTCACCAGTGACAGGCCCCGCCGGACGTAACTGATCCGTGGGGTCTCTGCTATCAGGACGGAGACACAGCAGGGCTGATCAGAGGGCGCGTCCTGAAGGGAGCAGGATCCCCGCCGGTCCTCATAGCGTTGAGGCAGGTGGTCCAAGAGGTCGCCCATGGTGGACAGCCCCAGCTTTTCCAGCTTTTTGCCCCGCGCCGGGCCGACCCCGGGCAGGTCGGTCAGGGAAGTATCTCTGCTCAGCTCCATGTCCTCACCTCCGACGGCTGTATTATCAAGAGTATACCACATCTCACAGGGGAAAACGATCCCTTCCAGGCGCTTTGACGATCTTTATCTCAGCGTGCCCGTGGCGTCCCCGCGTTTGAGCGGCCCTGGCCGGGAGCCGCCGCGGTCCATCCCATAAAACGGACCTGCCGCATCGCGGCAGGTCCGTTTTCCTATCATGCCGGGGTCACGCGCCCAACACCTTCGCCGCGTTCTCCTCAGCGAACTGCTTGCTGTACAGATCGTGATAATATCCCCGTGCTCTCAGCAAGCTCTGGTGGGTGCCCTGTTCCACGATCTTCCCGTCCCGGACCACCAGGATCATGTCCGCTTTACGGATGGTGGACAGGCGGTGGGCGATGAGGAACGATGTGCGGTCCCGCAGCAGATGGTCGATGGCGTTTTGGATATACTGCTCGGTCTGCGTGTCGATGGAGGAGGTGGCCTCGTCCAGCACGAAGATGCGCGGATCGGCCAGCACGGCCCGGGCGAAGGAGATGAGCTGCTTCTCGCCGGTGGACAGGCGGTCGCCCTCCTCGCCCACGTCGCTGTCCCAGCCCTGCTCCAGCTTGGCCACCACCTTGTCCGCAGACACGGCCCGTGCCGCAGCCTCCACCTCCGCGTCGGTGGCGTCCAGCCGGCCGTAGCGGATGTTCTCCCGCACGGAGCCGGAGAACAGGTGAGGGCTTTGCAGCACATAACCGATGCTGGAATGGAGCCAGAGCTGGCTGCGCTCCCGGTAGTCCCGGCCGTCGATCAGGATCTTCCCCTTGGTCGGCTCGAAGAACCGGCAGGCCAGGTTCACCAGGGTGGACTTGCCAGCCCCCGTCTCACCGACGATGGCCACAGTGGTGCCCGCAGGGATGTGCAGGTCGAAATGCTCCAACACATCGTCCCCGCCGTCCGGGTAGCGGAAGGTCACGTCCTTGAATTCGATCTCGCCTTGGATCGGCTCCCAGTTCTCCCGCTTGGGCGAGAAGGAGTCGCCGTACTTCTCGACGACCTCCGGAGCGTCGGTGATCTGGGGCTCTTCCGACAAAAGGCCGGTGACCCGTTCGATGGACGCCTGGAGGGCGATGAATTCCGCCAGATTGCCCGTCAGGTTCTGGACCGGCTCGAAGATGCCCATGGCGTAGGTGATGAACACGGACAGGGTGGCGATCTCCAGCGCCTGCTCCTGCACCAGCCATCCCCCCCGGAGCAGCACGATGGCCACGGTCAGGGTGGAGAAGAACAGCGTCACGGGGATATACACCGCGTTGAGCCGGGCGGCCCGGGTGGCGGAGCTGCGCATGGTATCGGTGAGTCCCTGGAACGCGCCGATGTTCCGATCCTCGATGACCAGGGTCTTGGAGGTCTTGGCGCCGGTGATGCCCTCGTTGAAGGCCCCTGTGATCTTGGAGTTGATCTTGCGCACCTTGCGGGTCCAGTGGAGGATCCTGGGCTGGAAATATCCGGTCAGGACGGCCACGAAGGGCACCACCAGGATGACCACCAGGGCGAGCTGCCAGTTCAGCAGCAGCATGGCCACGAAAGTGCCAGACACATAGAACAGCGCGTCCACGATGTCCATCAGCCCCCAGGCGATGTTCCCGGCGATGCGGTTGGTGTCGTTCGTCACCCGGGTGAGGAGATAGCCCACGGGGGTGACGTTGTAGAACGAGAGGGACAGCACCTGTAGGTGCTCGAACAGGTCTTTGCGCAGGTCCCGGCCCATATACATCTCGATGTGCATGGAGGCCCTGGTGCAGCCGATGCACAGCAGGCTCATGACCACGATGGCCCCTGCGTAGCACAGCACGAAAGGAGCCAGGCCGTCCAGGGCGCCGGCCGTGATGAAGTGGCTGATGGCGTATTTTTGGAACAAGGGGAGAGACACGTCCACCACGGCGGACAGGGCGCAGAAGCCGATCATCCCGAAGATATATCGCTTGAACCGGCCCAAGATGGGCAGCAGGCGCTTCCAGATGGACAAGTCGAAGGACTTGGTATATTCTTTTTCGTCGAACGCGGCCATTATGCCTCGCCTCCTTCCACGATGAGGGCACGATCGTCGCTGCTCATCTGGATGTCGTAGATCTCCTTATAGATCCCCGGCCTGGAGATGAGCTGCGCGTGTGTGCCGATGTCCGATACGCGGCCCGCGTCCAGCACCAGGATGCGGTCGGCCTGCATCAAGGTGGTCACCCGGTGGGAGATGAGGATGACGGTGGCCTGGGCCATGCGGTCCTTCAGAGCGGCCCGGATCTTGGCGTCCGTCTCCGCGTCCACAGCGGACAGCGAGTCGTCGAACACCATGATCGGAGCGTTTTGCAGCAGCATCCGGGCGATGGCCACCCGCTGCTTCTGTCCGCCGGACAGGGTGACCCCCCGTTCTCCCACGATGGTGTCATAGCCGTTGGGGAGGTCCGCGATGGCCTCGTCCACACAGGCGATCTGTGCGCACCGGCGCAGCTCCTCGTCGGAGGCGTCCGGACGGGTGGCGGCGATGTTCTCCCGGATGGTCTGAGAGAACAGGAAGGGCTCCTGGAGGACCAAGCCGATCTGACTGCGGAGGCTGTCCCGGCGGATCTCCCGAAGGTCCACTCCGCCGATGGTGATGGATCCCTGGTCCTCGCCCAGATCGTACAGCCGGTCGAGCAGGTGGACCAGGGTGGATTTCCCGGAGCCTGTGCCGCCGAGGATGGCGAAGGTGCTCCCCTGGGGGATGGTGAAGGAGGCGTCGTCCAGGACGTTCTGCCCCTCGTAGCCGAAGGTGACGTGGTCGAACACGATATCGCCGCTCAGCTCCACGTCTTTGGCCGCGGGACCGTCCTGTTCCTCCGAAGCGTTGAGGATATAGCCCACCCGGTCCATGGACACGCCGGCCTTGCTCATCTCGGACAGCACACGCCCCAGGGAGCGCACCGGCCATGCCATGGCGCTGTTGTAGATGATGAACGCCTGGAACTCTCCCAGAGAGATGCTGCCGTTCACCGCCGCCACGGTCCCGACCACCACCACCGCCATGATCTGGAGGCAGACGAGCAGGACCCCGGAGGCCCAGTATACGCTGAGCACCTTGCCCAGCTCTACCCAGAGGGCGGAGAAGCGGTCGTTCTTCTGAGCGAAGCGGTCGATCTCGAACCGCTCCCGGCCGAAGGCCCGCACCACCCGGACGCCGGTGAGGTTCTCCTGCGCGCAGGTGGTCAATGCCCCCTCGGCCTCGTCGGCGGTCTTGAACCGGGAGGATATCTTGCCATAGAACACTCCGGAGGCGAGCGCGGTGATCGGGAGGAACGCCAGGGAGACCAACGCCAGCCGCCAGTTCATGAACAACATGATGCCGATATACAGCGCCACCAGGAACACGGTGCGCAGCACCTCCACGAGCTGGTTACAGACGAAGGTGCGGATGACCTCCACGTCGGAGGTGCATCGTTGGATGATATCGCCGGTGGCGTGGGCGGTGTGCCAGTCGAAGCTCAGGCGCATGATATGGCTGTATAGACCGTCCCGGAGCTTTTTCACGAAGCCCTCGGAGCCTTTGGCCAGATGGATGCGCATCCCGTAGATGCATATGCCCCGTATAGCGGCGGCCAGTACCACAGCTCCCGCCGCCAGCCACAGCGCACGGTATGGATCGGCCCGAAGCTGCTCCAATGGCAGTAGCTGTTCGATCGGGCGGGGCAAGTTGGGCTCCTTGGTCCCCAGCACCGAGTCCACGGTGACGCTGATAATCTGCGGGATGAGGGCGTTGCATACGGTGTTCATGTACGCCAAGAAGATCGCTCCGGCGAAATAGCCTTGATTTCCTTGCAAATGACGCAAGATCAGGCTTATTTTGTCCCGTCGGGACAGTTTGGTCTGTGATCCCATGACCTCTCCTTTCTTTCCGGCTCATACCGGCTATGGACGCAAAAAAGCGCCCCTCTTGGACAGAGGGACGCAACGAGCCTAAAAAACAGCGTGAGGAGAAGCCTACCCCACTCCATAGGCGTGCAAATATCCCGACTGTCCCCTGTTCTCCACAGCGGCTGCCACATCGTCCGTCTTGAACATGATCTTGGTATCCATCATTTTGCACGCCTCCCTTCGTTCGATATCTTGCACAGTATATCCCTTTTGGAAGGGATCGTCAAGCCCCGATCGCAAGATTTTTGACAGCGCTGCCCAGGATCCGTGCGGGGGCAGGGCAGGCGCAGGCGTCCGGCACGAAAAGATCCTTGACAAAAAGGCGTCCGGCAGAGTATAATGACATCCAAGTAAAAGGCGTCGATGGGAACAAGACGTGGCATTCCTCCACTCAGAGAGCCGGTGGTCGGTGTGAACCGGTGTGGGGAACTGCGTGTATACTGGCCCCGGAGCCGCCGGCCTGAACTCCATCAGTAGGGCCGGACGGGAGGACCCCGTTACAGGTCATGGCCTTGTTGGAGGCCGAGAGCGCGCATCGGGTGACCGTGCGCGGAACTAGGGTGGTACCGCGTAAGTTTTTACGCCCCTGACTGGATGTCGGGGGCGTTTTTTCGTTCCCGAACGAGCAAAAGGAGGAAAGAACCATGAAGCTGAGACCCGGACCCGAGAAATACGTACCTTTTGCCCCACAGCCCATCGAATGCCGCACCTGGCCGGACAATACCGTCACGAAGGCCCCCGTATGGTGCTCTGTGGACCTGCGGGACGGCAACCAGGCGCTCATCGACCCCATGGATCTCCAGGAGAAGCTGGAGTATTTCCACACCCTGGTGGACATCGGGGTGAAAGAGATCGAGATCGGTTTCCCTTCCGCCAGCGAGACGGAATATGAGATCTGCCGGGAGCTGATCGAAGGGGGCCACATCCCCGAGGACGTGACCATCCAGGTGCTGGTCCAGGCCCGGGAGCACCTGATCCGCAAGACCTTCCAGGCCATCGAAGGCGCGAAGAACGTGATCTTGCACTTTTACAACTCCACCTCCACCCTCCAGCGCAAGGTGGTGTTCCAAATGGATCGGGCGGGCATCACCAAGATCGCCACCGATGCGGCGGACCTCATCTACGAGATGGCGCAGCCTGCGATCGCTCGGGGCATGGCCCTGCGGTATGAGTACTCTCCTGAGTCGTTCATGGGCACCGAGATGGACTATGCCGTGGAGATATGCGCCGCTGTGCTGGACCATCTCCACGCTACGGCGGAAGACAAGGTCATCCTCAACCTGCCCACCACGGTGGAGAATTGTATGCCCAACCAATTCGCCGACATGCTGGAGTATTTCATCCGCAAGCTGCCTGGGCGGGAGCGGGCCATCATCTCCCTGCATCCCCACAACGACCGGGGCACCGGCGTGGCCACCACCGAGATGGGCCTGCTGGCAGGCGCGGAGCGGGTGGAGGCCACCCTGTTCGGCAACGGGGAACGCACCGGCAACGTGGACATGGTGACCCTGGCCATGAACATGTGGACGCAGGGCGTGGACCCGAAGCTGGACTTCCATGACATCAACAAGGTGCGGGACATGTACGAGCGGTGCACCAAGATGAGGGTGGGGGAGCGGCAGCCCTATGCCGGGGAGCTCGTGTTCACCGCCTTCTCCGGCAGCCATCAGGACGCCATCAACAAGGGCGTGCATTATATGAACGAGAGCGGGACGGACATGTGGGAGGTGCCCTATCTGCCCATCGACCCGGCGGACGTGGGGCGGCAGTATGAGCCCATCATCCGCATCAACTCCCAGTCGGGGAAGGGCGGCGCGGCTTTCGTCATGATGCAGAGCTTTGGCTACGACATGCCCAAGGCCATGCACGCGGAGTTCGGCGCGGTGGTGCAGAAGGAGTCCGACCGGGTGGGCACGGAATTGAAGCCGGAGCAGATCTTCGCCCTGTTCGACCACGAGTATCTGTCCGCGCCAAAGACCTATCAATTGGAGCGGCACAGCTTCCAGGAGGACGCCCGCCATGGCGACGCGAGCTGGGTGGCCTTCGACGGGGAAGTGGGCTACAAGGGGAAGGTGATGGACGCCCATGGCGAGGGCAACGGTCCGATCGACGCCTTCTTCAACGCGCTGCACGACTTGCCCGAGGGGCATATCGAGGGCTACCATTTCGTGGACTACAAAGAGCACGCCATCGCCTCCGGTTCGGATACCCAGGCGGTGTGCTATATCCACCTGCGAGATCCCAAAGGACGGGACGTGTTCGGCGTGGGCAAGAGCCACAACATCAACCGGGCGTCCCTGCGGGCCATCCTGTGCGCCATCAACCGGTCGCTGATGTGAGGGATAGAAAGGAAGTACCGGCCCACCAGAAGTGGGCCGGTACTTCCATCACTTTTTGAACAGGCCGCCCAGGCCCTTCAGCGCATCGCCCAGGTCATCGGCAGTGAGCTTGGCCTTCACGCCGGCCACGATGCCCTCGATCTGCTCGGTGGGGATGTCGATGCCGGTGAGCGTCTCGAGCGCCTTCACAGGATCGCTGAGGAATTGCTTTTGCAGATCCTCATCCTCCTTGATCTTGGTCACGATGTCCTCGATGATCTTCTTGATGTCCATAAAGATCCCTCCTCTCTAGATCCTGCCTATCATACAGGATTTTGGGGGACTTGTCAATTTCAAGTTGCAGATCCGCCGGGCAAGATCTATAATGGGGGAAATCGAACGAGAGGATGTGGAAGGGCATGGAAAAAGTCGCGTTCATCGGTGTGGGGAACATGGGCGGCGCGCTGGCCCGAGCGGCGTGTAAGGCCGTGGGGCCAGATCGTGTGGTGTTGGCGAACCGGACCGCGGCCAAGGCGTCGGCGTTGGCCGCAGAGCTGGGCTGCGCTGTGGCGAAAGACAGCCAGGAGGCCGTCCGGATGGCCAGGTATGTGTTCCTGTGCGTCAAGCCCCAGGGGATGGGCGAGCTGCTGCGGGGAACGGTGCCCACGCTGAGCCAGTGCCACGAGGCCGGAGCGGACAAGGTGCTGGTCTCTGTGGCAGCGGGCCTGCGGCTGGACAGCCTGCAGGCGGAGTTGGAGGGGGCTGGGTATCGAGTGCCTTTGCTCCGCGTCATGCCCAACACCTGTGTGGCGATCGGCAGGGGCATGACCGCCCTGTGTGCCCGAGAAGGGGAGGACGAGACTCACGTCAGGGGCGTGGAGGAGATCCTGCGTGAGACGGGGCAGGTGGAGCGCTTGCCCGAGCATATGATGGATCGGTTCGCGGCGGTGGCAGGGTGCGGCCCGGCCTTCGTCTATCCGTTCATCGAGGCGCTGGCGGACGGCGGCGTGGCGGCGGGCTTGCCTCGGGGGCAGGCGCTGGCCTATGCGGCCCAGACCGTGCTGGGCGCTGCGGCCATGGTGCTGGAGACGGGGAAGCATCCGGGACAGCTCAAAGACGAGGTGTGTTCCCCCGGCGGGTCCACCATCGCCGGAGTGGCGGAGTTGGAGCGCAGGGGCTTTCGGGGCGCGGCCATGCCCGCGGTGTTGGCGGCCTGGCGGCGCAACATAGCTCTCGGTGGTTGAGAAGAGCCCCCGGCCACGACGGGGCCGGGGGCTCTTCTCAGTTGTCCCAGTTGTGCCAGACGTTCTGTACGTCGTCGTTGTCCTCCATCATGTCGATGAGCTTCTCCATGTTCTGGATGTCCTTCTCGTCGCTCAGAGACACATAGTTCTGGGGCACCATCTCGACCTTGGCGGAAGCGAACACATAGCCCTTTTCCTCCATGGCGGCCAGCACGCTGCCGAACGCGTCGGGGTCGGTATAGACGGTGAAGCAGTCCTCGTCGGCCTCGAAGTCTGCGGCGCCGCAGTCCAGGGCGTCCATCATGGAGACCTCTTCGTCCAGGTCCTCCCGCTCGATGACCAACACGCCCTTTTGATCGAAGGACCAGGAGACGCAGCCGGTGGCGCCCAGATTGCCGCCGAATTTATCGAAGTAGTGGCGCACGTCGGAGGCGGTCCGGTTGCGGTTGTCGGTGAGGGTCTCCACGATGACCGCGACGCCGCCGGGGCCGTATCCCTCATAGGTGATGGCCTCGTAGTCGTTGGCATTGCCCGAGCCGACGGCCTTCTCGATGGTGCGCTTGATGTTGTCGTTGGGCATATTGGCGGCCCGGGCCTTGGCGATGACGGTGGCCAGGCGGGAATTGTTGTTGGGGTCTCCGCTGCCGCCGGTCTTGACCGCGACGATGATCTCCCGAGCGATCTTCGTGAACGCCTGAGAGCGTTTCGCATCCGCCGCGCCCTTGGTCTTTTGGATGTTATGCCACTTGGAATGTCCTGACATGATGATATCGTTCCCTTCTTGTAAGGTGGTGTGGTCCGTAAAGTCTGAAAACGCACCCATCAATATAGCATATTTCTTCCGGTTTTGCAAGCCCCGGCGTCGCCGGTCCACTTAGAAGAAGGTGCTGCTGGACCATACCTTCGCCGGTCTTCATAAAAGTACGTCGATATACCGGAGGCCCTGTATCACACTTTTTGTGAAGACGGGTCATATATGAGCTCCAGCGCCGCTGTCCCTCCCACCACGATGACTGCCGGGGGACGGATCTTCGCTGCGTGAGCCTTCGCGGCGATGTCCGCCAGCGTCCCGCGCAGGCTGGCGGGGCAGGGGGCGTTCCCGCCGGAGAGGACTGCGGCAGGGGTGTCCGGCGCTTTGCCCGCCGCCATGAGCCGTTGGGCGATCTGTTCCAGCCTGGACAGCCCCATGAGGAACACCAATGTCCCAGGCAGGGACGCCAGACGGTCGAAATAGGAGGGGAGTCCGTCTTTGGTGTCCGCGGTGTGGGCGGTGACGATGTGGACGCTCTGGCTCAGCCCGCGGTGGGTCACGGGCACACCGGCCAGAGCAGGTATGGCGATGGCGGAGGTCACACCGGGGACCACCTGGAAGGGGATCCCTGCTGCCTGGAGGGCCAGGATCTCCTCGCCTCCCCGACCGAACACGAAGGGATCGCCCCCCTTCAGACGCACCACAGCCCTGCCCTCGCGGGCCTTTTCCACCAACAGGGCGCAGATCTCGTCCTGAGAGGCGCTGTGCCGTCCCTGCCGTTTGCCCATGTAGAGCCGTTGGGCATGTGCCGGGACGGCATCCAACAGCGCGGGGTCGATGAGGTCGTCATACACCACGACGCCGCAGCTTTTCAGCAGCTCCAGGCCGCGCACGGTGATGAGGTCGGCCTGCCCACAGCCCGCGCCCACCAGATAGACCGTTCCGGGCGCGGCGGTCATCGTGTCCCCTCCACTGGGAGACGGAGCAGGCGTTCCAGCTCCGTCCGTTCCAGCGGCCAGCCTTTGGTGAGGCATGAATCGAACAGGGCGGCGAACACGGCGGACCGGGCCTGCTCGTCGGGGACGGCCGCCCGGACCGTTTCCCGCAGACTGCCCAGATAGTCCAGCATGGCTCCGGTATCCGGTGGGATCGTCTGTGCGATGCGCTGCTTCCAATAGACGGCCGCGCTGGGGCTGGTCCCTCCCGTGGAGATGCCCACGCACAATGGGCCCTGCTTCACCAATGCGGGGAACAGGAAGGTGCAGGAGTCCCGGTCGTCCACCACATTGATGGGCACATGCTTCTCCCGGCACAGGGCAGCGATCTGCCGGTTCAGCGCGCCGTCCCCGGCAGCGGCGATGACGAAGAGCTTGCCCTCCGCCATGGACGGCTCGAAGGGCCGGCGCAGCAGCGTCAGGCCGGGGACAGCTTCGATTTCGGGCAGCAGCTCCGGGGCGCAGACGGTGAGCCGGGCGCCATACTCCAGCAGCTTTTCGATCTTCCGCAGGGCCACGGCGCCGCCGCCCACGATGAGGCCGTCTCCAGCGGACAGGTCCATGAAAAAGGGGAAGTGAGCCATCACGCGCCTCCTAACCGTAATAGTACTGCCAGCCGCTGTCCGTCTCCATCCGGCGCAGGGCGATGCCGAACGTCCGGTCCAGCTCACCGGAAGCGTAGACCTGTTCCGCTGTGCCATGGGCGGCCAGCCGTCCGCCGGACAGCAGCGCGATGTCGTCCGCCCAGCGCATCGCCAGACACAGGTCGTGGAGCACCATCACCACGGAGCGGCCATCCTGGGCCAAACGCCGGGCCAGGGCCATGACTTCGAGCTGGTGGCCTATGTCCAGGAAGGTGGTGGGCTCGTCCATGAGGATGGTAGGGGCGTCCTGGGCCAGAGCCATGGCCAGATAGACCTTTTGCCGCTGCCCGCCGCTCAGCTCCCCCATGTGGCGGTGGGCCACCCCGGAGGCGTCCGCCAGCTCGAGGGCGCGGTCCACGGCGGCATGGTCCTCCTGGCGGTAACGGCGGGGATAGGATAGATGGGGGAAGCGTCCATGGAGCACCATGCGCCGGGCGGTGATGTTGGGCACGGCTCTGGATTGGGGGAGATAAGCGGCCTTTTTCGCCCGATCCCGGAGGGAGAGGGCCTCCAGCGGCACGCCGTCTATCGATACCTGTCCGCCGCTGCTGGGTCCGAGGCCCAGAGCGGTGCGCAGCAAGGTGCTTTTCCCGCAGCCATTGGGCCCTAACAGGGCCAGCACCCGGCCCGGAGGGAAGGAGAGGGAGATACCGTGGATCACGTCCCTCCCGCCGTATCCGGCGGAGAGGTCATGCAGCTCGATCATGGCTCCGGCCTCCTCTCTGCCGCAGGAGCAGCCAGATGAAGAAGGGCCCGCCCGCCAGGGACAGCACGATGCCCACCGGCAGCTCGTAAGGGGCGAACAGCAGCCGGGCCAGCAGGTCGCACAGGGTGAGGATCGCCGCGCCCCCCAGGGCGCAGCCCGCCAACAGAGGTCGGCTCTCCTCGCCGATGAGGCGGCGCATGATGTGGGGCACGATGAGCCCTACGAAGCCCAGCAGGCCGGAAAAGCTGACGGCGGCCCCCGCCAGAGCGGCGGCGAGGGCCAGGAGGGCCAGCCGAAGGGGCTTGGCCCGCAAGCCAAGGCTCTGGGCCGTATCCGCGCCCAGAAGGAGCACGTCCAGGTCCCCGGCCAGGGAGAAGATCAGTGCCATGGCG
Organism: uncultured bacterium; assembly: GCA_947643715.1. Classification (GTDB taxonomy): domain Bacteria; phylum Bacillota; class Clostridia; order Oscillospirales; family Oscillospiraceae; genus Enterenecus. The sequence goes on from CANRXB010000007.1 coordinate 35,907, forward strand.
GCCAGGACGATCCAGAAAGCCGGGACGATCCGGCTCATAGCCAGGTTGGCCAGCCCGCCGATGCGGAAGTCGGAATAGCCGTTGAGGGCGTCGGGCACGAAGGTGACCACCGCGTCGATGCCCGCGCTGAACATGCCGGACACCGCCGCCCCCGCCAGCACCAGGGTGAGCTTCGACGCACCGGTCCTTTCCGCGATGGTCAGCACCAGCAGCATCCCCAGCAGTGCTCCGGCGAAGGCGGCGGCGGGGGAAGCTGCCGCCATGGTGGGGGCCAGGGCCCCGAACAGAGCCACCCCGAACCCGGCTCCGGAGCTCACGCCGATGATGTTGGGCGCGGCCAGGGGGTTGCCCAGCACGCTTTGGATCACCCCGCCGGAGACCGCCAGCGCGGCCCCCGCCAGCAGGCATCCGCAGGTGCGGGGCAGACGGGCATAGCGCACGATCTGCGCCGTCGCGCCTTGGGGCGCTTCCAGCAGAGCGGAGAGGACCTCTCCAGGGGGGATGGCCACTGCGCCCAGACACATGCTCAGCAGGGCGCAGAGCAGGACCGCGGCGAACAGCGCGGCGAACAGGGCGGGACGGTCATCGTGCGGGGTAGAGGATGTCCGCGAGTTTTTCATAGGCTTCCCCCCATCGCGCATTGGGTTTCAGGTTGTAGAGGGTGTGGTCCAGGGTGTGGAACCGGCCCTCTTTTACGGCACGCAGGCCGCTCCACGCGGGGTTGGACAGCAGCGTGGCCTCCAGCGTGGCCTGGGCCTTTTCCTTGTCGGAACCCTGTAGGACGGCGAAGATGAAGTCCGGGTCGGCGGCGATGATCCCCTCCAGGCTGAGCTCGTCCAGGAGCGAGCCGCCGTCCGCTACGTTGACGCAGCCCAGGGCGGCGAGCATCTCGCCCAGTACGCTGCCCTCGCTCCCCTTCACCTTACAGCTCGAGCCGGACGAGCGGATATAGAGCACCGTGGGGGCGGAGCCGTCCTGCCGGGCCACGGCCCGCTCCACCTGGGATCGCACCTGGACGCCGTAGCGCTCGTAGTTCTCGGGACATCCCGTGAGCCGGGAGCATATCTCCAGCATCCGGAGGTAGTCCTCGAAGCTGTCCACCTCGAAATAGGCGGCGGGTATGCCCGCGGTTTGGAACGTTTCCAGGAGCTCCAGGTCTGCCGCTGTATTGCAGCTCGCAAGGATGAGGTCGGGCTCGCACGCCAGCAGGAGTTCCAGGTTAGGCTCCTTCACCGACCCGAGATCGACCACGGCCTCGCTCAGACCGAGGTCGAAATTGGTCCACGTGTCCCCAGCGGCCGCAGCCAGAGCGTCTTTGCCGCCGGCCAGGCACCAGATGTCGGCAAAGCTGCCGATGAGGGCGGCGGCCCGTTTGGGCGGGACGATCTCCAGCTCCCGGCCAAGGTCGTCGGTGAAGGACACGGTCTCGGAGCGTCCCTCCGGCGGGCCGTAGGGACCTGCCGCAGCGCTGGGGCTGGGAGCGGCGGGCCGGGCGGCACAGCCGGTGAGGAACAGGGCGAACGAAAGAAGGGCGCAATAGATACGTCTCATGACCGATCCTTTCCCGCTTCGAGCGGTCTCATGATGGAGGGGACGGGGCTTCGATGCCGGTATCCGGATATGGTGGCATTATAGCAGATACTGGCAACATATGCAAACGGCAGACGGGGCCTTTCGATCCGACTTTTCCGAGGAAGGGATATTGCCATTTTTGCCTAAGGGAATTATAATAGAAAAAACCGCCGTGTAAACAGGCCGCGTGAAGATCTGCGGCCCGGCGCCGACAGGAAAGGGGAGCGGACCATGACCGTTGGTAAAGGATTCGATGTGACCGCATTGGGAGAGCTGCTCATGGATCTCACGCAGAACGGCTTGAGCAGCCAGGGGAACGGGCTGTTCGAGGCGAATCCCGGAGGGGCGCCCTGCAATGTATTGGCTATGCTGAAAAAGCTGGGCCGTTCCTGCGCTTTTGTGGGCAAGGTGGGGGACGATATGTTCGGCCGTCTTTTGCGGGACGTGGGGGAAGAGGCGGGCATCTGCATGGACCATCTGGCGTTCAGCAAAGATGTGCGCACCACGCTGGCGTTCGTCAAGACCTTCGACAACGGGGACCGGGACTTCTCGTTCTACCGCGATCCTGGTGCGGATATGATGCTCACAGAGGATGAACTGCCGCTGGACGTCATCGCCGGCAGCCGGATCTTCCACTTCGGCTCTTTGTCCATGACCCACGAGGCGGTCCGCAAAGCGACGTATAAGGCGGTGGAGTGTGCGCAGGAGGGCGGCGCGCTCATCTCCTTCGACCCCAACCTGCGTCCGCCCCTGTGGAGCAGTATGGAGCAGGCCCGGGAACAGATCGCCTATGGCCTGGCCCGGTGCGATATCCTGAAGATCGCAGACGATGAGCTGGAATTCATGACCGGCGAGACGGATCTGGACAAGGGCGCGAAGATCTTACGGGAAAGATACCCCGATATCCGGCTGTTCAACGTGACGGCGGGGGCGCGGGGGAGCTGTTCCTATCATGGGGACGAGCGGGTGTTCGTGTCCGCCTGCAAGCTGGGCGGTACCATCGAGACCACCGGCGCGGGGGACACCTTCTGCGCCAGCGTGTTGGACTTCGTGCTGGAGCACGGCCTGGACGGCCTGACACGGGAGGACCTGACGGACATGCTCCGCTTTGCCAACGCGGCGGCCTACCTGGTGACGACGCGGAAAGGGGCGATCCGTTCCATGCCGGAGCGCGCTGAGGTGGAGGCGCTGCTGCGGGGATGAGGACATGATCCCGAGCGTGGCGCAACGGCGGGAGGCGCGCGTCCCCCTGCCGTTCCGCCTGTCCTCACAAAAATGTAAAAAGTTGCCGAAACCTGTAGGAATTTGGAATCGACTGTCTATACTGCTGGAAATGATTTTTCAGGATGCCCATCTACAGATTGATTTGCGGCCATCTTTATGGTAAGATATACATATCGATCGAGAGAGCCATATGGAGGGATGGACTTGGAGAGCAGAGATTTTGAAAAGATACTCGACGCGATGCCGGAGACGGGAGTCTACGTCGTCCGGGAGGAGGATCGTGGGATCCTCTATTTTAATGAACGGGCCAGAAAGGCGTCGCCTGATGCGCGTTTGGGCATCCCGTGTCACGAGGTCTGGGGCGGGGCGTGCGGCGGCTGTCCGCTGTTGGCCATGGGCGATCGGAGGGAGAGCCGGTCCGTAGGGTACAACAGCGCGTATGGCGGGATGGTGGATATCACCGCGGTCAGGACCGTTTGGGAGGACAGCGTGCCCGCGTTCGTGGTCACGGTGACGCCGCGGATCGACAGCGGCGGGTACACCTATCGGAAGATCCTGCATGTGGACCTGGAGGCGGATCGCTGCGATGTGCTCAGGTCCGACCCGGAGGGCTGGCAGCCGGACAAAAGGTCTCTCACCGCCCAGTTGGAGCAGTTCGCGATGAGTGGAGCGGTCCACCCGGAGGACATAGAACGGTTCGTCACGTTCACCAGTCTGGAGAACCTTCGCCGTGCGCCCCAGCCGGGACAGGAGACGCTCGGCTTGATCTACCGCCGCCGGTCGGGGGACGATTTCCGCTGGAACTTGATGGAGGTGGTCCCGAACCGGGACGATGGGACACCCTTCGTGATCTTGTGTGTCAAGGATGTCCACGACGTGCTGCGGGAGGGGCTGGAACGGGAAGGCGTGATGGCCCGGCTCCAAGCCATGGAGGAGCACGCTTACATCATCAGCAGCCTGAGCACCCTGTTTTTCTGTACATATTACCTGGACTTGGAGCAGGACACCTTCCGTGCGGTCACACAGCTCCGCCGGGTAGGGGTCACGCTGGGAGACGAGGTGAACTGCACCGCCGGGCTGCAGCTCTACGCGAACCATTTCATCCATCCGGACGACCGGGAAGAGTATCTGCGGGTGATGAACGTGGACAGCCTGCGGCAAAAGCTGCGGTGGTGGCAGCCCTGCGTAGCGGTGGAATATCGCAGGTCGTCGGAGGAGCCGGGCACGGGGCACGCTACCTGGAGCTGGGTGCGCGCCACAGCCGTCCTGGCCCGCACCGGAGAGGACGACGTGCCCAAGACGGCAGTGTATGTTGCCCAGGACATCACCGACGGCAAACGCAGGACGGAAGAGACCTCCGGCCTTTGAAGATGGGGCCGTGTCGGTCGTTGTGTAGAAAGTCGATAAGAGGGAGACTGTATGGATAAGATACTGGTGATAGATGACAGCCCTGTACAAAGTGAGTTTTTGTGCTCGATCCTGAAAGACGACTATGAGATGACGGCTTGCCACACCGCTCAGGAGGGGCTGGAGGCCGCCCGGAGAGGGAGCTTCTCCCTGATCTTGCTGGACGTGGTCATGCCGGGGATGGACGGCTTCATGCTGCTGCAGGAGTTGAAGTCCGCGGACCTGACCAAGTATGTCCCCGTGATCCTGATCACCAGCTTGGCGGACGTGCAGTACGAGGAGCGGGGATTGCTGCTGGGAGCGGTGGATTACGTCACGAAGCCGTTCAGCCCTGTGATCATCAAAGCGCGGGTGAACACGCACATCCAGCTCTATCATTACCAGATGCAGTTCAAGGAGCAGGCGATGGTGGACGAACTCACGGGCGTGGCGAACCGGCGGCGGTATGAGGGCGAGAGCATGGCCCGCTGGCGGGAAGCCATACGGTTCGAGCTGCCCTTTTCCGTTTGCATGTTCGACATCGATAAGTTCAAGATGTACAACGACATGTTCGGCCACCCGGCGGGAGACCAGGTGATTGCCGGTGTGGCAAAAACGGCGTCCGCCTTTTTCCAGCGCTCCACCGATCTCTTTGCCCGGTACGGCGGAGAGGAGTTCGTGGCGGTGTTCGTGGGCAGCGACGCTCAGCCCGCTTATGAGTTCATGAAGAGCGTGCGGCAGGCGGTGGAGGATCTGCACATCCCCCACGACCCCTCGGTGAGCCAATGGGTGACCATCAGCGCAGGGGGCGTCACCATCGTGCCCAAGGCGGAGGACAAGTTCGATACCTATTTGAAGCTGGCGGACGCCATGCTGTATGACGCGAAGCGGTTTGGCCGGAACATGGTGGTGTGGTCCAACCAGAACCGGGAGCAGTGGCGGGAACGCTGAGCGCCCCAGGCGGCGAGGAGCTGCGGGCGCCGGCCGGACGACCTGCATGACAGTACGAAAGGAACGGGCGCAGCCGGACATGGCTGTGCCCGTTCTCGCGTCCGGACGGACAGCGTGGGGCCGCAGCGCGATCGAACGGGAAAGGCCCCACAGGTCATGCCTGTGGGGCCAAAAAGCGACGCATGTGGAAAGGACGGGGTCACTCGATGGGGAGGGTCCAGCCGTAGGGGTCGGGCTGGGTGCCCCACTGGATGCCGGTGAGGGTGTCGTACAGCTTCTGGGTCAGTGCGCCGATGCCGCCGCCGCTGACCTCCACCTTGCGATCCTCCCAGGCCAACAGCCCGATGGGGGACACCACCGCTGCTGTGCCGGTGCCCCAAGCCTCCTCCAGCGTGCCCGCCTGGGCGGCGTCGAACAGCTCCTGTACGGAGATGCGCCGTTCCTCCACCGGGATGCCCCAGCTCCGGATGAGCTCCAAGCAGCTCTTGCGGGTGATGCCGGGGAGCACGGAACCGCTGAGTTCCGGAGTGACCACGGTGCCGCCGATCTTGAACATCACGTTCATGGAGCCCACTTCTTCGATATATTTGCGGTGAACGCCATCTAGCCAGAGCACCTGGGAGAAGCCCTGCCCCTCCGCCCGCTCTCCGGCTCGGATGGAGGCAGCGTAGTTGCCGCCGCACTTGGTGAAGCCCGTCCCGCCCTTGACGGCGCGCACGTCCTCGTCCTCCACGTAGATCTTCACGGGATCGATCCCTTCCGGGTAATAGGCGCCCACGGGGCAGCAGATGACGGCGAACAGATAGCTGTGGGAGGCGTGCACGCCCAGGCCGTTGTCCGTGGCGATGATGAAGGGACGGATATAGAGGGAGGTGCCCACCTTGTTCGGCACCCACGCCCGATCCGCCTCCACCACGGCCTTGACGGCCTGGACGAAGTCGTCCTCGGGGATCTCGGGGATGCACATGCGGAGGCAGGAGGAAGCCATCCGCTTCGCATTCTCATATGGGCGGAAAAGCTGCACCTTGCCGTCGGGGGTGCGGTAGGCTTTCATACCTTCGAAGATCTCCTGGGCATAATGGAACACCATGCAGGACAGCTCGAAGGGCAGGGGAGCATACGGGACGACCCGGGGATCGTGCCAGCCCTGACCGGTGTGATAGTCCATCAGGAACATGTGGTCGGTGAAGGTCTTGCCGAACACGAGAGTGTCGGGATCGGGATGAGGTTTGAGGTGGTCGGCATGGGTGATCTTGATATCCAGCATAAGGATCGGCTCCTTTTCCGATGTAAAGTACTGATATTATATCAGCCCGGACGCTCCGGTGCAATGGTGATTTTGCTGAAATCGAGCTCCCGACGCCCGATGAGGAAGAGCGAGGGCCGTGTCCCAAAGGACACGGCCCTGTTCCTGCCGGTATGGAGGCCGGCGGTGTGCGCTACTTTGGGGATCCGGCGACCCGCGTTCATCCGGGCGGGCTCGATCCATCGCCTAGGTCCCCGATGAACATAGCGTCGCCGAAGGAGAAGAAGCGATAGCCTTCCTGCACCGCGTTCGCGTAGGCGGACAGGACATGTTCCCTGCCTGCCAGGGCGGACACCAGCATGATGAGGGTGGACTCGGGCAGGTGGAAATTGGTGATGAGCGCATCCAGTACCTTGAAGCGGTAGCCGGGATAGATGAAGATATTGGTCCAGCCCGCCGACGCGGTCAGAGTGCCGTCCTCCCGCGCCCAGCTCTCGATGGTGCGGCAGGAGGTGGTGCCGACACAGATCACACGGCCTCCGTCCCGTTTGGTCTGGCCGATGATATCGGCGGTCTCCTGGGGGATGACGCAGTACTCCGAGTGCATCTCGTGCTGGTCCAGCTCTTCCGCTTTCACGGGCCGGAAGGTGCCCAGGCCCACATGGAGGGTCACATAACCGATCCGTACCCCCATGGCCTGGATGTCCTCCAACAGTTGGGGGGTGAAGTGCAGCCCCGCTGTGGGGGCGGCGGCGGAGCCGGCCACCTTGGAATAGACGGTCTGATACCGCTCCCCATCCTCCAGCTCGGTCTTGATATAGGGAGGGAGGGGCATCTTGCCCAGCCGCTCCAGCACCTCCAGGAAGATGCCCTCGTGATCGAAACGGACCAGCCGGTTGCCGCCCTCCACTTCGCCCACCACTTCGGCGGACAGCTCGTCGTCGCCAAAGGTGAGCTTTGCGCCGGTGCGCAGCTTTTTGCCCGGACGGACCAGACATTCCCATACCTTGTCGCCCCGGTCGATGAGCAAGAGCACCTCGGCCGCGCCGCCCCCCGCCCTGCGGCCGATGAGCCGTGCGGGCAATACCCGGCTGTCGTTGAGCACCAGGCAGTCCCCGGGGCGCAGCAGGGAGGGGAGGTCGCAGAAATGGAGGTGGCGCATGTCCCCGGTGGCCTTGTCCAAGGCCAGCAGCCGGGAGGCGTCGCGTCGCTCCAGAGGGGTCTGAGCGATGAGCTCAGGGGGAAGATCGAAATAAAAATCTGAGGTTTTCACATATATCCCACCGTGATGCCAGTATAGTAGAATTGGAGGATCTCCAGGTAAGTATACCCCTGTTGGGCCATGGCATAAGCGCCCCACTGGCTCATGCCGATGTTATGGCCTGAGCCCCTGCCTGCAAAGGTGATGGAGCCGTTCACCGCTGTGGCGGAATCCGCCCAACTGCTGGGGGGCTGCACTGCGCCTCCCTGTTGGCCCTGGTCCAGCGTGGATATGCCGCTGTCGGTGATCACGCAGATCTCTCCGCCCCCCAATGGGAGCATGGAGCCATATCCGTCGATGGCATAAAGGCCGGATATGCTGTCCACCGTGCTGGAGCCGTTGATGGACACGCTGCCGGAGGGTGTGGAGGGCGGCTGTGGGGTGGGCTGGCTGGACGTCCCGGAGCCTTCGAAGCCGAAGCGGAAGGAGGGCAGGCCAAGGTTCTTGAAAACGCTGGCGCTGCTCACCGTGAAGTTCTTCCCGGTGCTGTCGGTGAAAGTGATGGTCTTGGGGTTCCCGGTGGCGGTATGAGCGGTCACGGCCGCCGATACGATGGAACCGCTGACGTTGTACTGCGACAGCACCCGAGAGATGATCTGGGAGCTGGTGAAGGTGCGGGTCCAGCTATTGTTCAGGCTGGTGAGGTAGGCCTCATGAGGATCGACGACGCCCACCAGATAGGGATATGTGGCCTGATTGCTGCTCCACACGGTGGAGACGCTCTCGCTGGCTCCGCCGTTGCTGGAGTAATAGAAGGTCTGCGCGGTCTGACCGCCGCTGATGGCCACCTGCCCGGCGGTGAGGTCCACCGCCGCGTCGGAGTTGGCGCCCGCCATCGTCCGCCCGGAATAGGCTTGACAGTCTACGGAGTAGCACACGTCGAAATGATGGGCGCCGTGCTTGCCCAGCGAGGTGAGGGCATAGCTCCGGACGGCCACGGCCTGGGCCTTCAGTGCCTCCATGGGCCAGTCGTCGCCCATCTCGAAGGGGACCACCCCTTTCACGTAATCGTCCAGCCCCAGGATGTTCACGACCGTCATCTTCCCGCCGTTGATGCGCTCGAAACGGAAACCACCGCTGTACTGATAGCCCTTGCTCCAGGTGACGTGCTGCCCGCCGGTGTCGAACTGGTTGGGCTCCACGCCCAGGCCGGTGCCCTGGCCCAGATCGTCGTACTGGAACAGGATGGTGCTGGTACCGGTGATCACCGCATTGACGCCGTAGGACGAGGTGCCCACCAGCGTCGTGGTCACGCCTTGGGCGGCCAGCGCCGACTGAGCGGCCACGGCCCGGTCGCGGACGGTGTAGTTGCCGATCCTGGCGCGAAAGACTCCGCCGATGCAGGCGGGGAAGCCGCCGTCATAGGCGCTCGCCGCGAGCTGGGCCTCGGCGAAGGTGCCGTATGTCCCCGGCAGCTCCAGGTGGTACTCACCCACCGCGACAGAGGAGGCGGTGAGGGCCGTGTGATAGCTGGAATAGCCGTCATAGGTGCCGTAGTAGACGTTCATGGTCTCCGCCACGGAGATGGCCTGCTGGGGAGTGGAGCCCAGCTCTACGAACTGTTCCGATCTGTCATAATAGCCGAAACGGAAGCCGGAGCCCTCTTTGTTCTCCAGGTTCAGCCCTTCCATGGCCCCGGTGCCGTAATGGAGGCCCACGCGGATGATGCGCTGCGCCGTCGCGGCAGGGACGGCATATGCCTGTTCCCCCGCTGCGCAGACGAGCAAAAGGGCGGCAGCGAGACAGGACGCTGCAATTTGCACGAATTTACGCTTCATTGGCTGCTCCATTTCTCCACATCCGGTGGCAACGCGAAATTGACACTTTAACGCGTCGATGTTATAGTGATATATACCATACTCTCAGAGCGAGAGCGCGTATTTCGACATTATTCTCATATTATAGCGTATCCGCCGTCAGGCCGCAAGACCCAAATTCTCCAGAAGCTGGGCGGTGGGCAGGAGGTAGAAAGACATGGAAAAATATAAAGTCGGCGTCATCGGCGCCACAGGCATGGTGGGGCAGCGCTTCGTCACTCTGCTGGAGGGCCATCCCTGGTTCCAGCTCACCGTGGTGGCCGCCAGTCCCCGCTCTGCGGGCAAGCGTTATGAGGAGGCGGTGGCCGGCCGCTGGGCCATGGACACGCCCATCCCCGGCGAGGCCAAGGACCTCGTGCTGCTCAGCGCCCAGGACGATGTGGAGAAGATCGCGTCCATGGTGGACTTCGTGTTCTCTGCGGTGGACATGAAGAAGGAGGAGATCAAGGCTCTGGAGGAGGACTACGCCCGCCACGAGTGCCCGGTGGTGTCCAACAACTCCGCCCATCGCTGGACCCCCGACGTGCCCATGGTCATCCCCGAGGTGAACCCGGAGCACATCCAGGTCATCGAGGCCCAGCGCCGGCGGCTGGGCACGCAGCGCGGCTTCATCGCAGTGAAATCCAACTGCTCCATCCAGAGCTATGTCCCGGCCCTGTCCCCGCTGCGGGAGTTCGGCATCGAGAAGGTACTGGTGTGCACCTATCAGGCCATCTCCGGCGCGGGCAAGACGTTCCAGACCTGGCCCGAGATGGTGGATAACCTCATCCCCTATATCGGCGGCGAGGAGGAGAAGAGCGAGCAGGAGCCGCTGAAGGTGTGGGGGCGTGTGGAGGACGGCGTCATCGTCAACGCAGAGGGCATCTCCATCACCGCCCAGTGCCTGCGTGTGCCCGTGTCCAACGGCCACACCGCCGCGGCCTTCGTCACCTTCCGCAACAAGCCCACCATGGAGCAGATGAAGCAGGCGTGGGAGCAGTTCAAGGGCCGGGCCCAGGAGCTGGAGCTGCCCACCGCGCCCAAGCAGTTCCTGAACTATTTCGAGCAGCCGGACCGGCCCCAGGCCAAGCTGGACCGGGACCTGGAGGGCGGGATGGCCGTGAGCATCGGCCGTCTGCGCCCGGACACGCAATACGATTATAGGTTCGTCTCTCTGTCCCACAACACCCTGCGGGGCGCCGCCGGAGGCGGCGTGCTGCTGGCGGAGCTGCTGTGTGCCGAGGGATATATCGAGCATAAATGAGGAAAGGATGCTGCCCAATGAGAACACCTGTCTTTACCGGCTCCTGTCCCGCCCTGGTCACACCTTTCGACCGGAACAACATCATCGACTACGATGCGTTCGGCAAGCTCATCGACGCCCAGATCGAGGCTGGGGTGGACGCGGTGTGTGTGTGCGGCACCACTGGGGAGTCCGCCACCATGTCCATCCGGGAGCACATCGCCGCCGTGGAGTTCTGCGTGAAGCGGGTGGACCACCGGGTGAAGGTGATCGCCGGGGCGGGGAGCAACGACACCTCCGCCGCCGTCTACCTGTCCCAGCACGCCCAGGACTCCGGCGCGGACGCGCTGCTCCATGTCACCCCCTATTACAACAAGGCCAGCCAGACCGGGCTCATCAAGCACTATGAGTATATCGCCGAGCGGGTGGAGATCCCGATCATCTTGTACAACGTGCCCGGGCGCACCGGGGTGTCGTTCACCGCTGAGACGTACAAGGTGCTCAGCCAAGACCCCAAGATCAACGGGGTGAAGGAGGCCAGCGGCAATTTCTCCCTATTGGCCCACACCCGTTTCCTGTGCGGGGAAGATTTCTACATCTGGTCCGGCAACGACGATCAGGTGGTGCCCATGATGGCGCTGGGGGCCAAGGGGGTCATCTCGGTGGCTTCCAACATCATCCCGGAGGTGATGGTGGAGATGACCCGGCTGTGTTTGGACAATGACTTCGCCGCGGCCTCCAAGCTGCAGATCCAGTACATGGACCTCATCGACGCGCTGTTCACCGAGGTCAATCCCATCCCCATCAAAGCTGCCATGAACCTGCTGGGGATGCAGGCGGGCCCTCTGCGCCTGCCGCTGTGCGACATCTCGGAAAAGAACCTGGAGGTCCTCCGCCGGGCCATGGCCCGGGCGGGCCTGCTGTAAGGAGTCCCCGCGATGCGAAAGATGATCATTTCCGGCTGCTGCGGCCATATGGGCCGGGTGGTGGCGGACATCTGCGCCAACGACCCGGAGGTGGAGGCGGTGGCGGGCATCGACCTGCTGCCGCAGCCCATGGACGGCTTCCCGGTGTTCTCTACCCCTGCCGCCTGCACTGTGGAGGGGGACGTGGCGATCGACTTTTCCCATCCCGCTGCCCTGGGGGGGCTGCTGGACTTCTGTGTCCAGCGCAGGATGCCCGCCGTGCTGGCCACCACCGGCTATTCGGAGGAGCAGTTGGCGCAGATCCAGGAGGCGGCCAGGTCCATCCCCCTGTTCCGCTCCGCCAACATGTCCTTGGGCATCAACGTACTGATGGACCTCGTCCGCCGTGCTGCGGCCCTGCTGGGCGAGGACTTCGACGTGGAGATCGAGGAGCGCCACCACCGCCGCAAGCTGGACGCGCCCAGCGGCACCGCCCTGATGCTGGCGGACGCTGCGGCCCAGGCCCTGCCGTATGAGCCGGGCTACGTCTATGACCGCCATGAGCGCCGCAAGCCGAGGGACTTCCGGGAGATCGGCATCTCCTCCCTGCGGGGCGGGACCATCGTGGGCGACCATACGGTGGTGTTCGCCGGGCGGGACGAGGTGATCGAGCTGAGCCACCACGCCGCCAGCCGGGAGGTGTTCGCCGTGGGCGCGGTGAAAGCGGCGAAGTTCCTGGCGGGAGTGGAAGAGCCTGGCCTATACGATATGTCCCACCTCATCGGCTGAGGGGACGGACGGCTGTGGATATCTGGGAACGGCTCTATCTGGAGGCCAAGGAGCAGTATCGCCCTCAGGAGATCTCTCCGTTCATGTACGCCCACCATGTGGTGTGCGCGCTGGAGAGCGAGGACGGCCGGATCTTCACCGGCTTCTGCTTCGAGAGCTGCTGCGGCGTGCTGGACCTGTGCGCCGAGCGGTAGCGGCCCTCAGTATGTATAAGGACAGCGGACAGACCGTGGTGAAGCGGCTGATCGTGTTCCGGGATCGGCCGCCCTGCGGCGGGGGCAGCGGGATGCCCTGCGGCGCCTGCCGGGAGTTCTTCATGCAGCTCTCCCTCCGGAACCGGGACATGGAGATCATGACGGACTATGCCGCCCGCAAGACGGTGACATTGGGAGAGCTCATGCCGGACTGGTGGGGCATGGAACGGTACGAGAACAACAGATGAAAAAAGCGAGGCAGTCCAAGTTCGGGACTGCCTCGCTTTTTTTCATATCGTTCCGACCTGCCACTCGTCCTCGTACACGATCTTGCCAGGGTGGTCCGTCAGGACGACGTCGTATGGGACGTCATAACGGTCCAGCAGATCGATCAGCGGCTGGATGTGCTCGAGCATCTCGCCGCACTGCGCGGTCTTGAACCATGTGATCGCGCCGTCAGGATCGTCGTTGTCCGTACCATAGAAGGGAGACTCCGGAAGGTTTTCCACGAACCATCGGCGTGTCTCCTGATACAGCGCCTCGTCGGTCACGCCAGGACGGCCCGATGGAACACCTTTTTTCCTTTTTTGATGATGACGCCCTCACCGGCGAACATTTCCTTGGAGAACTGAGCGGCGGGATCGGACATCTTCTCATCGCCCATGGCCACGCCGCCCTGCTGGATGAGCCGCCGGGCCTCTCCGTTGGAGGCGGCCAGGCCGCACTTCACCAGCAGCGTCAGCGCGCCGATGGAGCCGTCGGGGAAATCGCCGTCAGCGAGCTGGGTGGAGGGCATATCGGTCGCGTTCCCGCCGGTGGAGAACAGGGCGCGGGCTGCGGCTTGGGCTTTGTCCGCCTCCTCCTTGCCGTGGACCATGTTGGTCAGCTCCCAGGCCAGGATCTCCTTGGCCCGGTTGAGCTGGGCGTCCTTCCACCGATCCATCTCGTCGATCTGCTCCAAGGGGAGGAAGGTGAGCCAGCGGATACATTTCAGCACGTCCGCGTCCCCTACGTTGCGCCAGTACTGGTAGAAGTCGTAAGGACTGGTCTTGTTGGGGTCCAGCCACACGGCGTTGCCCGCGGTCTTGCCCATCTTGTTCCCCTGGGAGTCGGTGAGCAGGTTGATGGTCATGCAGTGGGAATCCTTTCCCAGCTTGCGCCGGATGAGCTCCGTGCCCCCCAGCATGTTGGACCACTGGTCGTTGCCCCCGCACTGGAGGTTGCAGCCCACGGTCTGGAACATGTGGTAGAAGTCGTAGGACTGCATGATCATATAGTTGAACTCCAGGAAGGAGAGCCCCTTCTCCATGCGCTGCTTGTAGCAGTCCGCCCGGAGCATGTTGTTCACCGAGAAGCAGGCGCCCACCTCCCGCAGCAGGTCCACATAGTTGAGGCTGAGCAGCCAGTCGGCGTTGTTGAGCATCATGGCCTGTCCGGGACCCTCGCCGAAGTCGATGAACCGCTCCATTTGCTTTTTGAAGCACTCGGCGTTGTGGTCGATGTCCTCCCGAGTGAGCATCTTCCGCATGTCGGTGCGGCCGGAGGGGTCGCCGATGGTGGTGGTGCCGCCGCCGATGAGAGCGATGGGCTTGTTGCCCGCCTGCTGGAGCCGCTTCATCAGGGTGAGGGTCACGAAATGTCCCGCCGTCAGGCTGTCCGCCGTACAGTCGTAGCCGATGTAGAACGTGGCCTTGCCGTTGTTGATGAGGTCCTTGACCTCGTCCTCACTGGTGACCTGGGCCACCAGGCCCCGGGCCACGAGTTCATCGTAAATTGTCATGGTTTTTTCTCCTTTTTTCGTTTTTGATAAAGTTCCCAGGCCATTTCCACCGCCCAGGACTGGTAGTCCAACGCCATTTTCTCCCGGCACTCCTCCACCGGAAGCCAGACCAGCTCACGGCCCGGCTCCCCCTGGGTCGCCTTCTCCCCCAGCTCCATCAGGTAGATGTGGCCGATGGGGTGGAAAGGGACTTGCCCCTGCCGGGTGAAGGTATACTCCTCGCCCACGCACACTTTTTCACCTACCGTGGCCGAGTACCCAATCTCCTCCATGATCTCCCGGCGGACGCACTCCGCCTCACTCTCCCCCGGCTCTATCCCGCCGCCCAGCAGGATATACACCGAGCTGTCCGCAAAATGCACGAACACCATCCCCACCCGGCCCGCGTCATCAAAGGCCACGCCATAAGCCCCTGGCCGGGCCCCGTAGTCCACGCCGGGCCTGGGCGCGCCAAATACCCTGTGCTCCATCTTATTGCTCCTTTCTGCATCAAAACGCCCCCTGTCCCTTTGGGACAGAGGGCGAACATTCGCGGTACCACCTCTGCTTTGCCGCCTTCTCACGAAGACGGCCTCAGGGGGTCCCCAACAGGACCCCGGCGCTGTACCGGGCGCACCCGTCCGGCCCTAATAGGGATACGTCCTCCCGTTCAGGCGGCTGCTCCGAGGCGTATTCACCAATGGCTCCTGGCCCCCTTCCACCAAACTGGGGGCTCTCTGTGCAGGAGAACAGCGGCTACTGGTCCTCATCCTCGCATTGGGAGGATGATATCATAAACGGCCCGTGTTGTCAAACTTTTTTTGCTGTGCATAGAAGAGATGAGCCGGAGGGCCATCAGGCCCTCCGGCGTGAGCGGTCCGTTCAGACCCCCAGTTCGATCCAAAGGCTGTTGTACAGCGCCCGGGTAGCGGGGGGGAGCACCGTATACATCTCGCACCGTTCCAGCACGTCGGCAGGGACGGCCATGATCTCATACAGCTCTGGGTCCAGCTCCTCGCCGTACAGCTCCTGATAATAGGCGGGGTACTGTTCCAACGCCTCCCGGTTGGGAGAGGCATACCAGATATAGTCCATGTTGGCCAGATTGGCCTCAGTGGAGGCGATGAAATCGATCCACTGCATGGCTTCGTCGTAATGAGGGGCGTCCTTCAATACGCACATCGCGTCCACGAACCAGTTGGAGCCCTCCTCCGGGATGACGAACCGCAGATCCACGTCTTCCGCCTGATTGTCCAGCATGGACAGGAAGTCCCCGGCGTAATAGGCGGCGATGGCGGCGTTGCCGCCCTCCATCTTTTGGAACACTTGGTCCATGACCTTGCCCTGGAACACGCCCCGCCGGTTGGCGTCGGCGATGAGCTCATAGGCTTGACGGATCTCGGCTTCATCGGTGGTGTTCACCGAATGGCCCAGGTGGATGAGGGCCGCGGCCAAGGCGTCCCGGGAGTTGTTGATGAGCAGGACGTTGCCCGCGTTCCGGCTGTCGTACAGAGCGCTCCAGCTATCCGGCTCTTCCTCCACCATGTTGGCATTATAGATGAGACCCAGGGTGCCCCAGGTGTAGGGGACGGTGTAACGGTTCTCGGGGTCGAAGGGCAGGTCTTTGAAACGCTCGTCGATGAGGGAATAGTTGGGGATCCTGCTGTAGTCCAGTTCCTCCAGCATCCCCTCCTCGATGAGCTGGGAGATCATATAGTCGGAGGGGACGATGACGTCATAGTCCGCGCCGCCGCTCTTGAGCAGGGAATAGAGGGCCTCATTGCTCTCTGCGGTCTGATAGTTCACCCGGATGCCGGTAGCGTCCTCGAACTGTGTGATGAGGTCCTCGTCGATATACTCGCCCCAACTGCACACGTTCACCACCGGCTGGGAGCTGGTGGCCCCGGTGAGCAGCATCACCACGACGATGAAAACGCAGGCCATGGCCCCGGCCACCGCCCGGCGGGCCCACTGCCAGGAGGGCTGGGAGAAGCGCAAGGACAGCCGTTCCAGCCGGGAGGGCTCGTGCACCTCCTGGTGCACGGCACGGCGCTCCTGGCGGATCTCGCGGACGTTGTTGGCCACCAGAAGGATCAGCACGGACAGGAACAGCAGGGTGGACACCGCGTTGACCTCCGGAGTGATCCGCTTTTTGGTCATGCTATAGATGCGCATGGCCAAGGTGGAGGTGGACGACCCGGCGGTGAAGTAGGAGATGACGAAGTCGTCGATGGACATGGTGAAGGCGATGAGCGCGCCGGACACGATGCCGGGCTTGATCTCGGGCAGGATCACCTTCCAGAACGCCTGCATCCAGGTGCATCCCAGGTCCTGCGCAGCGTCCACCAGGTTCTTGTCCATCTGCCGCAGCTTGGGCGCCACGTTCAGGATGACATAGGGGATATCGAACGCGATGTGGGCCAGCAGCATGGTGGTGAAGCCCAGGGTGAGCCGGGTGGGCAGCTCCACCAGGCCCTGTATGCCGTTGAACCATGTGGCGAACGCGCCCCAGCCCTGGAAGAAGGCCACGAAGAAGAGGCACAGGCTGACGCCGGTGACGATGTCGGCGTTCATCATGGGGATGTCGTTCACCACCAGCAGGGCGTCCCGCTTCCGGCGGCTCAGGGAATACAGGCCGATGGCGGCGAAGGTGCCGGCCACGGTAGCGATGGCGGTGGCCAGCAGGGAGACCAGCAGGGTGGTGTACAGGCTCTCCATGATGAGCCGGTTTTGGAACAGGGAGACGTACCAGTCCAGAGAGAAGCCCTTCCACACCGCGCTGCTGTCCCCGGCGTTGAAGGAGAACACGATCAACAGGAAGATGGGCAGGTACAGGAACAGGAACACGAGCCCGATGAACAGGCGGCTCCCCACTCGGTTTTGCTTTCTCATAGCATCACCGCCTGTTCTTCGCCCTCACCGAAGTGGTTCATGACGACCATGCACACGACCACGATCACCATCATCACCATGGAGATGGCCGCGCCCAGGTGGGGGTTGTATGCTCCGCCCAGGAACTGCAACTCGATCAGGTCGCCCAGCATCAGTTGGTTGCCGCCCCCCAGAAGATTGGATATGGCGAAGGTGGACACGGATGGGACGAACACCATGGTCACGCCGGATAGGATGCCCGGCAGGGACAGGGGGAAGATGACCTTGAGGAACACCCGCGCCGAGTCCGCGCCCAGATCCCGGGCGGCTTCCAGCAGGGAGCCGTCCAGCTTGACGATCACGGAGTAGATGGGCAGGATCATGAAGGGCAGGTAGTTGTACACCATGCCCAGCACCACCGCGCCGGAGGTGCCGATCATCTGGATGTGGTCCACTGCCAGCAGGTCCAGCAGCCCGACGGCCCGGAAGAGCTGGTTGAGCAGGCCGTTGTTCTCCAGGATGGACATCCAGGAATAGGTGCGCAGCAGGAAGTTCATCCACATGGGCAGCATGATGAGGGCCATGGCGACGCGCTGGAACCGGGGGCCCTCCTTGGCCATCCAATAGGACACGGGGTAGCCGATGAGGAAGCACACCAGGGTGGCCAGCAAAGCCAGCCAGAAGGAGCGCAGGAACACGGAGAGGTAGACGCCCATCCGGGTGAAGTTCTCCGCGGTGATCTGGGAGGCGTTGGTGACAGGGTCGATGGCGGTGAACGCGTAGGCCACCATGATGAGGATGGGGACGACCACGAACAGGGCCATCCAGATCACATAGGGAACGGCGAACAAGGAGCGCTTATTCTTCATGGCCGTCCTCCCGGGAGCCGTCCACCTCCCCGTCCTCGGGCTCCGCCGCGTCCAGCTCCTCATACTCCTCGGAGTAGGAGGAATAGTCCCCGAACATCCCGGAGTAGTGGCTCTTCTTCATCACGTGGATGCCGTCCGGATCGATCTTGATGCCGATGCGGCTGTCCACGGGGCAGAAGTCGGTGGTCTGGATGAGCCATTTGAAGCCGTAGAAGTCTACGATGGTGTCGTAATGGACCCCCTTGAAGGTGACGGAGGTGACGGTGCCGCGCAGTTGCCCTGCCGCCTCGTCCACGATGTCCACGTCCTCGGGACGGATCACCACGTCCACCGGCTCGTCCTTGCCGAAGCCTTTGTCTAGGCACTGGAACCTGCGGTTGAAGATCTCCACGACGCCGTCTGCACGCATCACGCCGTCGATGATGTTGGACTCGCCGATGAAGTCCGCCACGAAAGCGTTCTTCGGCTCGTTATAGATGTCCTCTGGAGTGCCGATCTGCTGGATGCGCCCGCCGTCCATCACCACCACGGTGTCGGACATGGCGAGGGCCTCCTCCTGGTCGTGCGTCACATAGATGAAGGTGATCTCCATCTCCTGCTGGATGCGCTTGAGCTCGTTCTGCATATCCTTCCGCAGACGCATGTCCAGCGCGCCCAAAGGCTCGTCCAACAGCAGTACCTTGGGCCGGTTCACCAGGGCCCGGGCGATGGCCACCCGCTGCTGCTGTCCGCCGGACAGGGCGGACACCGGGCGCTTCTCGAACCCCTTCAGGTTGACGACCTCGAGCATCTCCATCACACGGGCGTGGATCTCCTGCTCTGGGAGCTTCACCTTCCGCCCGCTCTCATCCGCCTTGGGGATGCGCAGGCCAAAGGCCACGTTCTCGAACACGTTCAGGTGGGGGAACAGGGCGTATCGCTGGAACACCGTGTTCACCGCCCGCTGATGGGGAGGGACATCATTGATCCTCACGCCGTCGAACAAAACGTCCCCGGCGGTCGGCGACAAGAACCCACCTATGATACGAAGTGTGGTCGTCTTGCCGCACCCACTGGGGCCCAGCAGCGTGAGGAATTCCTTATCATTGATATACAGATCGATGTGGTCGAGCACGAGCTCGTTGCCGTAGGACATGACGCAGTCCGACAGGCGGATCAGCTCCTTGGACATGTATCCTCCCCCATTTCTAATGATGAGTGTTTTGTCAGCTCCCTCGTTATATTTCCCGGCGAGTGCCCTCCACGATGGACAGCCGGATCGGACCGGCCCGGGGTTTCACGGATAGCGAGATACACTATAGCGGATCGCTTTGCCTTTGTCAATCGTTTTGGTGGAATTTTATCAGAAAATGGGGATGGATCTTTTGGTAGCTTTCGACGGGACGCTGTGATAGAATAGAAAGACCAAGATCAGGAGAACGGAGGGAGCGGATTGAAGATCGCCTACCTGGGCATCGACCTGTTGGGATCGGTGCTGGACGCACTGCTGCTGGAGGGGTGTGAAGTGTTGGAGCTGTTCACCTGCCCGGTGGACGGAGTGACGGAGTCCAATGCCGGAGTCATCCGGACAGCGCAGGAACGGGGCGTCCCTTACACGCTGGAGCGGATCGGTGTGACGGACCTGGAGGAGCTGGCGGCCCGGGGCTGTGAGATGCTGGTGTGCGCCGGCTATTATCACCGCGCTCCGGTGACGGAGGCTTTCCCTATGGTGAACTTCCACCCCACCTTGCTGCCGGTGGGCCGGGGGTCGTGGCCGATGCCCAAGCTCATTTTGGATAGAGCGCAGTTCGGCGGTGTCACGGCCCATAAGATGGCGGCGGATTTCGATACCGGGGACATCTTGGTCCAGGAGCGGTTCCGCCTGGACGAGCGGGAGGACCATCAGACCTATATGGAAAAGGTGTATGAGAAGATCCCCGGCATGGTCCATAGGCTGGTGACGGATCTGCCTGGGGTACTGGCCCGGGCGGTCCCCCAGGGAGAAGGGGAGTACTGGCCTTTGCCCACCTGGGAGGATCGGACGGTGGGCCCGGATATGGACGCGGCCCAGGCGGACCTGATCCTCCGGGCGTTTTATGGATATGAGTGCATCTACCGGGGCAAAGGCCGAGGGATCGAGCTGATCGGGGGCCGGGTGGTCCCTGGAGATCCAACGGGGAAGCCTTTCCCGGTCCGGGGCGGCTATGTCACGGCGGACAAGCTCAGGCTCCTTCGCCGGTAGAGCGCGCCCCGGTGCTGGCAGGGGATCGTGCAGGAGAGGAGACCGTTCAGACGAGCCGAGGGAGCCACGCGCCGCTGCGCGTGGCTCCCTCTTGTCGGTCAATACACCGGATCGTCTACTTCCACCTTGTCCGCTTCCTGGAAAGGGGCGAGGGTGGAGACCATCTTCACCGGCTGGCGGTAGGGGTTGTTCACATAGTGGACCTCTTTGGGCTCGATATGGATGAGATCGCCGGGGGAGAGCACATGCTTCACTCCGTCCACCACGATATCCACCTTGCCCTCCAGGATGAAGAAGTCCTCCTCCATCACTTCGTGGTAATGGGCCCGAAAATCTTCGCCGGGCCGGAAACGGACCAGGGCGAAGTTCATCCGGGGGCCTTTCATCAGGTATTTGGGGCCGCTCTCCCCAAAGCGGTACTCCCGTTCCGACTCGTTGACGATAAACATACGCGTTCCCTCCTGTCTAAGATCTGCCGCCGCATCAGAGGCCGGGGGCGGTCCACATGTTCCGGGTCAGGCCCTGGCTGCACAGTGCGAGCTGGGCGGAGTAGATCTTTTTCCAATCCTCGTACAGCTTGCCGTACACTCCGCTGACGGACGGGTCGGGCCGGTAGGTCCGCTCCCACTTCACTGTGCGCTCCGCGGCCTGCTCCACGCTGTCATACAGCCCGACGCCCACGCCGGCCAGGATGGCCGCGCCCAGAGCGGTGGCCTCCTTCACCACGGGAACTTTCACGGGCTTGCCGGTGACGTCCGCCAGGATCTGGCTCCACAAAGGGCTCTTGGAGGCGCCTCCGGCGAAGATGAGCTCATCCGGGCTGCTGCCTGCGGCCTCCTGCACCAGCTCGATGTGGCTGCGCACCAGCAGAGCGGTGTTCTCGAGGATGGCCCGGTAGAACGTGTACTTGTTGGACCGCTCCGGATCGAGCAGGAAATCTGTGAAGGTGGGGCTGGCGTGCCTCCAGTCGATGTAGTCCATGGTGTCGCTGAAGCAGCACTGCATCCCGTAGCAGCCTGCCGGGACGTCTTTGGCCTTTTCGTTCATCAGGTCGTAGGGGTCCCGGCCGGTGCGCCGTGCCTGCTCCACTTCCTGCTGGCAGAAGCCGTCCCGGAACCAGCGCATCACCAGGCCGGGCTTGAAGGCCAGGGCCTCATACTGCCACAGGCCGGGTACGGCGTGGCAGTTCACGCGCACCCGGCAGTCCGGATCGGTCCGCGGTAGGGAGGTATTGTATTCATATTGCCAGAAGCTGCCGCCGAAAACGGCGGCTTGGCCCGCTTTGCAGGCGCCTGTGCCGATGGAGCCGAGCTGGCAGTCGCCCCCTCCCACCACCACCGGAGTGCCCTCCAGGAGCCCGGTGCCGCAGGCTCCGCTGGCGCTCACCAGGGCGAGAGCGGTCCCGCACTCCACCACGGCAGGGAAGATATCGGAGCGCAGGCCGCATCGCTCCGCGATTTCCGGCAGCCAATCCCGGCTTTGCAGGTCCATGATGCCGGTGGTGCTGCCGTTGCTGGGCTCCACCGCCAGCTTTCCAGTGAGCTTGTAGATGAGCCAGTCGTTGAACATGCCGACAGCGGCGGCTTTCTCATACACCTCGGGCAGAGTGTCCCGCACCCACAAGAGCCGGGGCAGGGCCCCGAGCGCGAAGGTCTGGCCGGACTTGGAGTAGATCTCTTTTTCCAGGCCGGGGTCCAGCCTTTTGAGCTGGCCCACCTGGTCCCCGCTCCGGGCGTCCACGTTGGCGCAGGCCCAGATCTCGTTGCCGGCCTCGTCGTAGAGCAGGATGCCCTCCCGCATACAGGTGGTGGATACGGCGGCGATGTCGCCGGGATCGATGCCGGTCTGTTCCAACACGCCCCGGATACAGCCTCGGGCCAGATCCCAGTTATGCGCCCAGTCGAAGTCCATGCTGCCGGGCCAACGGGGGTCCTCCCGGTGGGACCATTCCCGTTGGATGCAGCCGATCTGACGTCCGTCCGGGGAAAAGACCACGGCCCGGACGCTGCCGGTGCCCGCGTCCACCGCCATCAGGTATTTTGCCATAGGGATACCTCCTTCATGATAAAGTGAACGTTCCTCCTGTGCTCCTGCGCCCGGCGCGGTATGTGAACTCGGGACACGGCGGGCCAGGGGCTGGGTGTCCATGGACCTAGTATAACATCGGAGCATATACGCCGTCAAATGGAAGCATGGGGGTCTGCGAGCCGGTGGGACGTGCGGGGGGAGCCTCGCCGCAGTTGACAAGCGCGGGAAAAGAATTTATGATGAAAAGGACGAACGCCGGGGGACGCGCTTCGCAGCGTCTGGCCTGCCGGCGGCGATCCAATGATGGGAGGATATGTCATGGCTGATCTGGAAGGTGTGAAGGTCTCAAAAGACTACCATGTGGAGATCCCCTTTGCCAATCAGAAGGGATTTTTTCTCAAAGGCATCAACGCTTTGGACTGGGGCATGAAGAGGCGGATGGCCAATATCTTCGATCCGAAGAGCGGCAACACCGTCATGTTCGCGTTCGACCACGGTTATTTCATGGGCTCCACCGCCGGTCTGGAGCGGCTGGACCTGCTGCTGCCCCAGCTCGCCCCATATGTGGACTGCTTCATGGGCACCCGGGGCGCTCTGCGTACCTGTGTGCCCCCTGAGACCGTGAAGAGCGTAGCGCTGCGGGTCACCTCCGGCTCGTCCATGCTCCAGGAGGATCTGAGCCATGAGGTGGTGGCGGTGGACATCGAGGACGCCATCCGCATGGACGCCGACTGCATGGCGGTGCAGACCTTCATCGGCGCGGACGGACAGCTCTCCAGCCTGGACAACCTGAACCGGGTCGTGGATGCCGGGATGCGCTATTCGATCCCCACCATGGGTGTGTGTGCCGTCGGGAAGGACATGGCCCGTACCGACCGCTTTTTCAAGCTGGCCACCCGCATCATCGCCGAGATGGGCGTACAGGTGGTCAAGACCTACGACTGTGAGAGATTTGAAGAGGTGGTGGCGGCGTGCCCGGTGCCCATCGTGGTGGCCGGCGGCAAGAAGCAGTCCGAGCCTGATGCGTTGAAGTTGGCTTACGGCGTGATCCAGAAGGGGGCCCATGGCGTGGACATGGGCCGGAACATCTTCCAGAGCGCCCATCCGGCGGCGATGGCCCAGGCGGTCTCCATGATCGTCCACCATGGGGCCACGGACAAGGAGGCCCTGGAGTTCTTCCAGGACAAGATCCACGAATGAGGAAACGTGGGCCGGGGCGGTCGCCGGTCCAAAGCGATGGACACCTGATGAATGCGAAAAGGAAAGCCGCCATACCCATCGGTATGGCGGCTTTTTCGTGGTATCAGAACGCCCGGCCGATGTCGGTCCGGAAGTGCATCCCGGTGAAGGAGATGAGGCTGGCGGCGGCATAAGCGTTGTTGATGGCTTGCTCCAGGGTGTCGCCCAGGGCGGTCACACCCAGTACGCGGCCGCCGTTGGTGAGCAGCTCGCCGTCCTCGCCCGATTTGGTGCCCGCGTGGAACACCATGGCGGAACGGCCGGCATCCTCCAGGCCGGAGATGGGATAGCCCTTCTGATAGTCCAGCGGATAGCCGCCGGAGGCCAGGACCAGGCAGCAGGCGGCCTGATCTTTCCAGCGGAAGTCCACCTGGTCCAGCGTCCCCTCCCGGCAGGCCAGGAAGATGTCCAGCAGGTCTGCGTCCAGCAGGGACAGCACGGCCTGGCATTCCGGGTCGCCGAAGCGGGCATTGTACTCGACGACCTTCGGTCCGTCGGGCGTGAGCATCAGGCCGAAGTAGATGACCCCCTGGAAGGGACGTCCCTCCGCCTTCAGCGCGGCGATGGTAGGCAGGAAGATCTCGTCCATGCACCGCCGGGCGATGTCCGGCGTGTACTGAGGGGGAGGGGAGATGGCGCCCATACCGCCGGTGTTAGGGCCGCAGTTGCCGTCGTAGGCCCGCTTGTGGTCCTGGCTGGCAGGCATGGGGCGGACATGTTCGCCGTCCGCGAAAGCCAGCACGGTGACCTCCGGCCCGGTCATGCAATCCTCGATGACCACGGTGGAGCCGGATGCGCCGAACTTTTTGTCCGCCATCATCTCCCGTGCGGCCTGTTTGGCCTCATCTACGGTGGCGGCCACCACCACGCCCTTGCCCAAGGCCAAGCCGTCCGCCTTGACCACGATGGGCGCGCCGTGTCCCTCGATGTAGGCCAAGGCGCGGTCTAGGTCGGTGAAGGTCTCGTAGCCCGCCGTGGGGATGTGGTATCGTCTCATCAGTTCCTTGGAGAAGGCTTTGCTGGCTTCGATGACGGCGGCGTTGGCCCGAGGCCCGAAGGCGGGGATGCCTGCCGCCTCTAGGGCGTCCACCATGCCCAGGGCCAGGGGATCGTCCGGAGCCACCACCACGAAGTCCATGGCGTTGTCCCGCGCCCAGGCCACCATGCCGTCCACATCGGTGGCCTTCACGTCCACACAGGTGGCGAGCTGCGCGATGCCCGCGTTGCCGGGAGCGCAGTAAAGCTTATCGACCTTGGGCGACTGGGCCAGCTTCCAGCAGATGGCGTGCTCCCGTCCGCCGCTCCCTACCACTAATACTTTCATCGATCGTTACCCCCGTTTTCCATGGCCGACACGTCGATCGGACCGTGATCTTTGTAAGTTTGACCGTTTGGCCCGCTCTCCGGCCCTCGTCAATGGTGGAACAGGCGCACACCGGTGAACGCCATCACCATGCCGTATCTATCGGCGGTGGCGATGACCTGATCGTCCCGGATGGAGCCGCCGGGCTGGGCGATGTACTTCACCCCGGACTGGTGGGCCCGGTCCACATTGTCCCCGAAGGGGAAGAACGCGTCGGAGCCCAAAGTGACGCCGCTGAGGTGCTGGGAGATCCACTCGGTCTTATCGGCGGGAGTGAGCTCTTTGGGGCGGACGCTGAAAAGCGTCTCCCATCCGCCGTCCTGGATGAGGGCGGCGGAGTCGGCGATATACAGGTCGATGGCGTTGTCCCGGTCGGGGCGGCGGACGTCCTGTTTGAACTGCAGATCCAGCACATAGGGGTGCTGGCGCAGCCACCAGATGTCCGCTTTGTTCCCCGCCAGCCGGGTGCAGTGGATGCGGCTCTGCTGGCCCGCACCCACGCCGATGGTCATGCCGTCTTTCACATAACACACAGAATTGGACTGGGTGTATTTCAGTGTGATGAGGGCCAGCAGCATGTCGTGCTTGGCCGGTTGGGGCAGCTCCTTGTTCTGGGTCACGATGTCGCCCAGCATCTTCTCGTCGATGGCGAGGTCGTTGTAGCCCTGCTCGAAGGTGATGCCGAAGATGTTGCGCCGCTCGATGGGGGCGGGCTGGTAATCCGGATCGATGCGGACCACGTTATAACCGCCCTTCTTCTTCGCTTTGAGGATGGACAGCGCCTCGTCGGTATAGCCGGGGGCGATCACGCCGTCGGACACCTCCGGGGCCAAGGCCCTGGCGGTATCGGCGTTGCAGGTGTCGCTCAGCGCGGCCCAGTCGCCGAAGGAGCAAAGCCGGTCCGCGCCTCTGGCCCGGATGTAGGCGCAGGCGATGGGGGAGAGGGGGCCCTCCGGGGCGAAGTAGATCTTCCGCTCCACATCGCTCAGGGGCAGGCCCAGGGCCGCCCCGGCGGGGGAGACGTGCTTGAAGGAAGCGGCGGCGGGCAGGCCGGTGGCCTTTTTCAGCGCACGCACGAGCTGCCAGGAGTTCAGTGCGTCCATGAAGTTGATATAACCCGGCTTGCCGTTGAGCACTTCCAGAGGCAGTTCGCCCTCTTCCATGAAGATGCGGGCGGGTCGTTGATTGGGATTACAGCCGTATTTCAGCTCCAGCTCGGTCATGTTCAAACCTCCCAGTGTGTGCTGGCGTCTGCGCTCCGAGGTGGGCGCGGCTCACCAGTGCTTGTTGATGATGGACGTCTCGTCGTCGCCGGTCTCCAGATCGACGTAACGCACGAACAGGGACACCTTGTTGTCGTCGTCCAGCGCCAGCCACAGGTCGCTGGCCAGGGTCTCCGCGTCGGGAGCGGAGATCTCCACCCGCCGGGGCTCCCCTTCGAAAGAGGGAAGGGGGTCGCCGTCGTTCTCGTAGGTGTGGATGAAATGGCCCACCCCCGCCTTGGGCGCGTCGTACTCGAAGAAATAGCGGCAGGCACAGGACGGATCGCCGTCCAAGCTTTTGAGGATGGACAAATTATAGGAGCCGTTGGGCTTCACCACCCCGGAGATGCGGGGCGTGTAGTTGGGGCCGTCCGGCTCGAAGGTACGGGCGTTCAGGGCGTGGCGGTAACAATGGCCCTCCAGGAGAGCATCCCGGATGGTGTCGGTCTGGTCGCCGTTGGTGACGATGGTCAGGCCGCTGTCCAGCCGCCGAACAGGGTGGTAGATGATCAGGGAAGGGTCGGTCATCTTGGACTCGTCGAAGGCGCGGGTGCGGATGCCGTCGTCCGTCTCTTCAAAGACCCGGTTGCGGCTGTTCTCGCTGCGGCCCATGATGAAGTAGGCGATGACGGCGCACTTGCCGTCGGCGGAACGGCCCAGCATGATGCCCCGTCCGGGATAGGGATCGGCGCGGAGCAGATCGGTGAGCGTTTGAACTTGCATGGGATTGACCTCCTTTGATAGATAGCTCGTAGAGAGCGCGTCTGGCAGATCGCCCGTTGGGGCGGTGGATGCAAGGTCTTAGACCGGCTTCGTGGGATCGACTTCCTGGATGGTGACGGCGACGGTGTCGCCGGGCTGCTTCCCGATCCTCTCGCGGATATCCTTGCGTATGCCGATGATATGGCAGACGGAGCCGTCGGCATTGCGCACGCCCATGTTGACGAGGCTCCCGTCGTAGACCACGCCGTCGAAGGTGGCCCGGACCTTCACACGGCCCTTCCCGAATTCTTTCCGCACGTCATATGGGAAGCGCACGTATGCCCCGCCCTTGTCCGGGACGGCCTCGATCGCGGCCTGGAAGCGGTAGATCGTTTGCGCCATGGGTGTGGGCTCCTTTCGTCAAGCGTCCAGGATGCGGACGGTACGTCCTTCCACCTTCAGCCGCCCCTGACAGAACAGGGACACAGCCTGTGGCAGTATGACCCACTCGGCCTGCTCCATGATGCGGCGCTGGAGGGTCTCCGGGGTGTCGTCCTCCTCCACGGCCACTGCCTTTTGGAGCACGATGGGCCCGCCGTCGCACTCCTCGCTGACGAAGTGGACGGTGGCGCCGGAAACCTTCACACCGTATCCCAGCGCCCGTTGGTGGACGTGGAGGCCATAGAAGCCTTCACCGCAAAAAGAGGGGATGAGGGCGGGGTGGACGTTCAGGATGGCGTTGGGGAAGGCTTCCACCATCTCTTGGGTGAGGATGACCATGAAGCCGGCCAGCACCACGAGGTCGATGTCCAGCGACTTCAGATTGTCCACCAGCGCCAGAGTCATGGCCTGGTTGGAGGGATGATCCTTCCGGGCCACGACGTAGCCGGGGATGCCCGCTTTGGCCGCCCGTTCCAGGGCATAGGCCCCAGGCTTGGAGGAGATGACGGCGGTGAGCTTTCCGCCCACGATCTCTCCCCGGCGCTGCGCGTCGATGAGGGCTTGCAGGTTGGTCCCGCCGCCGGAGACCAGCACGGCGATGCGCTTGCTCATAGAAGCTCTACGCCTCCGTCGCCGGAGACCACCTCGCCGATGACATGTGCGTCATGGCCCTTGCCGGCGAGGGCGGACACCGCCTGGTCCACATCGTCCTTGTCCACGATGAGCACCATGCCGGTGCCCATATTGAAGGTGTTGAACATGTCCCGCTCCGGGATATCGCCCAGCCGCTGGATCATGGAGAAGATGGGGGGGATGTGCAGGGCGGACTTGTCGATCTTGGCGCTCAGCCCATGGGGCAGGCAGCGTGGGACGTTCTCATAGAAGCCGCCGCCGGTGATATGGCTGATGCCATACACCCGTGCCGCCTCGATCGCGGCCAGGACGGGCTGGACATAGATGGCGGTGGGCCGGAGCAGCTCATTGCCCAAGGCGCCGTCCAGCTCCTGCGGCCGTGCGTTCAGATCTGTGTGCTCCACGTCCAGCACCTTGCGCACCAGGGAGAAGCCGTTGGAATGCAGGCCGTTGGAATCCAGGGCCAGGATCGTGTCCCCGGCCTTCATCTGCCGGCCGTCGATCATCTTTTTCCGGTCCACGATGCCCACGCAGAAGCCCGCCAGATCATAATCGTCAGGGGCCATGACGCCGGGGTGCTCGGCGGTCTCGCCGCCGACGAGGGCGCAGCCTGCCTGGACGCAGCCCTCCGCCACGCCGGAGACGATGGAAGCCACCTTTTCCGGGTCGTTCTTCCCGATGGCGATGTAATCCAGGAAGAACAGGGGCTTTGCGCCGCAGCAGATGATGTCGTTGACGCACATGGCCACGCAGTCGATGCCGATGGTGCTGTGTTCGCCCATGAGCTGGGCGACGCGCAGCTTGGTGCCCACGCCGTCGGTGCCGGACACCAGGACAGGCTCCTCCATGCCGGACAGGTCCGGGGCGAACAGCCCGCCGAAGCCGCCGATGCCGCTGACCACGCCGGGGACGACGGTGCGGGCCACATGCTCTTTCATGAGCTGTACGCCTTTGTATCCCGCCTCGATGTCCACACCGGCGGCAGCGTAGGATGCGGAATGGGAATCCTTCATTGGTATGACCTCCATATACTCGCGTCGAGCCCGTCCACGGCAGGGCTGGGACGCATCATTCTTTGCCGGTCCAACAATATGTGCAGACCTTGTCCCGGTCGATGCCGATGGCCTCCAGCAGACCGTCCAGGGTCTGGTAGCCCAGAGAGTCGAAGCCCAGCTTCTCGCAGATGGACTTGAGCATACACTGGCCCCGCTGGGTACTGGCGTCGGCGTACTCGTCCAGATGCTGATGGCCCTCGTCTCCCTCCAGCTCCTGGATGGTCTTGCGGGTCAACAGCTCCATGGAGCTGTTGCTCCTGGAGAAGTTGAGATACTTGCAGCCGTACATGATGGGCGGGCAGGCGGAGCGCATGTGGACCTGTTCCGCTCCGGCGCCGTAGAGGAAGTCCACCGTCTCCCGGAGCTGGGTGCCCCGGACGATGGAGTCGTCCACGAAGAGCAGCTTCTTCCCCTGAATCAGCTCAGGCACGGGGATCTGCTTCATCTTGGCCACCTGGTTGCGTACCTCCTGGTTGGCGGGCATGAAGGACCGGGGCCAGGTGGGGGTGTACTTCACGAAGGGCCGGGCGAAGGGCTTGCCGCTGCGGTTGGCGTAGCCGATGGCGTGGGGCACGCCGGAATCGGGCACCCCGGCCACCCAGTCCACGTCGGGGAGGGAGCCCTTCTCTTTCTCCTCCCGGGCCATGATCTCTCCGTTGCGGTAGCGCATGACCTCTACGTTCTGTCCCTCGTAATTGGAGTTGGGGTAGCCGTAGTAGGTCCACAAGAAAGCGCAGATGCGCATCTCGTCACCGGCGGGGGCCAGGGTCTCCCAGCCGTCGGGGGTGATGCGGACGATCTCGCCGGGGCCCAGCTCATAGGCGTTCTCATACCCCAGCTTGGTACAGGCGAAGGACTCGAAGGACACACAGCAGCCCTCGTCGTTTTTCCCGATGAGCACAGGCAGCCGCCCCAGCCTGTCCCGGGCGGCCACGATGCCGTCCGGGGCGAGGATGAGGATGGTGGACGACCCGTCGATGACCTGCTGGGCGTACCGGATGCCCTCCACGAGAGAGTCCTTTTGGTTGATGAGGGCTGCGGTGAGCTCACAGGCGTTCACCTTGCCGGAGCTCATGGCCATGAATTGACGGGCATGTCCGTCGAAATATTCTTCCACCAAGGCGTCGGCATTATTGATGATGCCCACGGTGGAGATGGCGTACAGTCCCAGGTGGGAGCGCACCAGCAGGGGTTGAGGATCGGTGTCGCTGATGCAGCCGATGCCGGCGTTGCCGTGGAACTCGGAGAGATCCTTTTCGAACTTGGTGCGGAACGGGGTGTTTTCGATGGAATGGATCTGCCGTTGGAAGCCATCCTGCTCATCGTAGATGACCATGCCGCCCCGGCGCGTGCCGAGGTGGGAGTGATAGTCCACGCCGAAGAAGATATCGAGCGTCACATCGTGCTTTGAGATCGCGCCAAAAAATCCGCCCATTACGGAGCCTCCTTATTTCTTACGCTTGCGCAGGAACAGCCAGAGCGCCGCTCCGGCCACCGCCGCGACCAGGAGCAGCAAGAGGACGAGGCCGGTAGGGTCGCCGCTGACGAGGATGGCAGTGGGACCGTCCTGCCCGCCGATGATGCCGATGGAGCTGTCCTCCATGGCTCACTTGCCCATCAGGCGGCGGCTCATCTCCTGATAAGCGCCCTCCACGTTGCCCAGGTCCCGGCGGAAGCGGTCCTTGTCCAGCTTCTCCCCGGTCTTGGAGTCCCAGAAACGGCAGGTGTCCGGGCTGATCTCGTCGGCCAGCACGATAGTGCCGTCGGCGGTCTTGCCGAACTCGAGCTTGAAGTCCACCAGGGTGACGCCGCACTCGGACAAGATCTGCTTGAGCAGGTCGTTCACCTGGAAAGCATATCTCTTGATCAGCTCGATCTCCTCCCAACTGGCCAGCTTCAGGGCCACCGCGTGATGGTCGTTGATGAGGGGGTCGTGCAGATCGTCGTTCTTGTAGGAGAATTCCACGGTGGGGGCGTCAAAGACGATGCCCTCCTCCACGCCGTACCGTTTGGCGAAAGAGCCGGCGGAGAGGTTGCGGACGATCACCTCCAAGGGGACGATGGTCACTTTCTTCACAACGGTCTCCCGCTCGGAGAGCTCCTCCACGAAATGAGTGGGCACGCCCTTTTTCTCGAGCTGCTGCATGAGGAAGTTGGTCATCTGGTTGTTGATGGCGCCCTTGCCGGTGATGGTGCCCTTTTTCAAGCCGTCGAATGCGGTGGCGTCGTCCTTGTAGGAGACGATGACCTTCTCAGGGTCCTCGGTGGAAAATACCTTCTTGGCCTTGCCCTCGTAGAGCTGCTCTTTCTTCTCCATGATAGATCAACCTTTCCTTTATCGTAGTGTATTTGTCAGATCCCCTTCATCGCCATATCGACGATCTCGTCAACGGTCGGCTCCCGGTCCTTGGGGTACCCAACGATCAGTTCGGGATAATAGATCAGGTCGCTTCCGCCCGGGTGCTGGATGCTTTGCTTGAACTTTATGACCAACGCGGTATGTTCTTCCTCTGTCAGCGGCCGTCCTGTCTTTTTATCGTGGGCCGTCTGTATAGCTTCGACCAGGTCGGCCAGTTCTTCCCTAGACATTCCCTGGGGCATCTGCTATACCTTTTTTCGATCGTCCAGCTCCGCCTGGAGCTTGGCCTCTTTCTCCGCGATCTGCGTGGCCATCTTTTGCCGGGCGGCATCCAGCTTTGCGGCCAGATCGTCGTCGGCCACGGCCAAGATCTGCGCGGCCAGCACGGCGGCGTTCTTGGCCCCGTTGATGGCCACGGTGGCCACGGGGATGCCGCTGGGCATCTGCACGGTGGCCAGCAACGCGTCCAGGCCGTCCATGGCGCCCCCCTTCATGGGGATGCCGATGACGGGCAGGGTGGAATTGGCCGCGAACGCCCCGGCCAGATGTGCGGCCATGCCTGCGGCGCACACGAGCACGCCGAAGCCGTTGGACCGGGCGTTTTGGGCGAAGTCCGCAGCGGCGGCGGGTGTGCGGTGGGCGCTGAGGATGTGGACCTCGTAGGGGATGCCGAACTCCTCGAGCTGGGCGCAGGCCCCCTTGACCACCGGCCAGTCAGAGTCGGAGCCCATGATGACGGCGACTTTCTTCAAAGTGAGTCCTCCTTTCGAACCTCGAAAATGAAACAGGCCGCCGCGTATGCGCGTGCAGCCTGCTCGTACTTCAGTTGGGATATTTGGACGCAATGGTGCCATGCAGGCAGAGCTCCGAACGGACACGGCTGGAACGCTCCAATGCAGGCACCCCATTTCCAAATGATTCGAGCCTATTCTATCGAAAAAGGATTCGGAAATCAAGGCCCTGGCAGATTTTCGTAGGCTTATACAATCTGCCGGGACCGGGCGGGCAAGATCAGGGCAAGAGCGCACGATCCGGAGCGGGCGGTGAGGGAGCGATCCGCCGCAGCATGAGGCGGCCGTGTATGTAAGGGATCCACGGTAGGCCGGGCGGACTTGCACCGGACCTGTTTCGAGTTCAAAACAGCCCGGTGGCATCCAGGATGCCGGACACCTGTGCGGCCCGTCCGGTCCAGGAGGACTCCTGGGCCAGCGTTCGGCGCCGGCGGGAGAGGGAGGTGTCCTCGCCCAGAGCGGCCTTGCACTGGCGGAGGAAGCCTGGGCCGTCATAAGCGGTGCGCACCAGCTCCGGGATGGCGTCGGGCACGGAGGGGTCCACCACGGTGACGATGGGCTTGCCCGTGGCCAGGTACTCGTATATCCTGCCGGACACCACGTCGCTGCCGGGCCGGTCCAGGCGGGGCAGGTCGAACAGCAGGTCGCAGCGGTACAGGTAGTCGGGCAGGTCCAAGGGGTTGACCGTCCCGAGGAGCACGATGTTGTCCTGGCCGCGGAGCTGATCCGCCGCCGGCCGGGTCACCCGGCCCATGAGGACGAAGGTCCATTCCGGCCGGTGCCGGGCGAGATAGAGCAGGGGCTCCAGGTCCACTTGGCTGGTGACGCTGCCCACCCGGCCGAACAGCCGCTGCCCGGGCAGGCCCGCCAGAGCAGGGGGGACGGTCCGCTCCTGCTGCTGGAACAGGATGGGGTTCACCCCGTTGGGGAGCAGGGCCACGTTGTCGTTACAGGAGGACAGCCGCTTGATCAGCCCGAAGGAGGCGGCGAATATCACTTCGGCGTGGCGGGCGAGATCGCGCTCCATGTCCCAACGGCTCTCGTCCCAGAAGCAGTCGCAGTCGTACACCACGCCCCGGTAGGCCAGCTTGTCCAGGAATCGAGCGTGCACGGGAGCGGTGCACCATAGGACCGGCTCGCGGAAATGGTGCTTGCCCATGATCTGTTGGATGTAGTCCGCCGCCTTGTCCAGCCGTCGGCGCTGGAGGATCGACCGCTCCTGAGGGCCGGGGAGGGAGGCGGGCAAGGTGTAGACTGTGATGTGGGAGCGCACACGGCGGCCCTGTTCCGGCATGGGAGCGCCTTTTCGGGGCGCAGGCTCGAAGAACAGGATCTGAGCGCCGGTGAGCCGGGCCAGAAGCTGCTGGGTGCGGTCAGGCCGGGCCTGCCAGGGGGCATGGGCCAGGCAAACGATCTGCTTCATGGGGCACCTCCAGGTCCAAGAGGATTCAATCGGTCAGCAGCCGGGCGACGGCCACGCTGTTGTTGTGTTCCAACTGGATGAGCCGGGCGGTCTTTTCCTCCAGGGCCTTCCGGTCCTGACGGCGCAGAGCGGCGGCGTCCACCAGGGCGCACAGGAGCTCCGGGGTGAGCTGGTCCAGCCGGGCGTACAGGTCCTGGCCCGCGTCGTCCAGGAAAGCGCTCACCTTGGGGTCGTAGACCACCCCGACCAGGGGCACGCCCCGGACGGCGGCGAAGATCAGCGCGTGCAGGCGCATGGACAGCGCCACGTCCATCCGGGCGGACAGAGCGATGGCCAGCTCGGTGCCGGGGCAGGTGGACAAAAGGTGGACGGGGGCCTTCTTGAGCTGGTCGGCCACCCGGCGGGCGGCGGAGGCGTCCAGCTTGCCCTCGATGGGGATGAACACGGGGATGAGGCCGTAGCGTTCGTAGGCGTGATCGACGGCGGCGGCAAAGACGGGGATCTTCTCCTCGAACCCAGGCCAGGGCCGCACGGTGACGCCCAGGTACTTTTCCCCGTCCCGGGGGTGGAGGCCGATCTCCTCCAGCAAGGCGTCCGCCGCTTGAGGGGGAGCGGCGGGGAGGGTGACGGCGGGGTCCGCAGCCAGCACCACCTGGGGGCGGCTGACGCCGATGGCCTGGAGCTCTTCCCGGGAGGCGCTGTCCCGTAGGGTGATCACGTCCACCGAGCGGTCGATCACCTGCCCGGTCTTGCGGCGGTTGCGGGGGGTCTGGATGGGGCCGATGCCGCAGCCGTACATCATCACCTTGCACCCCAGCCGCTTGGCGGCGGACAGGGTGAACAGGTAGAACCATAGGGAACGATGGCTGGTGACGTCCTGGACCAGAGAGCCACCGCCGTTGATATAGAGGGTGCTCTTCGCCATCCGGCGGCAGAAGGCCGGCAGGTCGAAAGTGTACATGGCCCCCACCCGGTGGCGGAGCCTGGTGATCTTGGGCTTGCGTGTCATCACCCAAAGGGGCAGGTCCGGGTCGATGGAGCGCAGCTCGGTGACGACCGCTTTCAAGATCGCCTCGTCACCGGCGTTGCCTCGGCCATAGGCCCCGCAGATCACCACGCCGTCCCGCTTCCGGGCCTTGCGCTCCTGGCGGCGGAGGATGGCGGCGTAGATATCGAGCTGCCGGCGGATGGTGCTCTCGATGGAGAACTCCGTGCGGCCTTTTTCCAAAAGCTGTTCGCCCAGCCTGCGGCGAAGGCCCGGGTCCTCGGCCAGAGCGGCGAGATGGCGGCCCAGGGCAGCGTGGTCCCTGGGCTGGAACAGGAGCCCGGTGACATGGCTCTGGATGAGGAAAGGGACCCCTCCCACCTGGCTGGCCACGGTGGGCAAGGCGAACCGTGCCCCTTCGGTGAGCGCGTAGGGGAAGGTCTCGGACAGGGAAGTGAGGGTATTGATGTCCAAGGCGTTGTAGAAGCTGTCGGTGTCGGACAGCCATCCGGCGAAGCACACCTGGTCGGACACCCCCAGTTCCCCGGCGAGCTGGCGGAGCATGGTCTCGTCCGGGCCCTCCCCGGCGATGATGAGGCGCAGCTTGGGCTGCTGGGCATAGGCCGCGGCGAAGCCCCGGAGGAGCGTCCCCATGTCCTTCACCGGGTTGAGCCGGGCGGCGATACCCGCGATGACCACATCGTCCGGCCAATCCAGCCCCAAGCGGTCCAGGAAGCCCCGGCGGTCCAGCTTAGGCGTGCGCGGGGTGAAATCGATGCCGTTGTAGATGGCGAACATCTGCTGAGGGTCGAAGCCCCTGCTGATGAGCAGCTCGCTCATGGCGTCGGACACGCCGATGTGGTATGGGATGCGCCGCAGGGCCCAGGCGTTGAGGGTGCCGTAGGTGAGGGCGGACAGGGGACGGCCCATATAGTCCAGCTTGGGGTCGCTGTGGACGGTGGTGACCACGGGAAGGCCGGTGGATCTGCGCAGCAGGGCCCCCATGAGATTGCCCCGGGCGCCGTGGCAATGGATGATGTCATATCCCTCCCGGGCGATCTTCTCCCGCAGGGGCTTGAGCGCGGCCAGAGGATCGCGGCTGGCCATCACGTCCACATGGATGCCCAGGTCCCGGGCCTCCTGTGTGAAGGGGCCGTCGGTGAAGCACACCATGTCCGCCTGGATGTGCCGGCCCAGCCCTTGGAGCAGGGAATGGACGTGGGTCTTGGCGCCGCCGGTGTCTCCGCCGCTGATCAGATGGATGACTTTCATAGGGGGACCTCCCACAAAAAACTTGCCATGGGGCAGGGAATGGGGTAGAATCGATCGTATGGTACATGCGCCGCGCACCGTGATGGATGTGCGGTGACGATGCCGTCAGAGACGACGGCCATCCATGGCTATTATACAATATCTTTGACCCACGGGTCAAGGTCAGGAGGGACAGACATGTTGGAGATGATCCAAGGAGCCGACCAGCAGGTGCTGGTGTGGATCGCGGAACACATAAGGGGCCCGGTGCTGGACCCGATCATGAAGCTCTATACCCAGCTCGGGGACACGGGGATGCTGTTCATCGTGCTGGGCGTGGTGATGCTGTGCTTCCGATCCACCCGGAAGGCGGGGGCTTCCGCACTGTGCGCCATGCTCATCGGGCTGGTGGTGGTGAACTTCACCATCAAACCTCTCGTGGCCAGGGAGAGGCCCTGGCTGGCGATCGAGGGGTTCGTCAACCTGGTGGACGAGCACGACCCGAATTCGTTCCCCTCGGGGCACACCAACGCGGCGTTCGCGTTTGCCATCGGAGCATGGGCGGCGGGGCCGAAGCGGTGGATGAAGATCGCTGCGATATGCGCGGCTGTGCTGATGGGACTTTCCCGACTGTACGTAGGGGTCCATTTCCCCAGCGACGTGCTGGCGGGGGCCGCGATCGGTTCGCTGTGCGGCCTCTTGGGGGCGTGGATCGTCAAGATGGCGTATGAGCGCATCCAGTCCCGTCCGCAAGCGCCAGGATGACGGCCTGGGCCAGGAGCAGGCCGGCCGCTGCCGGCACCCACATGGAGCTGGCGGGGATGGACCGGCGGCCGGGTGGCGGGACCTCGTCCCCGGTCTCGGCGGAACCGGCAAGCTCAGGGGAGAACACCACCGGATGATGGGCGATCCCCCGTTTCCGCAGCTCCTTGCGCACCACACGGGCCAGGGGACAGCCCTCGGTCTGGGAGATGTCGGCGAGGCGGAGCTGCTGGGCGTCCCGCTTGTTGCCAGTGCCCAGGGCGGAGACGATGGGGATCTCCCGGGCGTGGGCGGTCTCGATGAGGTCCAGCTTGCAGCTCACCAGATCGATGGCGTCCACGATGTAGTCATATCCGGACCGGAAGAACTCCTCCCGCTGTCCCGCCTCGTAGCGGGCGGCCATGGGGTGCAGGACGCAGTGGGGGGAGATGTCTTGAAGGCGCAGGGCGGTGGCCTGCGCCTTTTCCATGCCCACAGTGGACCATAAGGCGGCGGATTGGCGGTTGAGGTTGCTCACCGACACCGTGTCCTGGTCCACCAAGGTGAGCTCTCCCACCCCGGAGCGGCACAAGGCTTCGGCACACCAGCCGCCCACACCGCCCAGGCCGAACACGGCCACATGGCTGTGCGCCAGCCGTTCCATGGCCTGAGAGCCCAGCAGCATCTGGGTGCGGATGAATTGTTCGTCCATATCGTATCGCTCCTAAAAACAGAGACCGGACGCTGTGTCCGGTCTCTGTCCTTCGTTGTTTCGCGCCTTATTTGCCCAGGTAGTCGGCGCCATCGGCCAATGCGGTGGGATGGGTAGCGGCCAGCTCGTCGATCCAGGTGGTCCGGGCATCGACGGCCAAGGAGTTGCGGGCGGTGCCCATCCAGACGGGCTCGTTGTCGCCCACGAGATAGATGAGGTGATAGCCCCAGTATTTGCTGTAGTCGTTGTCAGCGGCTTTGTGCTGCACCATGCCCACATCGCCGGGCTGGCGGCTGGAATCGAAGGTCCACTCGCTGAACTCAGGGACGAAGTAGCCTTCGAAAGCGCGGGTGTACAGGCCGCCGGTGGTGCCGTTGCCGTCGTCGGACTCCCGGTTTGCCAGCTCGGCGAAAGCATCCTCGGTCTTGCTGCCGGACTCCCATTCGGCCTGGATGGCGTCGATCTTCGCCTTGGCGGCGGCCCAAGCCTCGTCGGTGGGAGCGACCACTTTGCCGCTGTCGTCAGTGGAGGTCTCGGCCCGGATCAGGATGTGGCGCACGTCCCGGGTGGGCTCGTCCGCCAGATAGCGGTCGTGGAAAGCGATGACATAAAAACCGCTGGCGCTCTCCACCAGGGCGCTCTCGTCCTTGGCCAGCTTGAGGAGCTGCTCGCTGTATGCGCTGTCGATGCTGCCGGTGCCCACGGTCTGGGTGTGGTCCTTATAGGAGGTCAGCTCATATTTGGTGGCCAGGTCGGCGACCGCAGTGCCGCTGTCATAGGCTTTCAGGGCCTCTTCGGCCTTCGCCTTGGCGTCGTTCTTGGCCTCGTCCTTCAGCTTCTCCACCTCCTCGTCGGGGAGCTGGTTGCCGTCGGGGTCGGTGGTGCCCACAGTGGCGATGGGGAAGTAGAGGAAGGAGTACTCGACGGTGTCCAGGGTGTCGGCATTGTCCTTGTAGTAAGCGTCCAGGTCGGTCTGGGTGTAACCGTCGAACAGCTCGTCGTACTTCTCGTTGGCCACCAGATTGGCCAGCAGGTTGCGGCTGGTCAGTTCCTCATAGACGCCGGTGGACATATAGGGACCGTAGATGGCCCGGAGGTAGGAGGCATAGCTGTATCCCCGGGAAGCGGCCTCCTGCTTGCGGGCGGCGATATAGTCCTGGAGGTCCTGCTTGATCTCGGCCTCGGTGTGGCCGTCCGCCAGGGCCTGCTCGGCCAGGGCCTTGTTCTGCTGGGCGTTCTCCAAAGCGGTCTCCATGAAGTAGTCCCGGTAGGTCACGTTGTTCGTGGCGTCATAGAACTGCTCGTCGTCGCTCTTGGAGCTGTCGAAGCCCGAGCTGAGCATACCCAGGGAACCGTAGTAAGAAGAGTTGTTGGCGTAGCTGCTGCGTACACCATAATAATAGAAGCTCAGCTCAGCGGTGGTCAGGGTCTCGTCGCCTACGGTGGCAGCGGCGGTCCGGGCCT
The DNA here is from genome assembly GCA_947643715.1 of uncultured bacterium. Lineage (GTDB taxonomy): Bacteria > Bacillota > Clostridia > Oscillospirales > Oscillospiraceae > Enterenecus. The sequence goes on from CANRXB010000007.1 coordinate 74,643, forward strand.
GGAAAAAGCCGGAGCGCCACACCAGCAGTGCGGTCACCAGCACCACGGCCACGGCGGCGATGACGGAATAGGTGATGGTCTTGCGCTTGCGGACGGCCTGCTCCTGTTGGGCCTTCAGGTCCTTTTCGGAGGGGCCGGCGCTCTGGCGCTGCTTTTTCTCTCTGGATGCGCTCATGGTATATCAATCCTCTCAGTGTTCGTTGTAGTGGCGGCGGACCGGGAGGTCCGCCCGGCTCAGGTGTGGAGATGGGGCCTCGGTCCGCTCCCAAATACCTGGCCCGCGCGGCGCTGCCAAACATTATAGCATGGTAAAACAGCCGTTGCAAGGCTTATTTCTGCGCAAAGATGAAAATTTACAAATAGGAAAAGGCGGAAGGGCCGAGACCCTTCCGCCTGATCTGGTAAGACCCCCGCCGTGGCCGTGCCGCCCCATTAAAAACCTGCACGAAGATGCAGGTGGGTCGCCTCCGCTTGGTTTCACCGCTTCCAACATCCAGACTCCTCCGAAGAGGGCCGGGAGGCCTGCGAACCACCGCGCGAGTGGGGCGTCCCGTTCAAGAAATGTGGGTTTTAACAAGGCAGAGTCACGTAGTTAGAACCCGGCAGGGGAAAGGGGGGACATATCTGTGCCGCTGGGAGAGGCGGATCACTCCTCCTCGTCCTCGAACAGCTCTTCCATGAACTGCTGATAGACGGCGTTGAGCTCCTGCTCGTCGTCGATGTCCGCCAAGAGCTGCTCGCCGTCCTGTTCGATCGCTTTCAGGAGGATCAGCCCAAAGTCCTCGTCGTCCTCGTCCATGTCGGCGGGGACGAACGCCATATACATGCCGCCGTTATATTCAAGGGTGCCCAGATGCTCCAATTCGAATTCATTGCCGTCGTCGTCGGTGACCGATACGAAATCCGGACCGTATCCTTCGCTCATGTCCATGATCCTCCTTCCGGCGGCGGACCACGCCGCCTACGCCCCTATTGTAACGGCTGTCCAGGAAAAAAGCAAGAGGGAAACCAGAAATATTCACAGAAAATATCTGTGAAAATGCGCCATGGGCCAGGGCTGGGAGCGGAGAAGATAGGGAGATCCGCAGATTGATTTTTTTTCAGCGCTGTGATACACTATGCTCCATGGTATCAACGCTTTGAAGTGGGAAAGGAGCCTGGACCATGGTCGATAGCTGGAACATCACGATCCCTGAGCTCACTGGAGACGAGCCCCGCCGGGCATATGTCTACCTGCCCGACTCCTGGGAGATGGACCCGGATCTGCGTTACCCAGTGCTTTATATGTTCGATGGGCACAATGTGTTCTTCGATGAGGACGCTACATATGGCAAGAGCTGGGGCATGAGCGAGTACCTGGACGCCACCCAGACCCAGATCATGGTGGTCGCGGTGGAGTGCAACCATCATCCGGACAACGGACGGCTGTCGGAGTATTCCCCCTGGACGTTCTCCGCCGGCGACCTCGGCCGGGTGGTGGGGCGGGGGAGGACCACCATGGAGTGGCTGGTCCACACGTTCAAGCCTGAGATCGACCGGGAGTTCCCCACGCTCCCCGGCAGAGGGGACACTTTCATCGCCGGGAGCTCCATGGGAGGGCTCATGAGCCTATACGCCGTGCTGGAGTACAACCGCTGGTTCTCCCGGGGGGCGGCGCTGTCCCCCTCGCTGTGGGTGGCGCCGGGGAAGGTGGAGACCCTCATCCGCTCCTCCCGGGTGTCCCCGGGCACGGTGCTGTATATGGACTATGGTTCCCGAGAGCTGTCCAACCATGCGCAGATGTTCCGCCTGCTGGGGAGAACGGCGGCGGCGCTGCTGGACAAGCGGATCTTGCTGGACTTCCGCATGGTGCCCGGCGGCGACCACAGCGAGGCGAGCTGGGAGCGTCAGATCCCATTTTTTATGAATACCCTGCTCTATGGGCGGGAGGAATGACGGAGGATGCCCGATGGAGACGAGATATTTCAAAGACTATAGCCCGGCCTTGGGCCGTGACATGGAGTGTAAAGTATATGGCCATGCCGGCCGCCCGGTGCTGTTCATCCCCTGCCAGGACGGCCGGTTCTACGATTTCGAGAACTTCCGCATGACCGACGCCTGGGCGCCCTGGATCGATGCAGGTCAGGTGATGGTGTTCTCCATCGACACCATCGACGCCGAGAGCTGGTCCAACAAAAGCGGCGACCCATACTGGCGGATCCGCCGGTATGAGCAATGGATCGCCTACATCACGGACGAGATGGTGCCCTTCATCCGGAGCATCGTGAACGAGCGCAACGGCTGGACCGGAGAGGCGGGAGTGATGGTGTTCGGATGCAGCCTTGGGGCCACCCACGCGGCCAACCTGTTCTTCCGCCGCCCCGACCTGTTCGACCGGCTGCTCGCCCTCAGCGGCATCTACAGCGCGGACTACGGATTCGATGGCTATGTGGATGAGGTGGTATATCACAATTCGCCCGTGCACTATCTGTCCGATATGCCCAAGGACCATCCGTTCATCGAGCTGTATAATCAGAAGAAAGGGGTCGTCTGTGTGGGCCGGGGCCCTTGGGAGATCCCAGGCACCACCATGTGGCTGGCGGACATCCTGCGGGAGAAAGACATCCACGTCTGGGTGGACGTCTGGGGCTGGGACGTGGCCCACGACTGGGACTGGTGGTATAAGCAAGTGGCTTATTTCGTGCCCTATCTGCTGGGATGAGGGAGGAACGAGAGAAAAAAGCATGTCAGAGATCCATACGCGAAACGAAAAGAGAGAAGGGACAAGTTTGAAACAAACAGAATGATTCGCATCTTTGCAAAAGGGTACAACAAACCAG